>NC_011297.1:1200000-1500000 GCF_000020965.1 Dictyoglomus thermophilum H-6-12 | reverse complement strand
AGTTTTAGCAAGTGTTATATAATATCCCTATCTTGAGAAGGGAAGGGGTGATTGTAAAGGTTTAGGAAGATTAAAAAATGTTTAAAATTCTCTTTATTTATGAACCTTACTAATTAACTTATAGGGGGTGGGTTTATGAAAAAGTTTTTAATGAT
This sequence comes from Dictyoglomus thermophilum H-6-12, assembly GCF_000020965.1. Taxonomy (NCBI): domain Bacteria; kingdom Pseudomonadati; phylum Dictyoglomota; class Dictyoglomia; order Dictyoglomales; family Dictyoglomaceae; genus Dictyoglomus; species Dictyoglomus thermophilum. Next base: position 1,499,845 of record NC_011297.1, on the reverse strand, counting down.
TTTCTTTATTGTTGTTATCTTCCTCTTAATGGCTACTACTGCTCAAACTCCTAAAAAACTTGTGTTTGCATGGATTCCTAAGGCTTTAAATAATCCAGTATTTGAGCTTGGTAGAGATGGAGCATTCAAGAGAGCTGAGGAGTTATCTAAGAAAGGTCCTTACAAGGTAGAAGTTCTATATGTGGCATCAGTAGCATCCGATGCTACTGAGCAGGCAAGAGTTGTGGAAGATGTGGTGGCAAGAAAGGTTGATGGTATAGCTATCTCTTGTAATGATCCTACAGCCTTGATAGATGTCATTAACAAAGCTGTGGAAGCAGGAATTCCTGTAATGACCTTTGATGCTGATTCTCCTAAGAGTAAGAGATTTACTTACCTTGGTGTTAATAACTATGAGGGTGGTAAATGGGCTGCGAAACTTCTTGTGAGAGCTATGGGTACTAGTGGAGATGTAGCACTTTTGACTGGAGTACCTGGAGCTCTTAATTTAGAAGAGAGAATGAGAGGATTTAAAGATGAGATTAAGAAATATCCAAAGATAAAAATTGTAACTACTGTAGCTTGTTATGACGACATTAATAGAGGAGTACAAGTAGTAGAAGAAACAATGCAAAAGTATCCAAAGCTTAGAGGTTGGTTCTTTGTAGGTCTTTGGCCTCTCCTTGCTGAGAGGGGATCTATGCCTCTTTGGGAAAAAGCTGCAAAAGCTAAAAAAGTATTTACTGTTGCCTTTGATACGTTACCTGTAGAGCTTCAGCTTCTCAAAGAAGGATATCTCTGTGGCTTAGTAGGACAAAAATATTGGGGTTGGGGTTATGATGCTATAGATATTCTTTACAGGAAAGTAGTTAATAATGAAAAATTCCCAGATTGGATTGATTCTGGAATGGATATTGTAACACAGAAGAATGTAGATGCAATGATTAGAGCATGGCTATTAAAAGATTTCAAGACTCCACTTCCACCTGCTTTCTAAACTGTAGTTAGCTTAAAGAATAGAGGGTACGGCGTAAAAATAAGCCGTACCCTCCTTTTAAATAAGGGGGTGAATAAGTTTGGAGCCAATTTTAAGAGTAGAGGGAATATCTAAGGTATTTCCAGGAGTTCAAGCTCTTGATAGAGTAGATTTTGAAGCATATGCGGGCGAGGTAATGGCACTTGTGGGAGAGAATGGAGCAGGCAAATCGACCCTTGTTAAAATTTTAAGTGGGGTTTACAAAAGAGACTCAGGCAGAATTTATTTTGAGGGTAAAAGGGTTGAAATACAGGATCCTTATCATGCTCAACTTATGGGAATTAGTACAATTCATCAAGAATTGATGGTTACTCCCAATCAGACTGTTGCTCAAAATATATTTCTTGGAAGAGAAATCAGGAGAAGAGGAATATTGGGAGTCTTAGGTTTTGTGGATAAAAGGGAGATGGAAAGGAGAGCAAAGGAACTTTTAGAAAGGGTAGGGGCTGACATTCCTCCTGATGAATTGGTTAAAAATTTATCGGTAGCTCAGAGACAACTTGTAGAAATAGCAAAAGCCTTATCCTTTAAGGCGAAGGTAATAATCATGGATGAGCCGACATCTGCTCTTGGTCCAGAGGAGGTAGAAAAACTTTTTGAAGTAATAAAACAGTTGAAAGAACAAGGTATTGCTATTGTTTTTATCTCTCATAGGTTGGAGGAAGTATTTAGGATTGCTGATAGAATAACAATTCTAAGAGATGGTAAATTGGTAGGATATATGTCCAGAGAGGAGGCTACTCCCGATAAGGTCATTTATCTTATGGTAAATAGGCCTATTGGAGATATGTTTAGGAAAGAAGAAGTGGTAAGGGGAGAACCAATTCTTGAAGTTAAAAACTTAAGTAGTGATGTAGTTAAGAATGTTAGTTTTACTCTTTATAAAGGAGAGATTCTTGGTATTGCTGGACTTGTAGGTTCTGGCAGAACAGAACTTGTAAGGCTAATCTTTGGTGCTGATCCTAAGAAATCTGGTGAAATATTAATTGAAGGTAAGAGAGTAGAGATAAATTCTCCTGAAGACGCTGTCAAATTGGGAATTGGTTTAGTTCCTGAGGATAGGCAAAATCAGGGATTAATATTAAAGATGTCTCTCCGGGAGAATATAGGTATAACTATTATAAAGAAGATACTGAAATTTCTTAATTTTGTTGATAAAATTAAACTCACAAGAATTTCTGAAGATTTTGTTAGGAGATTAAATATCAAAACTCCATCAGTATTTGAGAAAGTTCTTTATCTTTCTGGAGGAAATCAACAAAAGGTAGTTCTTTCAAAGTGGCTTGCCTCTGAGCCAAAGATACTTATCCTTGATGAGCCTACCCGAGGTATAGATGTGGGAGCAAAGGCTGAAATACATGCAATTATGAGTCAACTTGCCAAGTCTGGGATTTCTATAATTATGATATCTTCAGAGATGCCTGAAGTACTTGCCATGAGTGACAGAATTCTTGTCATGAATGAAGGGAAAATTGTGGCAGAGGTACCCAGGAGGGAAGCTACTCAAGAGAAGATTATGGCTTATGCTTCAGGAAATATAGTTAATTAATGAGGGGAGGATTGTAAATGAAAGAAGGGGTAAAAAGTAAAAGATTGATAAAGACGTCTAGAATTCAGGAGCTCGGAATTCTTGTCATATTATTTTTATTATCTCTATTTCTAAGTTTGACCACTGAGACTTTTTTGACTTCTACTAACATTTTTAATATTTTGCGCGCTTTTTCATGGATTGCTATTAGTGGTTTTGGAATATTGATGGTTATTATTACGGGAGGAATAGATCTTTCGGTTGGTTCAGTAATGGCTATGGCAGGTTTGATAACAGCTATGATGCTTAAGGCTAATTTTGGTGTATTTCTTTCTATTCTTGGTGGAATATTTATTGGAGGATTAATAGGCTTTATAAATGGTATATTGATAAGTAAAACTAATCTTCCGCCCTTTATTGCTACTCTTGGTACAATGAATATTGCGAGAGGCTTTTGCTATGGTGTAACGGGAGGATGGCCTGTTAGAGATTTACCGAAATCTTTCATTACTCTTGGGCAATATGACGTGCCTTTTTTAGGGGTAGGTATTCCTCTTCCCGTTATATTTATGATAGTGCTGGGTATAATTACATCGATCTTCCTTAATAGAACCTCTTGGGGATATAAAATATATGCTGTTGGAGGAAATGAACAGGCTGCAAGGCTTTCTGGTATCAATACTGGAAGAATAAAGGTACTGGTTTATACTCTTTGTGGAGCTCTTACAGCTATTGGTGGTATCCTAATGACTGCAAGATTAGGGGTAGCTGCTCCTACGGCAGCTTTGGGATATGAACTTGATGTTATAGCTGCTGCTGTTATAGGGGGAGCTTCACTTACTGGAGGTGAAGGAACTGTTCTTGGAGTTATTATTGGTGCGGCTATTATGCAAGTTTTAAGAACAGGAATGGTGTTATTAGGCTTTCCTGCTTACTGGCAACCCTCTGCTATAGGTGCAATAATCATACTTGCTATTATGTTTGACCAGTATAGAAAGAGAAGAATGGGATTAATAAGATAATTAAATATTAATAAATTTTTAGAAGGGGAAATATTATGGGGATAAGAGGAGATTTGCAGAGTATTCCTCTTTGGGAAGTACTTCAGACTCTTTCTATAGGGAAAAAAACAGGGAGACTTGAGATAGATACTGGGGTAAAGAAGGCAGAAATATTCTTTGAGAATGGAAAAATAGTAAATGTTAGAAGTGGTTTTATAGAAGGATATAATGCAATTTTAGGTCTTGCTTTGTGGGATAGGGGGGATTTTGTATTCTATCCTGATGAAAAGGCACAAAATAAAATTTTGAACTTGGATCCTTTAGAAATTATTGTCAATCTTTCTCAAAATCTTGACTTGATGAATTATTTGGGTGATTTTGTTTTACTTCCTGTTAGAATAGATGGTCTTGCATTAGAGGAAGAGGTGGTGTCCTCGTCTTTTGATGGTATTGCCAAAGTAAGAGATGTGGTAATGACCTCTCCTTTGGGAGAATTAAAAACTTTAGAGTTGCTTCGAAAGCTGATAGATGAAGAGAAGCTTATTAGAGTAGATGATGATGAAAGGGTATTTTGGGTATACATATTGTGGAGATTTTGGAGATTTTTGACTCAGGAAGATGGTAGAAAGTATCTAACCAATGAGAGAGCTTTAAGAAAAGATATCCAGACTTTCATATCTAAGATGGAGGAGGATATTTCAGGATTATTAGAGGATTTGATAAATTCTGAAAAAACATCGTGGCACTACTTTTATAGGCATTTGTTGAGAATGGGAGCTAACGAGATTGAAGTGTTTATAAGAAATGTATTTGATTTTTTAAACAAGTATGTAAAGAGTGAAATTGATAAGACAAAGTCTGAACAGTTCTCCACAGTATTAAAATCTGAAGGAAGTGATATATTTCTTCCCGTAGGCAGAGATTTAAAAACCGACGAGTTTATAATATCTTACCTATTTAATGGGGAAAGAACCCTAAGGCAAGTTTTTGATTACTCACCTTTTGAAAAAATCCATACACAAAATGTGATTACAACGTTAATAAATAATAATTGTTTGATAAATATTAAAACTGATTATAAGCTTGCTTTGATCCACTCTTTTTATATTTTCTGGAGTAATTTAACCAGAGAGTTAAAAGATAAAAGCTTAATTCGGGAGATCGAAAGAGTATGGAGCGAGTTTAAGGAGGGCTGTTTGCTTGATGTGAAATATTTATTCGGACATATAATCTTGGATAAAAAACCGAATTTTATATACTTTTATAAAGAAAAGGACAAGTATGGAGAGGATGAGATTAAGAGTTTCATAATTAGTAGCATGGAGGTAATATATAATACATTGGAGGGTAGATTGGGGAAAGATATTAAAGAAGAAATTCTTAGTAAAATTATAAGAGAAATAGAGGATAAAATTGGGAAAACAAAGGAGATATATACTAATTTAATAAGGTAAAGAGATAACAAATGAAGCAAATAAAGAAGTTAATAACCATAATTCTCTTAATCATAGGTCTGTGCTCTTTTGCTTATGGTTTTACTTTTGCAGTAATAGGAGATAGAGCAGGAAGGCCTGTGCCAGGGGTTTTTGAAAGAAATCTTTCTGAAATTCTAAAAAGGAAGCCTGATTTTATTATCCAGCTTGGAGACATATTAGTAGAGGGTACTGAGAAAGAATATAAATATATAGGCGAACTTTTAAGAAATGTTAATATACCCTTTTACATTGTTCCTGGAAATCATGATCTTTATAAGGATCCAAGGGGAGAAAAATTTCAAAAATTTACTGGTAGGCCTTTGTATTATTATTTTGATTATGAAAACGCAAGATTTATAATTTTAAATAATTCTTCGGGAATTCTTGGAAAAACTCAACTTGAATGGTTAACTAATGTACTTAAAGAGAACGATAAGAAGTATAAATTCGTCTTTATGCATCAACCAGTTATATCTCCAGGTTTATTTTTTCTGCTTCATAAAGCTGATCCTGTGGAATCAAAGATGCTAATGAAGTTATTTGAAGAGTATAAAGTAAATTATGTTTTTTCTGGACATATTCATATGTACTACAGAAAAGAAATTAATGGGGTAGTATATATTATTTCTGGTATTGGGGGAGCACGCCCTTATGTTTCGTCAGATCTAGATGAAGGAAAACCTCATTTTGTTTTGATGGAAGTTACCGATAAGGGAATAAAAGAGGAAGTAGTGAGATTAAACTGGTAAGAGCGAGGAGCTTATACCTAAAATTGTTAAGCTCCTCGCTCAATCTTAGCTGATTTAGTAATTAATTGAATCAAGCCAGTATGAGCCCTCTAAAGTTTCGCCTGCTGGAGTTTGTCCACCCATTTGAATTTTAACTCCAATTGCTTTTATTTTAGTTATGTCTAAGTTATTATCACTTCCGCCACCTGACCAGCTCCATCCAGGATTGTCAAAGTTTAGAGACACTTCTATCCATTTACCTACTTTGTCATCTGTTACTGAGATCCATGGACCTGCTCCATAGGACCAGTCATCATCTTTTGCAAAGATTTGTATACCATTGTTTGTTCCTTTTATGGCAGGGTCAATATACATATGAATTGTTAATGTTTTTCCTGTCATATCTACAGGATTAGCAAAATATACTTCCACGCCTGCTTTTTCTTGTGTTCCTTTAATTAGTTTTACATCTACCTTTAAACTACCACTCCCTTTATATGCTTTTGAGGTATCCTGTGATACATTTATTACTGCTGAACCATCATCTCCACTTGCTTGTTGCCACCCTTGAGTTTCATCTTCAAAGTTATATATTGCTGTGTCTTGCTCGGGCTGTGGTGGAGTTGGTGGTTTGGAGGGAGCACAAGCAGTGCTGGATAAGATCAAAAAGAGAAAAGAAATGATTAATAGTGAGATTAACAAATTTTTTCTCATAAATTCTAAACCTCCCCCTTAAGAAAATTTACGGATAAATTATAACACAAGGAGTTCATAAATGTAAATAGTTTCAGATAAAAACTATTGTATAAACATTTTCTTTGCATTTTAGTTCTTTCTTATAAATTTATCACGTATTGTCCTTTTGAGATTTTTATAGCCCTTTTAATAAATTTGTTAAAATTGTTTTCTGTTTCATAAAATGCCTTCTCTATACTTAGATTTTGGGCAAGAAAAAAGGTAAGAATTGATGAAAAAAGGCATCCTGTTCCATGAATGTGCTTATTTTTCAAATATTCCTTTTTAAAGGATATAATCTTGTCTTCGGTATATAGCAAATCATATACTTCGTTTCCTATGGCTAAGTGTCCACCTTTTAGGATAATATTTTTGATATTAAATTTATCTCTAATTTTTAGTAAGGAAAACTCCATATCATCAAGGGACTTTATTTTTATTCCACTTAAAAATTCTGCCTCTGGTATATTAGGGGTTATAACACTGCAAAGGGATATAAGTTGAAGTAAGGAAGAAAAGGCATCCTTTTTCAGAAGCGGTTTACCTTTTGTGGGATTAATAACTGGATCAAGGATTATATTTTTGAGTTCGTATGTTATTATTAAATTTATTATTAAATCAATTATCTTTTTTGAATATAGTGCGCCTATTTTTACACCATCAAAGTAATCAACGTCCTTTATTAGGGCTTCAAAGGTTTTTAAAAAATATTTTGGGTTTATCTCATAGGTTTTGTAAACTTTTTGAGTGTTTTGAACAGTAAGACAGGTAGGAATACAAAAGGCATAACCTCCAAGATAATGGATTATCTTTGTGTCTAATAGTATTCCTGCACCGCCTGATGGATCAAATCCAGCTATGACTAATATCTTAGTTACTGTTTTTGATGGCACAAAGTTCACCACACATGGTACAAATGTTGTTAAGCTCTCCTCTGTACCTTTTAGCTTTTTCAGGATCTATAGATAGATTTATGATCTTTTCCCAATTTAAATCTCTTCTTGCTATAGAAATCTCTATATCTCTTTCTAAGGCTTTTTTAAAGCCTCTTGCTATATTTGCACTATGGGCTGCAATCTTGAAGGCAATAATTCCTTCTTTTACATCTTCCAGATCAGGCAATCTCAAATGTTCTGCTGGAGTAACGTAACATAGAAAGTCAGCTCCAGCAAGAGATGCAATCAATGCTCCCATGCTTCCGGATATATGATCATATCCTGCTGCTATATCTGTGGTAAGAGGTCCTAAAACATAGAGGGGAGCATCCTTACATATTTTCTTAATCATTTTAACAGTCCAGTATATTTCGTTGGCTCTTACATGACCAGGTCCTTCTATAATTACTTGTATGCCATATTCTCTTGCTTTTTCTGCAAGTTGGCTTACTATGTAGGTTTCTCTTATTTGTAGTTCTTCTCCTGCATCCTCTACGCATCCTGGTCTAAAAGCGTCTCCTATACTTATGGTTACATCATATTTTTTTAATATCTTAAGCACGTCATCAAAGTATTCAAAATATGGATTTTCAGCTTTATTTTCTTTCATCCATTTGTAGATCATAGATCCACCGCGAGATACGATGTTGAGTATACGGTTTTTAGTGCTTATCTTTTCAACGAGTTCTCTGTTTATTCCTGCATGTATGGTGACAAAATCAACTCCTGTTTCTACATGTTCCTCAAGGACTTCTAAAAAGTCTTTAGGTTTTGCTTTTGTAAAATCTTTAAATCTGCCAGAAAGATCATACACTGGTACACTTCCTACTATGAAAGAAAATTCTCTTATAAGTTTTTCTCTGAATCTTTGGGCAAAGGCGCCACAGGAAAGGTCCATAACTGATTCCACATTATATTTTTCACAAAGTTCGGCCTTCTTTAGCTCTTTATCAAAACTAGAATAATTTGCTGTTACTCCAATATTTGCGTTAATCTTTACGGTACAACCTTTTCCAATGGCATAATATTTTTCTCTTTTTCTTTTTTTATTTGCTGGAATAACTGTTTTTCCTTCGGATATATTTTGTAACAAGATCTCAAGGGATGGAATTTCTTCATTTTCAAAGGCAGATTTTATTTCTATGGATATTTCTTTGTTTTTGGCTTTTTCAAGCAAGGTTTTTTCCATTTTTATATCCCTCCAATATACGAATAATATTCTTTGTTTTCTCATAAATATCCTGAGAAGAAACTATTTCGGTTACCATTGCAATACACTTTGCTCCATGTTTTAGGACTTCGTAAATGTTAGATTCTTTTATGCCTCCAATGGCTACTATGGGAATATGGACGTGGTTTACAGCCCACTCAATTATCTCTAAGCCTATGGGAGGATGGGGTTTTTCCTTTGTATAGCTTGGGAAGATAGGACCAAGACCAATGTAGTCGGCTCCTTTTTGAAATGCTTCTATAACTTGTGTCTTTGTATGAGTGGTAAGACCTATAATAAATTCATCACCTAAATACTCTTTAGCAACTTCTATGGGATAGTCTTCTTGACCAATGTGTACTCCATCGGCTTCGACGATTTTAGCAAGGTCCAGATGGTCGTTTATTATGAGCAGGGCATTGTATTGAGCTGTTAATTCTCTTATTTTCTTTGCTTCTTGGTATTTTTCTCTCATAGTTTTTTTCTTTTCTCGGTATTGAATTATCCTAACACCTGCATTAAGAATTTCTCTTACCACATCGATATTTCTTCTACCTAAGGAGTAATCTTCACAAGTTAAACAGTACAAATTATAATCTTTAAATAAGCTTAGTTTTTCTCCTTTATTCATAAAGCACCATCCTCAATATTTCATCACACTGAAGACTTGATATGGCAATTACTTTAGGGGCATATGGTTTAAAAACCGAGTTGTCACTTTCAAAGTCTCCAATAATAGACACATTATTATTAATTCTTCTTATTTTTATCTTTTCAGAATTTCCATAGCCACACACTCCTGAGGCAGAAACTACTTTTTTATTAAGTTTTATAGCAGTGTTTAAAATGAGGGCTTTTGTCTGAGCGGAGTCTACTGCTTCCATGATGATATCTCCTTTATGCATAAAGCTCTCTATGTTTTCAGAGGTTATTCTTTCTACATACTCTTCAATGTAACAATCAGGGTTTATTTTTAATATGTTTTCCTTCAAGGCTTTTGCCTTAGGCATTCCTATTTGATTAAAAAAATAAGCTTGACGATTTAGGTTTGAAATCTCTACCTTATCATGATCTATGAGTATGAAATTTTTAAATCCTGTTCTGGTTAATGTGATGGCTCCATTTGAGCCAAGCCCACCACAGCCCATTATTACTATGCGGGTTTTTTGTATCTTATCAAGTTGTTCTTTGGTAAAATAGCTTAATAACATTTCTTCAAAAAAGTTCATTAATAAAGACCTCCTCTTATCCAATTTGTAAATTCTGGTCTATATCCTTTATTTTTTATTGCTTTAACAATTTCGTTTACACTTCTTTTATCATCAGTCTCAAACTGAGCGTTGGTATTTTCAATCTTGGAATATCCTCCTACAGTGGTTCTTGATCCTGCAGACATTTTAGTAACGCCATAGCCTATAATACTATCTCTAAACATACTGCTTTCTCTTGTGGATATAGTTATTCCTACGTGAGGTAAATATATTCTTGCACAGAGGATAAATCTTAAGAGAGATTTTTCGTTTACCTCATATTTAGGTTTGAAGCCTGTTTGGGGATCTCTAAATCTTGGGAAGGATATGTTAATTTCTGCCTTAGGATATTTTTTAGAGAGGTACTCTGCGTGAAGGATTGTTTTAAATACATCTTCCACAGGATCATGGAGTCCTAATAGTACTCCTACAGTTACCTCATAAACTCCCGCCTTTAGAGCTCTTTCTTGAGTATACAGTCTATATTCATAATCACTTTTTGGACCTATAGGATGAAGTTTTTTATAAGTTTCCTGATTGTATGTTTCTTGATACTGTACTACTCCTGTTAGTCCTTCTTTTACTAATATCTCATATTCCTCTTCTTCCATAGGGTAAACCTCTATGGAAATTTCAGAAAAATAATTTTTTGCAAGCTTTACTGCATCAAGTATGTACTCGAAAGGTGTATTTATTTTATCGCATCCCGTAAGAAGTAAAATACTATCAATATTCATTTCTTTGATTGCCTCATATTCTTTTACTATTTCTTGTTGATCAAGCTTCTTTCTAAAAATTTTATTTTTAGCTGAGAAACCACAATAATCACAAGGAGAAAAGCAGTAATTGGAAAGATAAAGAGGAGTAAAAAGAGTTATAGTCTTTCCAAAGTATCTCTCAGTAAGTTGCTTAGCTTTTTTAGCCATGAGTATAAGGTTTTCGTCAGAATTGTCCGTGAGAAGAATGATTAGTTCTTCCCTTGATATTTTAGCTTTCTCTAAGATTTTCTTTATATTAACCCCTTTATGTTCTAGATTATTAAGATTTTTCAAAATTTCATCTGCTTCTTTTAAGATTTCTAACATAATCTCACCTAATTCCTTTTATAAAATCTACTAATGGAGATGAAGCATCAGCATATTCTTTTTCTTGAGGAAGGCCAATTTCGTAAGCTAATCTTCCTGCTTTTACCGCTAAATCAAAAGCTTGTGCCATTTTAAAGGGATCATTTGATGTGGCTATAGCAGTATTTATGAGTACTGCATCAGCTCCTAATTCCATAGCTTTTGAGGCATGAGAGGGTTTTCCTATACCTGCATCAATTATTACAGGTAGAGATATTTCATCTATAATTGCTTTTAACAAGGTTTCACAGTCTATGCCTTTATTGCTTCCTATAGGAGAACCTAAAGGCATTACTGCAGAAACCCCTATTTCCTCTAATTTTTTTGCCACCACCAGGTCTGGTGATATGTAAGGAAATACTTTAAATCCTTCCTTAACAAGTATATCTGCTGCTTTTATAGTCTCTTCATTATCAGGTAATAGATATTTTAGTTCCCCTGATATCTCTATCTTTACCCAGTCAGAACCTGTCAGTTCTCTCCCTATTTCCGCAATTTTTACAGCTTCTTTGTGATTTCTTGCTCCAGAAGTATTTACCATTATTTTGGCAGTTTTGGGGAGGAAATCTAAAATAGAATATCCCTTACCACTTTCAGGATTTATTCTTCTTACTGCTACAGCAAACACTTCTATTTTGAGTTCCTCATGCATTTTAGGGATGATACTATAATCAGGTAATTTTCCTGTGCCTACAAATAAACGATTATTTACAACGGTGTTCGCAATAATCAAGCTCATGTTATTTAACCTCCTCCTACAAGGGAGACAATTTCTATATAATCTTCATCTTTTAACTTCATGTTTTCCCAGTTTTCCTTTTTTACAATCTCTCCGTTTACCAATACTACGATTTTCTCTGTGGGATAATTTAGAAAAAGAAGTAGGTCTTTTAGATTGCCTTTAAATTTTATTTCTCTATCGTTTACAAGCATGTTCTTCCCTCCTAATTAAACATAAAGGACCGCCCGGTTTATACCGAGCGGTCCTTTATTTTCCTTATGTTCTCTCCCTCCGCCGGCATTACCCGGGTCAGGTTCAAAGGGTCGAGACCGGGATTTTAGGTCTCCTCTCAGCCGAGCTTATCCCCTCAGCTCCCCTGGAAACCTATATTCAATTTTTAGTTTTAGAAATTATATCATAAAGATCGAGGTTTATTCAATATGTGTAAGTTCATCAGGATATGGATTTAGGTAGGTTTGATTTAAAAGGTACTGATCATCAAATCTATATGCCCAACTTTTTAAAATTTCAATAATTGGTCTTAAATTGATTTTTGCCTTTCTGTATAGATTGAGAAGATATAAAAAATGGTTTTTTTCTCCTTCTTTTAATTTTTTTGAAAAGTATCCATATATGTGGAAGATAACATTTGTATGGTTTCCTCTTTTAGGAATCACAGAAAGGGCCTCTCTGAAGAAAATGGTATATTTCTCTATTAATTCCTCAAAAGAGTATTTAGTTTGATTTGCCAATAGGTTTCCTAGCTCCTTTAGGTGTTTTTGGGAATAAGCCATAAGAAGATATTTATTATTCTGGTGAAATTCTATTAGGTCTCTTATTTTTGGGGGTCTTTCTTTTAGAATTCTCAAATCTGCCAATACAAATATTCTCGTCAAGAATCTTTCTCGAATTTCTGGATTTCTAAGTCTTCCCTCATCTTCTGCAGGAATATTGGGGAATTTTTCTAAAACTTTATGAGCAAAAAGACCTATTCCCTTAGAATGAAAGATTTTTCCTTCTTTATCTTTATAGATCATAGTATTTGATAAACCGCAAGAAGGTGATTTGCTTTTTAACAGAAAGCCATCTACCTCTGGAAGTTTACCTAAGAAATCTTCAGAAAAATCCAACATCTTATTGGTAAGGTCTAAGCCTGTTTTGGGCTGATAAACCTTTATTCTATTTTCTTCAACATATAATATTATTTTATCTCTTGGGACTCCAAGGCCTATAGAGATCTCAGGACATACAGTTATCACTTCGCAAAATTCTTTTAGCTTTAAGGCAAAGGCATCTCTTATTATGCCTCCATCATACCTCACAGGTTCTGAGGTAAGACAAGTGCTATATATTATTTTGGGTTTGTTAAACTTCCTCATATCTTATATTATATCTTTTTTTGTGAGAGAATATTTTAAAAAAAGAAATGAGGTGATCTATTATGATTATGACTGTAAGAGGGGCAGTAGATAGAAAAGAAATAGGGAAAAGTTTGGTACACGAGCATATTCTGGTGGATTTTTCCTCTGCTGAAGAACAGATAGTTATTGATGACAATTTAAGAAACGATATTGTGGAAGTTATGCTACCCTATTTAGTAGAAATCAAAGAATTGGGTTATAACAGCTTTTTTGAGTGCACTCCTAAATATGTGGGAAGAGATGTAAAGATTTTAAGAATATTATCAGAAAAAACCGGTTTGAATATTATAACAAATACAGGTTTTTATGGGGCAGGAGAGGATAAGCATGTTCCCAAAAAGTACCGGCAACTTTCTCCGGAAGATTTCGCAGAGATGTGGATTAATGAATGGAAAAATAGTATTGAAGATGGAATTAAACCTGGTTTTATTAAAACTGCTGTAAATCCTGGTCCTTTAAATGATATAGATGAAAAATTAATAAGAGCTTCTGCCTTTGCTCATCTTGAGACTGGACTTACAGTGGCGTGCCATACTGGAGAAAAGCAATGCGCTCTTGAAGTTGCAAAGATTTTTGAAGAAGAAAAAGTAGATCTTTCTGCTCTTATTATTGTCCATGCAGATGCTATTGAGGATTTTGATGTTCACCTTGAGTTATTAGATAGAGGGGCTTTTCTTGAATATGATTCCGTAGGAGGAAGGCCAATAGAATATCATTTAAATCTAATAGAGCGAGTTATAAAAGAAGGATTTATAGATAGGATTTTAATTTCTCATGATGCTGGTTGGTTTACAGTAGGAAAGCCTAAAGAATCTCAAAATATAAGGCCTTATACTGATATATCTTACAAGCTCATTCCTAAACTTGTAGAGAGAAATATTGGAGAGGATATTATTAATAGATTACTTGTAGACAATCCAGGTGAAGCCTTTGATATAAAGGTTAGAAGAAGGTAATTTTACAAATAGTAAATATTGTTTCTCGTGTTACAGTGGTTAATTTTTAATTGCATCAATTTTTTTGCTATTTTTGAAACTGTGATTTAAATTTTTAACTCTTATATTGACAAAAATTGAGTTTAAATTTTAAAATATTACAAGTAAAAATTAAAAATTTTAGAGGTGTGACGGATGAGAAAGGGATTTATTTATTCTATTTTAAGGAAAAATCTGTCTTTGTTATTGTCTATAATTCTTTTATCTCTTATGGTGGCATTTATTAATATTTATTTTAGAAATATGGAGAGATACCTGATAGATTTTGTTCTAGCAAAGAATCTGGAGGGCTTTAAGAGGGTTTTTCTTACAGTACTTTTAATCTCTATTGTAAGAATTTTTTTAGAGTATGTTAAGGCCTTTAACTTAGGAAAATTTGCCGAAAAATATATGAATGAGTTAAGGTTAGATATTGGTAAAAAGTTGACAAAAGTTAATTTAGAATTTATCGAAAAGAGGGCTACCGGAGATTTTATATCAAATCTTTCTAATGATCTATCTTTGATACAAAATTTTCTTAACTCTTCTTTAGGAGATATTTTTTACCAGCCTTTTGTGTTTATTTTTGGGGTAATTCTTGCCTTCCAGATAAGCTGGAAGTTGACTCTCTTTACTTTTGTCATAATCCCTATATGTATTTATCTTTCAATCATTATCTCAAAACCCGTGGAAAAGTATACAAAAAAACAGCAAGATGAGTATGGAAATGTGAACACTTTAGTTCAAGATACATTATCAGGGATAACAGTAATAAAAGCTTTTAATCTCAAGTCTGAAATGGTGAGTTTATTTGATGAAAAGATTAAAAGAGCATTCAAAGAGGGATTAAGATCTGCAAGCTTTGAAGTGATTCTTGATCCTATGAAAGAGATTATTTCTTTAAGTCCCTTTATAATGATGTTTCTATTTGGAGGAAGGTTAGTGATAAGTGGTGAGATAAGTGTTGGCGGAATAATATCTTTTATAGGATTAATCAATATTTTTATAGCACCCATGAATGTACTTCCTAACATTATAAACTCCTACCGAAAAGCTAAGGCAGCTTTAGAGAGAATTTGGGAAATATTGTCGGCAGAAGAGGAGAGAAGTGGAATTATCAATGAATACGATCCAGATTGTCCTTATGTTGTGGAGTTTGAGAATGTGAGTTTTTCTTATGATGGGGCTGATTACATTCTTAAAGATGTGTCTTTTAAGATTAAGAAAGAGGAGAAGGTGGCTATAGTAGGTGAAAGTGGTGGAGGTAAATCTACTATAGTAAAGCTTATTCTTGGACTTTATAAACCTACAAAAGGCCATATAAAGGTGTTGGGAATAGATCTTAATGAATGGAATCTTTCTTCTCTTAGAGGTAGGATATCTGTGGCAAATCAGGATGTTTATCTGTTTCCTGAGTCTGTAGAGGAGAATATAAGGTATGGAAACTACAATGTGGACAATAAAAAAATTGAGGAGGTTTCAAAGAAGGTTCTTGCTTATGATTTTATAATTTCTGACCTTGGAGGTTTTGATAAAGAGATAGGGGAAAGAGCTCTTAAGATTTCTGGAGGAGAGAGGCAGAGAATAGCCCTTGCGAGATTTCTATTAAAAGAAGCGGATATCTTTATTATGGATGAGGCTACCTCTGCTCTTGATTCGAATACAGAAGCTCAGATACAAGAGACTCTTTTTGAAAAGTTAAAAGACAAAACCCTAATTGTTATAGCGCATAGATATTCTTCTATAAAGTTTGTTGATAGGATTTTGGTTATAGAGGATGGCAAAATTGTAGAAGATGGAACTCATGAGTATTTGTTAAAGAAAAAGGGAGTTTATTATAAATTGTATTCAAAACAATTGGGAGAGGTTGAGTTGGGGGTATAGTCTATGAATAATAATAGGCTCATAAGACTTTTTTCTTTTATGTGGAAAGATGGGGGAAGTATATTTTTAGGGATTATGTACTTAGTTTCTTTGTTATTCTTATCCTCTCAAGTATTTCTATTAAATTATTTTGCAGCAATAAGTTTAAAATTAATCTCCGATGGAATGATAGAGAAGAGTACAAATAAGCTTGCCGAGGGAGTATGGTACTTGCTTACAAGATTTGGTTTGTTTCTTTTAATAATACCTATTTTTGCTTACTTGTATCAGTATGCTGTTAGAAAAACCACAATTATAATAAGAAGAAGACTTTTTGAGCACATAATAGATCTTCCTATGTATGAGTTTGAAAAAAATCATACAGGAGATTTTTTGTCTCGGATAAATTTTGATGTAAATACAGCAGAAGGAGTTTATTCCTGGCAATTAATGGTTTTATTGATGTCCATTGTAAGTGCTATAGGATGTAGTGTAGCAATCTTTCTTATCAACAAAATCATATTCTTCTATGTGGTTTTAGTAACTTCTGTGAATATTTTGGTAAATGCTATTTTTATGAAAAGGCTAAGAGAGATAAGTAATAAAATACAGGAAGCTTTTTCTAAGGTTACTCAAAAATTGTCAGATATTGTTGGAGGAGCTTACATAATACGTGCTTTTGATATCGCAGATATGATATTTAAGAAATATGTGGAGATAAACTCTCTCCTTTATAGACTTGCTCTAAGAAGGGTAAATTATAGCTCTATTCTGGCTTCTTTTAATTACACCGTAGGATATTTTATATTCTTTGGTATGTTGGCTCTTGGAGGTTATCTTATGATAAGGGATAAAATCACTTTTGGAAATATGGTGGCTGCTGTTCAGTTGATGGGACCTGTAGTATATTTTTTTGGCTCTTTGGGTAACTTCTTGACAAATTTACAAATATCTCTTGCAGGAGCGGAGAGAATATTTGAGATTTTAGATAAATCTAAAGAAGAGAATGAAAGAAAAAAATATGAAAAGAATATTCACATTATAAATAAGAATAATTGGGTGATTAGGTTTGAAAATGTTTCTTTTTCCTACGATAGTACTCAGGAGGTTCTTAAAGGCATCTCCTTTGAGGTGAAAGAAGGAGAGAAAATTGCAATTGTTGGTCCTAGTGGCGGAGGAAAAAGTACTATTTTTAAATTATTATTGGGATTTTATCCTCATTATGATGGAAATATCTATGTTTTGGGAAAAGAAATAAGATCATATACTTTAGAAGAGTTAAGAAATTTAATAAGTTATATGCCTCAGGATGTTTATCTTTTCAACACGTCGGTTTATGAGAACATAAGGTATGGTAATTTAAGGGCAAAGGATGGAGAAATAACTGAGGCTCTAAAAAGGTCTAATTCTTATGATTTTGTAATTAAACTTCCTGACGGTTTAAGTACAAAGGTGGGAGAAAGAGGAGTATTTCTTTCGGGAGGCCAGAGACAAAGGTTAAGTATTGCTCGGGCTATATTGAAGAATTCTCCTATTTTACTTCTTGATGAGGCTACTTCTTCTCTTGATTCTGAATCAGAAAACTTAGTAATTCAAGCACTAAATAATTTGATAAAGGATAAAACTGCATTAATTATTGCCCACAGGCTATCTACTGTAAAAGACGTTGATAGAATCATAGTCATAGATGGAGGAAAAATAGTAGAAGAAGGAAATCATTCAGAATTATTAGAAAAGGGTGGAAAGTATAAGGAGCTTTGGGATAAAGGGTTTCAAGTAAACGGAAGAGAGGGGAGAGAGTAGTTTCTCCCCTCTAATCTTTTAATTTATCTTTAGTTCACCGTATCCTCTCTTTACATGCATGGAGTTGGGATCATCGGAATTTCCTAAAGCCCAAACTATTTTTAGCGTTCCTGTTTTAGGAAATACCTTATCATACTTATCTTTTGTATCTAATTTTCTTCTAAACTCAATATAGGTGTATTCTTTATCTTCTGTACCTGCAAGCTCAAGAATATCGTTTTTTCCACCAAGTTTTTCGTCAAGAGTATGTCCCATATGTTTTTCAGGGGCATAATAGTCTAAAACTTGTGCTCCTTTATCGGTTACATATCCTATGATGTAGTCTGCATCTCCTGCTTTTACTGTAGGATTAATTCCTAAAGCTACATAACCCTTTGTTTTGCCTATCATGAGTATGTAGACTTCATCGCCTTCTATTTTCCAATATATCTGAAAATCTCCGTTGGAAAAAGAGGCATAATACGGATATTCATTTGGGGAAAGTTTTCCATCAATTTTAGGCTTTGAAGTTTGAGCAAAGGCAAAGGTTAGAAGAAACAAGGTTATGGCTAATATTAAAGCCTTCCTCATTTTTAGCACCTCCTTTTGTTAAATTTTTCACAATATAAATTATACCATTTTAATGTAGATTTTTGTATTAAAATTATATTAAGAATAATTTTTGATTGCATATAAAAAACTTAAGTGTTATAATTTTTAAAAATAAGTAAGGGGGTGGATCTATGAGGAAAATGACCGAAGAGTTTCTTCACAACGCTTTTGCAGGGGAAAGTATGGCTCATATGAAATATCTAATCTTCGCTGATGAGGCAGAGAGAAAGGGGTTAGTTAAACTTGCCAATTTATTTAGGGCTATTGCTTATGCAGAGTTTGTACATGCTAGGAATCATTTTAGAGAATTAGGGCTTTTAAAACAAGAGATGATAGATAATGTTCAACAATGTATAGATGGCGAAACTTATGAGATTGAAGAGATGTATCCAGTATATAACAACACAGCAGTATTTCAGAATGAAAAGGGAGCAGAGAGAAGTACAAGATTTGCTTGGGAAGCAGAAAAGATTCACGCAGAGATGTATAAGAAGGCTAAGGAGCTTGTAAGTAAAAATGAAGATTATCCAGCAAATAAGATTTATATATGTCCTGTTTGTGGACATACGATAGAGGGTGAACCACCTGAGAAATGCCCTGTATGTGGTGCTCCAAAAAGTTCTTATAAAGAGTTTTCAGTGTAAGATTTTGGGGAGAGAATCTTCTCTCCCCTTTTTTGTTTGACCCTCTTTAAACATTAAAAACCCCTTTATGATAAAATTGTAATATAATTTTTTACTTTTTAATCATGAGTTTAGGAGGTTATTTTTCTATGCTTTATATTAATCTGTTCTGGAGTCTTCTGGTGATTTTTCTATGTTTTCTTTCTCATAACTTAATAATGAGAGCTATTAATAGAACTGTGTCTCATGTAGGTAAGGAGATAAAGGCTCCTAAAACCATATCTATGATTATTGGGTTCCTAATTTATGGTTTTGGTATTGCTATTATAATGTCCATATGGAATATTAATCTAATGCCATATCTTACAGGTCTTGGAATTTCTGGTGTGGTTTTAGGTCTTGCTTTCCAAGAGCCACTCACAAATTTTCTTTCTGGAGTCTTAGTGCTTGTTACAAGAAAGGTTTTTGAGGGAGAGGCTTTAGATATAGATGGGATTAGCGGAGTAGTAGATATGGTAGAGATGAACCATACTAGGATAAAAACTTTTGATGGGAAAATGGTTTTGATACCCAATAGAAAGGTATGGTCTGGAACTGTAACAAAGTTTTGGCCAGGTCCTTACAGAAGAGTGAGCTTTGATGTAAGTGTGGATTACTCTTCGGATCTTGAAAAGGTTATAAGTTTATTAAGAAGAGCATTGGAGGAGGAAGATCTTGTAGTAAAAGATGAGAGTGTGAGTAATATAGTTGTTTTTAAGGAGTATGGAAGTTCTGGAATAACTTATACCGTATACTTTTGGGTAGATAGGGAAAATTATTTTAATGCTATAAATGCTTTGAGTGCGAGGATTAAAAAGATTTTTGAGGAAAATAATATTTCTATTCCATATATGATTGTGGATTTAAGGGTATCTCAAAAGAATTAATTAGGGGAAATAAAAATTTAGGGGGAAGGGTAAATGAGATATCTTAAAAAGATTGTTTTTTATTTACTAATTTTTATTTTGCTTCTCAACTTCATCTTCTGTCAAACTAAGGGGGTTTTTTATGAGATAAGTTCTGATGATTCAAGGGTTTATACTTTGGGGTCTATACATTTGGGGACCCCAGATCTATATCCTCTTGATCCTATAATTGAAAAGGCTTTTGAGAAATCTGAAGTTTTAGCAGTTGAACTTGATATAACTGATCCTAAAAATGTGTTCAAAGCACAAGCTTACATACTTAAAAAAGGCTTATATAAAAAGGGAGATAGCATTGAAAATCATGCAGATCCAGAATTGGTAAAAGATTTAAAAGAAGTTTTAGGAGAGGAGAATTTTGAGAAAATAAAGTTTTATAAGCCCTGGGTGTTACTTTTTCAGATCAGCTCTTCTTTGGCTTATAATACCTTGGATGTAAAATATGGAATTGATTTCTATTTTATAAACAAGGCAGAGGAATCAGATAAAAAGATCGTGGCCTTGGAAACTGTAGAAGAGCAACTTGATGCATTTTCAGAGATACCAGAGGAAGATCAGTTAAAAATTTTAAAATCTAACTTGGAAGAATTGAAGGATTTGAAAGATAAAAAAATCGAAGAGTATTATTCGGAGCTACTTAATGCCTATAAAAATGGGGATAAGGAGAAGCTTGAGGAATTGTTGTTGGGTGATTTGAAGAAAGAAGGTTATGATGTATTTTACCAATATGTCTATATTAAAAGGAATTTTAGATTTGCGGAAAGAATAAAGAGCCTAATGAAAGATTACAAATCTATATTTGTGGTAATAGGTGCAGGTCATTTAATAGGTGAAGAAAACGTGGTAAAATTATTACAAAATTAGGGGTTAAAGTAAGTAAAATTTTAATGGAAAGGGGATGATGGTAAAATGATTAAGCAAAGGTTTTCTATCCTTGTGCTTCTTCTAATTTTGCTCACTTTCTCATTAGGATTTTTAAAGGAGGAGGCTAAAGGTATGGAGATTCCATCACTGAAAGAAGTTTATAAAGATT
This sequence comes from Dictyoglomus thermophilum H-6-12, assembly GCF_000020965.1. Lineage (NCBI taxonomy): Bacteria > Pseudomonadati > Dictyoglomota > Dictyoglomia > Dictyoglomales > Dictyoglomaceae > Dictyoglomus > Dictyoglomus thermophilum. The sequence goes on along the minus strand of NC_011297.1, from coordinate 1,478,853 downwards.
ACTTTACTATTGGAGCGGCAGTTAGTCACTTAAATATTTATCATTATGAGAATCTTTTGAAGAAGCATTTTAATAGTTTAACTCCTGAAAATCAAATGAAATGGGAAGTTATTCATCCTAAACCATATGTTTATGATTTTGGACCTGCCGATGAGATCGTAGATTTTGCAATGAAGAATGGTATGAAGGTAAGAGGGCATACTTTGGTTTGGCATAATCAGACTCCAGGATGGGTTTATGCAGGTACAAAGGATGAAATTCTTGCAAGATTAAAGGAACACATTAAAGAGGTAGTAGGACATTATAAAGGTAAAGTTTATGCTTGGGATGTGGTTAACGAGGCCTTATCGGATAATCCTAATGAATTTTTGAGAAGAGCTCCTTGGTATGATATTTGTGGTGAAGAAGTTATTGAAAAGGCATTTATTTGGGCTCATGAGGTAGATCCTGATGCTAAATTATTTTATAACGATTACAATTTAGAAGATCCTATAAAGAGAGAAAAGGCTTATAAATTAGTTAAGAAGCTCAAGGATAAAGGAGTTCCTATTCATGGTATTGGAATACAGGGACATTGGACATTAGCATGGCCAACTCCAAAGATGCTTGAGGATTCCATAAAGAGATTTGCAGAGCTTGGAGTTGAAGTACAAGTTACAGAGTTTGATATTTCTATTTACTACGATAGAAATGAAAATAATAATTTTAAGGTTCCGCCTGAAGATAGGCTTGAAAGACAAGCTCAGCTTTATAAGGAGGCTTTTGAAATCTTAAGAAAATACAAAGGAATAGTTACTGGTGTTACTTTCTGGGGTGTAGCAGATGACTATACTTGGCTCTATTTCTGGCCTGTTAGAGGAAGAGAAGATTATCCATTACTCTTTGATAAGAATCACAATCCTAAGAAGGCTTTCTGGGAGATTGTAAAGTTTTAGGTTGTATAGGAGGTTTAAATGAGAAAATTATTAAGGTTTTTGATTTTTTCTCTATTAGTTTTAGGACTTTCTTTCAATATTATTTTAGCTGAGACTGAGAAATATGTGGATAAGGATTTAGGTTTTTCTATTGTGCCTCCTGAAGGGTGGGAGGTAAAGGATGGAAAGCCTTATAACTTGGCTGTAATTTTTGTTGGCCCTGCAGATGAAGGTTTTATGCCAAATTTCAATTTAAACATAGTAGCTGTTCCTTCGGAGGTTACGGAGATTAACGAAGATCTTTTAAGAGAGATAAAGGAAGAGTTAAAGGCTGCAGGAGAATATTATGGTTCTTTGGAATTTGTTTCGGAAGGAGAAAGGGAAGTATCAAACTACAAGGGATATGAAATTGTATACACTATTAATTTGAGTGAAGATTTGACTTTAGAACAAAAACAGGTCTATGTTCTTCAAGGAGGGAAATTTTATATCTTTACGTTTACTTCTTTGGAAGATACTTTTGAGAAATATCTGCCTCTTTTTGAGGAGAGCTTAAGTACCTTTGAGATACTCCAATAAAAATGGGGGGCTTAACGCCCCCTTATTACCAAGTCATTAGGTTCCCTTTGTAATCCATATAAATATTTTTGTCCTTAGGATCCCAATCTTTCACAGAGAGATTGTATATACCTTCTGCTGCCTCTTTAGGGTCAATATCTGCATCTGGTCCTCCCATATCAGTTCTCATCCATCCAGGATGGATAGATAAAACTTTTATGCCTTTAGGAATACTGTAGTTTTGTAAAATAGCAGAGAGCATATTTAGGGCTGATTTTGACATGCAATAGGCATATTCTCTATCTCTCCAACAATTAGAGATACTTCCAGCTTCTGATGATATATTTATTATTAGTTTTTTATTTCCCTTTTCGACAAGGGAATAAAAATACTTTAGCACCCTTAAAGGTCCAATAGAGTTTACATTCATGGTTACTATAGCTTTTTCTATGTCTATGTTTTCTATAGTTTTACTTTTATCTTCTAGGTAAACTGCTGCATTATTTATAAGTATATCAATGTAGTTAATCTTGTTTTTCAAATATTCATAAGTATTTCTAACGGATTCTTCATCGGAGACATCCATAGGATGCAGAATTAGGTTTGGATGATTCTTGATTTCTTCTAATTTTTCAAGATTTTTTCGGTAAGTTGCTATCACTTTGTGGCCTTTATCAAGATAAAGTTCTGTAAGAGAAAAACCTAAACCTTTTGAAGCACCTGTTATAAAAACAATATAGTTTGACATACGAGAATCCTCCCTTTTGTTTTGGTAATAGTATATATTATATTATGGCGTATTGCATTATCTTTTCCTGGGTAGCTTCTTCTTTACTTATCTCTGCAGTAATCCTCCCTTTTGAAACCACAAGAATTCTATCGGAGAGGGCAAGAATTTCTGGAAGCTCTGAAGAGATAAGAATAATTCCAATACCTTCTTTGGCCATCTCTCCAATTAATTTATGTATTTCTGCTTTTGCTCCTACATCTATTCCGCGAGTGGGTTCATCAAGTATTAGGATTTTAGGCTTTAGAGCAAGCCATTTTGAAAGTACAACTTTTTGTTGGTTCCCTCCAGAAAGATTTACAACTTTTTGAAAAATACTTGGAGTTTTTATTTGTAATTTTTGGACGAAATGTTCTGCAAGATCATATTCTATCTTTCTCTTTATAATTCCATTAGGGAATAAATACCTTAGGGAGGGTAATGAAATGTTCTCATAAACCATCATATCAAGAATAAGTCCTTGAAGCTTCCTATCTTCTGGCACCAAGCCTATTTTATATCTCACGGCATCTTTAGGAGATTTTATCTCTATTTTTTTACCTTCTAGATATATTTCCCCAGAGATTATAGGATCAGCTCCAAATATTGCTCTTATAATTTCTGTTCTTCCTGCTCCAACAAGCCCTGCAATTCCTAACACCTCACCCTTTCTAAGTTCAAAAGATATATTTTTGACCTTTTTAGAGGATAGATTTCTTACTTCTAAAATAACTTCTTCTGTTTTTGTAGATGGTTTGGGTATTACTCTTATTTCTCTTCCTACCATCATTCTTATTACATCATCATATCTATCTTTTTGAGCAGGTAATTCTCCAACTCTTTTTCCATCCCTTAGTACCACAATTCTATCCGCAATTTCAAATACCTCCTCAAGTCTATGGGTGATAAATATAATTGAAATACCTTCATTTTTTAGTTTTCTCATTATTTCAAACAGTTTTTTAACTTCTCTTCCAGCAAGAGCAGAGGTTGGCTCATCCATAATAATCAGCTCTGATTTTTGAGCAAGAGCCTTTGCAATTTCTACCATCTGTTGTTCAGCCACAGTAAGATCTTTTACTAAAGTTTCTGGAGGTAGTTCTAAGCCGAGTAGTGCTAATAATTTTAAGGATTCTTCATAGGCTTTTTTGTAATCAAAAATCTTTATAAACTTACCCTTTTTAGGTTCATTACCTAAGAATATGTTGGTGGCGATATCAAGGTTTGGAGCCAAATTGAATTCTTGATAGATGATGGATATTCCTAAACTTTGGGCTTCATGAGGATTTTGGGGATTTATTTCTTTCCCTTTGAATATAATTTTCCCTTCGTCTTTTTGATATACTCCCGTAAGAATTTTCATAAGGGTAGATTTTCCAGCGCCATTTTCTCCTACAAGGGCAAGAATTTCTCCTTTGTAAACTTCTAAATCTACTTCATCTAAAGCTTTTACCCCAGGGAAACTTTTTGATATTTTCTCAATTTTTAGTAGGAGCTCTTGATTCATCTTTTAAGCCTCCTTAAAAGGGTATAGGGGGGAGAACTTCTCCCCCCTTATTTTTTAATTACCACCCTTGTACAGGTATTCCGAGTTCTTGAAGTTTCTTTCTATATTGTTCTACTGTTAAAGCTTGTACGCTTTTGATGCTCTTTACGTATTTATCACCTGCTACCACATCTACACCAGTATCAATTATTCTATTGGCTGGGAGTTCTTTAAGAGTTGCATCAACGCCTTTTTGTGCCATCTTAGTTAGAACTTCAACACTCTTGTATCCCATCATGTATGGTCTTTGTCCAACGGTAGCAGAAATTACTCCTTCTTTTATAAGTTGCATATGTTCTGCAGTAGTATCAAAACATACTATTAATACTTGTCCTACTTTTCCTGCGGCCTTCACTGCTTTTGCTGCGGCAGGTCCATTGAAAGCATAAACGCCAAAGAATCCTCTTAGATCAGGATATGTTAAGAGGGCTTGTTCTGCAAGGGTAACTGCTCTTCCTGTATCCTCGAAGTCGCAAAGGGCTGGTTTTGTCACTACTACGATTCTCTTGTTGGAGGCTATACCGTCCATAAAACCACGGATTCTTTCTAAAGAGTTCATTGCGGTTAGAGATCCTGTACCTATGGCTACTTTACCACCTTTTATTCCAAGAAGATCATTCATGACCATTCCAGCAATTTTACCTGCAGAGTAGTTGTCGGTTCCAATATAGACTAATCTTTTACTTTGAGGAGCATCGGTATCAAGAGTAATCACTGGGATACCTTTTGCCATTGCTTTTTCAATAGTTGGCGCTATAGCTGTTGGGTCGGAAGGAGCAATAGCAATACCATCAACGCCCATAGCGATAAAGGATTCCATTTGAGATATTTGAGCAGGAATATCTTCTTTCTGAGGTACGAAGAATGTGGCTTTTACCCCTAAATCTTTAGCTGCCTGTTTAACTCCAAGCTCTACTTCTGCCCAGTAAGGGTGTACTGATTTTCCAATAACTGCTACATGTATCTCTTTGGAATATCCTATAGAGAAGATAAGAGGGAAAAGAATAATTAGAATAGCAACTAAAATCTTACGCATTTCAAACACCTCCCATTAAAATTTTTTGAGAAATTGGTAAAATGAGAAAGATTAAATATTTTCTCACCCCCCTAAATTATTTTTACTTTCTTTTTCTCTTCCTCCAAATATCTATGGTGACGGCTGTGACTATTACAAGTCCCATTACTACATCATGCCAATATGAGGAGATTTCAAGGAGTATAAGACCATTATAAATTACCGACATGATGCTTGCACCAATTATGGTACCTAATATGGTTCCCTCTCCTCCAGAAAGAGAAGTGCCTCCTATTACGGCTGCAGCTATAGCACTTAATTCATATCCGCCTCCAACTCCTGCTTGTCCTTGGCTTAATCTTGAAGCAATAATTATTCCTGTAATTCCTGCAAGGAAAGAACCGAAAACATAGGTAAACATTCTTATTTTATCAACATCTATACCAGAGAGTCTCGCAGCTTCAATGTTTCCACCCACGGCGTATAGGTTTCTACCTAACACTGTGTATTTTGTAATAAAGAAAGCTATTATTGCAAAAACTATTAATATAACAGTAGGAAAAGGAATACCCCAAAGATCGCCTTGACCTATAAAAAAGAATTTTTCGGGAAGGCCAATAATAGGCCACCCTTTAGTGATTACTGAAGCAAGACCTCTTGCTGCAGTAAGAGTTCCTAAGGTTATTATGAAGGGAGGAACGTTAAGTTTTGTGACAAAAAGTCCATGCCAGAGTCCTATAAGACATGAGATGAGTAAAACTATGAGTATTGCTAATATCATGTCTATTCCATTTTTCATAAAAAGAGCTACTAAAACTCCTGTAAGGGCAACAAGAGAGCCAACGGAAAGGTCTATGCCACCCCCAATTATTATTAGTGTTTCTCCTATAGCAAGAAGACCGTAAATCGCTATTTGTCTAGCAACGACTTGTAGGTTAAAGGGGGTGATAAATTTGGGGTTCATTATAGTGATAAATACACATAATACAATAAGAGCGAGAAGAATGTTCAATTCACGAAAATAAAACTTAGGCTTTTGATTATTAGGTCTTATCTTCATCAACCCCTCTCTTAAAAGTTTACGTTATCGATTTCCCAATAGTAGTATAGTTTTATTTTGAAAAAAATGCAATATTGACCTTACAGAGATATTTCTATAGAATTTATAAAATACATTTTAAGCTTAGGGAGAGATGCTCTGTGAGGGAATTGGAAGAGCTTAGAAAAGAAATTGATGAATTGGATAAAAAGTTACTTGATATATTAAATAGAAGGGCGCAAATAGTGCTTCAAATAAGAGATTGGAAGATTAAAAATAATTATCCTACATTTGACCCTTCGAGAGAGAAAGAACTTTTGGATAGACTGGTTAAAGAGAATAAAGGACCTTTAGATAAAGATGCAGTAATTGGTATTTTTAAGACAATTATTAGTTATTTGCGATCTTTAGAAAAAGAAATCGAGGTTTTGTATTTAGGACCTGAGGGTAGTTTTACTCATCAAGCTGCTGTAAAATTTTTTGGAGAAGGCTCTAAGTTTAAACCTTTATTATTAGTGGAAGATATATTCAAATCTTTAGAGGAAGGGGCAGAATATGCAGTAGTTCCTATAGAGAACTCTTTGGAAGGTACTGTAGGAAGTACTATGGATCTTCTTGCTATCACTACTAAGAAGGTTATTGGGGAAGTTTATTTAGATGTGAAACATTCGTTGATATCTTTTGAAGATTCTATTGACAAGATAAGAAAAGTTTATTCGCATCCTCAAGCCCTTGCTCAGTGTAAGAAATGGCTAAGACAAAACTTGCCAAATGTAGAGGAGATTCCAACTTCAAGTACTAGTTTTGCTGCTAAATTGGTAAAGGAAGAAAGAGGAAGTGCTGCTATTGCGAGTAACTTTGCGGCTAACATTTTTGGATTGAATATTCTTGCTGAAAATATTCAAGATTTTTGGAATAATAAAACAAGGTTTTTAGTACTTGGAAGGGAAATTCCAAAACCTACAGGAAAAGACAAAACCTCTATAATTTTTTCTGTAAAGCATCAGGCTGGAGCATTATATAGAGCGTTAAGGCCTTTACATGATTTTGGATTAAATATGACTTTGATTCAGTCAAGGCCAGTACCTGCTAAACCTTTTGAATATAGGTTCTTTGTTGATTTTCAGGGGCATATAGAGGATGAAAAGGTATCCTGTGCCCTTGAGAAGATAAAGGAGGAGTGTATTGATTTTAAGGTTTTAGGCTCCTATCCAGAAGCTAATGATTTTTGAGGAAAATTGTTTATAATAAATTCTCTACTGTGCTTTAAGTCTTCTATTTTATTATCAAAGACGGTTTCTACTGTTAAAGGTCCGTTATAGCCAAGTTTAAATATTTTCTCAAATAACTCCCTAAAATTGATTAATCCTTCTCCTAGTTTTAAATACCTTCTCTTGCCCTCGTCATCAAAACTTTGTCCGTCATAATCTCTTATATGTATATTCCTAAGATGGTTCTTTAATAATTCTTCAGAATATTTGTTAAGTGAATATTGGGTGGAATGTAAATATTCTATATCGATAGTTATACCCACATGGTTTTTGTATCTTTGGGCAAGGGCAGAATAAAACTCTGGAGGATCGAGAAGATAAGGTACATTTTCTATCGTTAGTAAAACATTGTGTCTTGCAGAAAAGTGAATCACATTGTCAAATATATAGAAGATGGTTCTTAAAAGTGAATTCATTGTTTTTTGAAAAGGAGGATGTAGAACAATGACTTTTATTTCAAGATCACTACATTTTTTGATTAATTTTACTAAATCAGGGAATATTGATTTTATTGGCTTGTGGAGCGTGTTTTTAGGAGCATGAAGTGTTAATATTTTTCCTTTTAACTTTTTAGCTTCCTCAAAGAGTATCTCTTTCTTTTCTTCGTCAAAATCTTTAGGAAGAAAAAGTTCAATTCCATCGTAGTGGTTTTCCAAAATAATATTTAAAGCTTCAATGGAATTTTTTAATTTTTCTTCCGTTGTCATTTCTGGTTTTAAAAATGCCGCAGTTGAACAAGAGATTAACATTTTTCTTTTATTTTACTTGTATTTATTAAGGTATACAAACTCTTTAATTGGCAATCTTTCAGGTCTTTTAAATTCCCTTTCTTTTTGTTCTTCAGAGAGATTAGGATTTATTTCTTTTGCTCTTTTTCCAAAGACGATAAGAAGTATTGCAGTCATGTCTTCTGGTATATTCAAGATCTTTTTTACCTTTTCCTCGTCATAGCCTGCTATAGGGTGGGCAATAAGGCCTAACTCAGTAGCCCTTAAAAGCATAAATCCAACAGCCATTCCTGTATCAAGTAAAGCGTAGTTTCTTCCTTTTATTTGGCAGTCTAAGTCTTCTTTTGTAAAGACTGTAACTATTAGAGAAGAATTGTTAGCCCAGTTATTTCTTGGTGTTAGCGCAGTATATAATTCTTTAAGAATATCTGGATCATAAGTAAAAATGAATCTCCATGGTTGATTATTAAAACAGGATGGAGCTAAAGAAGCTGATTCAGCTAAGTCGTATATTAATTCTTGGGTTACTTCAAAGGGTTCAATAGATCTCAAAGCTCTTCTTTCAAGAATCGCCTTTTTTACTTCCATATCTTTCACCTTTTTTATTTTTTTACTTGTAGATAAGATTATACCACAAAATTTTAATTTAAAATTAAAATTTTTATGGTATAATTTTCTTGGACATCGGGGAGGTGTCCGAATTGGCTAAGGGGCCGGTCTTGAAAACCGGTAAGGCCTTCGCGGCCATGTGGGTTCGAGTCCCACCCTCCCCGCCATTTTTTTGATATAAAATAATGGTATGAATATTAGAGAAGGAGGACTCAATGGTAAAGATTGGAGTAATTTCAGATACTCATCTTCCTTCTCGTTTTCCTTATCTTCCTCAGGTAATAATAGACAAACTTCAAGGAGTTGATCTTATTATTCATGCTGGAGACTGGGAAGATACCTTCTTTTTGCCAGAACTTCAAAGGATTGCAGAAGTTATTGGCGTGCATGGTAATATGGATAATTTTGAGGTAAAAAGAATACTTCCTGCAAAGAAGATAATAACTATTGAAAGCATAAAAATTGGTATTACTCATGGAAGTGGAGCTCCTTGGGGGATTAAAGATAGGGTTAGAGAAGTTTTTGAGGGAGAGGATTTGAAGGTTATTGTCTTTGGACATACTCACAAACCAATGATGGAATGGGAAGACAACATATTCTTTTTTAATCCAGGATCTCCTACTGATAAGTTTTTTACAGATAAGAATACTATAGGTTATTTATACGTAGATAAAGACAAAGTATGGGGAGAAATAATACCAATTGAGATCTAATTTGGAGGGAGAAGTTGAGACGAATTTTAGAAATCATATCGGATTTGGGGATTCCAGAAGAATTTTTTATTCCATATGGTTGGTATATTGGAAAAGTTAAATGGGATTATTATAAGGAAATTCAGAAAAACCCTTCAGGTAAATTGATTCTTGTGAGCGCTATGAATCCTACTCCTTATGGAGAAGGTAAGACTACCACAACTATTGGATTAGGAGATGCCATCAGAAGACTTTCTTATAGGTCTTTTGTTTGTATTCGTGAACCATCTATGGGGCCTGTTTTTGGTATAAAGGGAGGAGCAGTAGGAGGAGGTAAGGCAAAAGTAGTACCTGAAGATAGTATTAATCTTCATTTCACAGGAGATATCCATGCTGTTACTTCTGCCCACAATCTACTTTCGGCTTTAGTTGATAATCATATCTACCATGGGAATGAATTGAATATAGATGTCAGACAAATTCTTTGGAAGCGATGTCTGGATATGAATGATAGACAGTTAAGATTTGTTGTAAGTGGACTTGGAGGAAAGGCCAACGGTGTACCTCGTGAGGACGGCTTTGATATTACTGCGGCATCTGAGGTTATGGCTATCATTTCCTTATCTAGGAGTGTCTCTGAATTAAAGGAGAGATTGGGAAATATTATAGTTGGAATCAATAAGAATAATACGCCCATTTTATGTAAAGATATAGGGGCACAGGGTGCCATGAGTGTTATATTAAAAGATGCTATATCTCCTAATTTGGTTCAAACCCTTGAGGGTACTCCTGCTTTTGTACACGGTGGTCCCTTTGCTAATATTGCTCATGGTACAAATTCCCTTATTGCTACTGAGATGGCTCTTAGACTTTCTGATTATGTTGTAACAGAGGCTGGTTTTGGTGTGGATCTTGGCGCAGAGAAATTTTTTGATATTAAATGTAGATTGGGAAATATAAGACCAAGTGCGGTGGTAATTGTTGCCTCTATAAGAGCATTGAAATTTCATGGGGGAGTGAAGAAAGATTTTGATAATGAGAACATGGAAGCTATAAAGAAAGGGATGTCTAATCTCTTACATCATGTAAGCGTGGTGAGGGATGTATTTAAACTTCCTGTGGTGGTAGCTTTGAACAAATTTCCTAAAGATGAGAAAAAGGAAATAGAGTATGTGATTAGTGAACTTAAAGAGAGAAATATAAGGGTGGCTATCTCTGAGGTTTATGAAAAAGGAGGGTTAGGAGGAATTCAGCTTGCTCAAGAAGTGATTAAGGCTATAGAAGAAGATAAAAATGAGTTTTCTTATTTATATGACCTAAGTGAAAGTTATAAAGATAAGATAGAAAAAATTTGTAAAGAGGTTTATGGGGCAAAAGACGTGGTATTTTCTGAGAATGCAAAAGAAGAGTTAAAAAAGATTGAGGGTTGGGGCTTTATAAACTTGCCTGTTTGTATGGCAAAAACCCAATACTCTTTATCTGACAATCCTAAACTTATAGGTAAACCTGAGGATTTTGTTATAAATGTTCAAGGAGTAAAAGTTTCAGGTGGAGCAGGTTTTTTGGTAGTTTACACAGGTAATATAATGACTATGCCAGGTCTTCCTAAGGTTCCCTCTGCTTTTCAAATGGACTTAGATGATAATGGAAATATAATAGGTCTTTCCTAAGTGGAGGTAATTCAGATGGGAGTTATTCTTGAAGGAAAGCCTGTGGCTGAGAAGTTAGAAAAAGAAATTAAAGAGAAAATAGAGATTTATAAAACAAAGGGTATTATTCCTAATTTGTGTATAGTAAAGGTTGGCGAAAATGAAGAGGCGGAAGCTTACGCAAAGAGTATAGAAAGATTTTTCTCGAGGATAGGAATTAATGTGGAGAGAAAGAATTTTGCTGAAAATGTCTCTCTGCTAGAATTTCAGAAGGCTTTAAAGGAATTAGAAAAAAATAATAAAGTACATGGAATATTGATATTGAGACCTCTTTCGGAAGAATTAGAAAGACAAAAAGCTTTTCGGTTTTTGTCTCCTGATAAAGATGTGGAAGGTATAACTTATGAAAATTTAGGAAAGCTTTTTGTTGGTGAGAAATGTTTCCATCCCTGCACACCTCAGGCAGTTATTGAACTTTTGGATTTTTATAAAATTTCTGTAGAGGGGAAAGATGTAGTGGTGGTTGGAAGAAGTATATCGGTGGGAAAGCCCCTTTCTATACTACTTCTCAATAGGAATGCAACGGTTACCATATGTCATTCTAAAACTAAAAATTTAGAAGAACTTACGAGGAGAGCAGAAGTCCTTGTTGCGGCTGTAGGAAGGCCTCATTTTATAGGTAAAGATATGGTAAAGGAAGGTCAAGTAGTAATTGATATAGGTACTAATGTGGTAGAAGGGAAGCTTGTAGGTGATGTAAACTTTGAAGAAGTAAAGGATAAGGTTGGTTACATAACTCCTGTTCCAGGAGGTATAGGTATAATAACTACTCGAGTTCTTGCTATGAATCTTCTCAAGGCGGTGGAAAAGAATGAGGCTCGAAATTAAGCCTGCAGAAGAGGTGAAAAATTTTGTTAAGGGGAATAAAGTTTTTGTTTTTTCATGTGATAATTGTGGTTTTATAGATGTGGAGGAAAAGAATCAGCAAGTTTTAAAATTTGTTGAGGGTTTAGGTTATGAATTAGTAGGTATGTATACTTTAAAGAAGGATGATTGTAATGTAGGTTCTTTTTTAAGAATTATTGATAATTTAAGTGAAATAAATGAGGCAGATACGATTTTAACCTTCACTTGTGGGGGGCTTCCTCAGATTATTCCTAACTATATAAAAAAACAGGTCTTTCCTGCAACAAACACTTTGAAAATAGAACCTGGTAGAAGTCTTGGAAGTTTTGCAAGACTGTGTTCTGCATGTGGAGAGTGCTGGATATACTATACTGGAAATTTGTGTATGGAGAAGTTATGTCCAAAAAAGATGAGAAATGGCCCTTGTGGTGGAGCAGAAGAGGGTATATGTGAGGTATTTAATAGATTATGCCCTTGGGTTATTCTCTTTAGAAATAAGAGAATAACAGAGGAAGAGTTTTTAAGAATAATTCCTCCTAAAGATTTTAGCAAAATACTACTTCAAGAATGAACTTTGAGGAGAGGTTAAAATCTGGTAAATTTGTTATAACTGCAGAGGTGAGTCCACCGAGAGGGGTGGATGTTAGTTCTTTTATCGAAAAAACTTTACTTTTAAAAGACAGGGTTGATGCTGTAAATGTTACCGATTTTCAAAATGTGGGAGTGAGAATTACATCTCTTGTGGGAAGTTATCTACTTCTTAGGGAAGGAATGGAGCCAATATTTCAAATAACCGCAAGGGATAGAAATAGGGTTGCCATCTCAGGAGAGCTTTTGAGTGCTTATACTCTTGGTATTAGAAATGTACTTGTTTTAACAGGAGATTACACTACTACTGGGATAGCAAAATCTGCAAAGCCTGTGTTTGATCTGGATGCAACTAATATATTGGTGGTTGCAAAAAGATTGGAAGATGGCGAAGATTTTTCAGGTAAAAAACTAAACAAAAATCCCGATTTTTTCTTGGGAGCAGTATTTAATCCAAATCTTGTTCCTTTGGAGATAGAGATTTTGAAATTACTAAAAAAGAAAAAGGCAGGAGCAGAATTCTTTCAAACACAGCTTTTTTTTGATCTTTCGGTAATGGAAAGAGTGAGAGAAAGGGTTGGAAATGAGATAAAAATTATAGCTGGGGTTACCATTTTTAAGTCTATAGAGATGCTGGAGTATATGATGAGTAGTGTTCCTGGTATAAAAATTCCTACTGAGATTTTAGATATGTTTAGGAATACTAAGGATATAAAGTCTTTAAGTATTGAGTTTTGTGCTGAGTTTTGTTCTAAGCTAAAAGAGAGTAAACTGCTTGATGGGATTCATTTTCTTGCTTCTAGACCTTCAGATATAATTAAAGTATTAGATTTATTAAATTGGTGAAGGGAGGCACAGTGAGGTGTTGGAACCCGAAAGGTTTTTTGAATTGTCTGGTATTGAAGGAGAGCTTTTTAGGGATATGAACTTGGTTTGGGATGCTTTGAAAACTCTTGAAAAATTCTTAAGGAAGTATGCAAAGCCTGAAATTAGAGGAATAATCAAGGGAGGGGTTTTTATAGAGGGAAACGTGTTTATAGATGAGGGAACAGTTATTGAGCCCTTTGTTTATATAAAGGGTCCTGCGTATATTGGTAAGAATTGTGAGATAAGGCAGGGTGCCTATATAAGAGGTAATGTATTTATTGGAGATAACTGTGTAGTAGGACATACTACAGAGATTAAGAATAGCATTCTACTTTCTGGAGCAAAAGCTCCTCATTTTAATTATGTAGGTGATAGCATCCTTGGACACAATGTGAATCTGGGAGCAGGTACTAAGATATCAAACTTAAAAATAGGACTTAGTGGTACAGTTAAAATAAAGGTGAATGGAGAAGTGTATGATACAGGGCTTAGAAAATTAGGAGCTATTATTGGGGATGATAGTGAGACTGGATGTAACTCTGTGCTTAATCCTGGGACTATTATAGGTAAGAGGGTACTTATTTACCCTAATGCAAGTGTAAGAGGATTTATTCCAGAAAAAAGTATTGTAAAATTCAAGCCTAATTTAGACATTATAGACATAATAGACAGAACTTAAAAGGCTTTTTTTAGTATTTCAAGTACAGTTTCATAGTTCAGTGTTCGTGGATTTGTTTTGTAAGATCCTGATTTTGGTACTTCTTGGGCTATATTAGGGAGATCTTCCCATTTTATTCCATAATTGTGAAGGCCAAGTTTGATGTTAAGTATAGAGAAGAATTCATCTATTTTTTTCAAGATCTTTTCTTTGGCAGATCTTAAAGAATATACCCCTATGGCTCTTCCTAAAGCAGAGATTTTTTCTCTGGAAAGTATTTCTAAGTTATATTCTAAGGTAGGAATGGTAACTAAGGCACAAGCAAGTCCATGGGGAATATTGGCATAAACCCCAATAGGATGAGCAAGAGCATGTATACCTCCAAGTCCTGTTTGGGTAAAAGCTATCCCACTAATGGTGCTGGCATATAATACTTTTTCTCTTAAATCAATTCTTTCTAGATTATTGTATACCCTGGGAAGATATTTATATATGGTCCTTAGTGCGGTTAGAGCAAGGGGCTCTGTAACCATATTACTATTAACTGATAAAAAGGACTCTAAAGAGTGTATAAAAGCATCAATACCACTGTAAGCAGTATTTTCTTTTGGTAAGGAAAGGGTAAGATATGGGTCTATAATGGCAAGGGTGGCATATAAAAAATCGTGTCTTATGCTTAATTTTTCTTTTGTTTCAGGATTAATAAGCACTGAAACTCGTGTAACTTCACTTGCAGTTCCTGCTGTAGTGGGCACTAGAATAGTAGGTAAACCCTTAATTGTTATTTTATTACTGTTGTCTCCTATATAATCCCATATGGTGCCAGGTAGATTTACTTTGACTGCAATTGCTTTTGCCACATCAAGGGCACTTCCACCTCCAATACCAATAACAAGGTCTATACCTTTTGTTTTAGCGATTTCTGCTCCTTGATCTACTATATAATAAGGAGGTTCAGGAGGTACCTCGTCGAAAACATATACATCAATAGGATAATTATTGTATATGTTTAAAAGCTTATCTAAAATTCCAGTGCTTTTTAGGTGTTTTTTACCAGTTACTATTAGAACTTTCTTTGCTCCTAAGGAATAGGACTCCTCGGGAATTTTCTCCCAGAGTCCTATTCCAAACTTTATCATTACTGGAATGTAAAAATTAAAATGTTGCATCTAAATTTTGAAATCTCCCTCTTTCTTAAGGTACTCTACAAGGCCTCCTGCTTGTAATATTTTTACCATTATATCTGGAAATGTGCTCTTAGAATTTATCACTATATTTTTTGTCTTGTTAAAAATTTTACCATTAAAAAGATCCACTTCCAACTCATCCCCCTGATCTATTTGATCTGTATCTGCCTCTAATAAAGGTAAACCTACATTTATAGAGTTTCTGTAGAATATTCTTGCAAAACTTTTAGCTATCACCAGGCTTATTCCTGCATGTTTGATTACTAAAGGTGCCTGTTCTCTGGAAGAACCACATCCAAAGTTTTTGCCAGCCACAATGATATCTCCAGGAGTTATTTTCTTATAGAATTCTGGATCAAGATCTTCAAAAAGGTGCTTGGACATTTCGTTAAAGTCTAAACTTTTAAATTTGTATTTTCCTGATATTATGTAATCGGTGTTTATATCATCTCCAAATTTGTGAGCTCTTCCCCTAATTAGCATAATAGACTTCCTCCTAATCCATTAGTTCTCTTGGATCAGTAATTTTTCCTAAGATTGCTGAGGCAGCTACGGTAAGGGGCGAAGCTAAATGTATAAAAGCTTTGTTGTTTCCCATTCTTCCTTTGAAATTTCTATTAGCAGTAGAGATAACATTCTCCCCATCTGCAGGTATGCCTTGATGAGTCCCTACACATGGTCCACACCCTGGATTTGTTACTATAGCGCCTGCTTCTAAGAATATATCTATAAGGCCCTCTTTCATAGCTTGTATAAAAATCCTTTTAGAGGCAGGTGTTATGATCATTTTTACATTTTTGGATACTTTTCTACCCTTTAGAATTGATGCGGCTAGTCTTAGGTCTTCTAATCTGCCATTAGTGCATGTACCAATAAAGGCTTCGTGTATTTTGACATTATCTATTTGAGAGATAGGGTAGACATTGTCCACAGTATGGGGCATAGCCACTTGGGGCTCTAAGTTAGATAAATTAAACTCATAAATAGCCTCATATTCCGCATCGGGATCCGCTTCAACCCCTTTTTCTTGTGGAAAGCCAATACTTTTAAAGAATTCTTTTGTTTTTTCATCGAAGGGCATAATACCTGCTTTTGCTCCCATTTCAACTACCATATTGGTTATAGTTGCCCTACCATCTATAGAAAGGTCTCTGATTACTTCTCCATCAAACTCTATAGCTTTATAGGTTAGGCCGTCAGCCTTAAAATACCCTGCAAGAAATAATACCACGTCTTTAGAAACGACACCTTTAGGAAGTTTTCCATTTAAAATGATCTTTACAGTATTGGGTACTTTAAACCATAATTTACCAGTGTACATTGCTGCAGCAAGCTCACTGGAGCCAACTCCTGTGGAAAAGCAGTTTAAAACTCCATATGTACAAGTATGAGAATCTGCGCCAATAACGAGGCCCCCAGGTGTAGCAAGTCCTCTTTCCATAAATACTTGGTGGCATACTCCTTCTCCAAATTCTGTAATTTGAGTGCCGTATTTTTCTGCAAAGTCTCTCATCAGTTTATGAAGATTTGCAACCCCCTCATTTGGGGGTGGGACAGAGTGGTCCATTACTAAGAGTACCCTTTCTGCGTTAACGACCTTTTCTCCTCCCAATTCTTCAAAGACCTTAATTGCAAGAGGAGATGTTCCGTCCTGCCCCATTAGGGCATCAAGTTTTGCAATTACTAAATCACCAGCTTTAACATCCTTTCCTGTGTGAGCTGAAAAGATTTTTTCAGCTATTGTCTTCCCCAATTTTTTCACTCTCCTTCTTTCTTAGCTTTTTCCTTTAAGTAATCTTGATAAAGATACATTAATTCTTTGTCAAACAGTGGTCTCTTAAGTTCTACCGCAAGGGCTCTTACTTTCTTAAGCAATTCTTGAGCATCTTCTTCAGGAAGATTTATACCATACTCCTGGAATTTCCTTATAAGAGCATGGGTTCCAGAATGTTTTCCAATTACAATTTGTCTCTCTCCTCCTACTTCTTCAGGAGAGAAGACTTCATAAGTTTTTGGATACTTAATCACGCCATCAGCGTGTATTCCAGACTCATGGGCAAAGATATTCTTACCAACAATTGCCTTATTTACTGGTAGTTCCCTTTGAGAAGCTTTTGCTACATATTCGCTAAGTTCTCTTAATTTATAGGTTTTGATACCTAAGTCTATATTGTAGATGTACTTTAAGGCCATCACCACTTCTTCTAATGCAGCATTACCTGCCCTTTCTCCAAGGCCATTTACTGTTACCCCTACATAGGTAGCTCCTGCTCTAACTCCTGCCAAAGCATTGGCAGTGGCCATTCCAAAGTCATTGTGAGTATGCATTTCTACAGGTATGCCTACTTTCTCAATTATAGTTTTTATAACCTCATACATAGTGAAAGGTTCCATAATTCCTACAGTATCGCAATATCTGAGTCGGTCTGCTCCTGCCTCTTTTGCAGCCTTTGCAAATTGTAATAGAAATTCCATATCAGTTCTTGATGCATCTTCAGCATTCACTGATACATATACTCCGTGCTTTTTTGCGAATTCTGTGGCTTTTACCATGTTTTCTAAAACCCATTCTCTGGTCTTTTTGAGTTTATACTTAATGTGGATGTCAGAGGTAGAAATGGAGATAGCTACAGCATCTACCCCACATCTTAGAGATGCTTCAATGTCACTTATCACAGCTCTATTCCATCCCATTATGCTTGCTTTTAATCCTGCTTTAACTATGGCTTTTATTGCTTCTTCTTCGTCTCCTCCCATCACAGGGATGCCTGCTTCAATTTGATGTACTCCTATCTCATCAAGCATTCTGGCTATTTGTAGTTTTTCAGCTTTTGAAAATACCACACCTGCTGTTTGTTCTCCGTCTCTTAATGTGGTGTCTACAATTTTTATATCGGTATTTTTCATAATTTTACGCCTCCCGTTCTGACATAAATTTTATTTATAAAACTAAAAAGGTGCTTCGGAGCTCACTCCAAAGCACCTTTGCATTCTCTGTTACTTTTTAATTACATTATAAATTTTAGCACATAATTATTCAAAAAAGAAGGTATGAAATGTTTAAAGTAGTATTAATTAAAGTTGCTTAAATAACCTTTAAAAGATAAAATAATTAAGACTTCTTATTTTTTTAGGAGGTTGTTATGTACCGTAGATTCTCTTTAAATGATGAGAAGTTGGAGGATTTTAAAAGAGGAAACTTTATGATTAGATTTCTAAGATTTAATGCTCCTTTTAAAAGTGAGACAGAAGTACATAAGAAAGTGAATGACATGTATATAGTGTATTCTGGAAAGGCAAAGGTTTTGTTAAGCGATGATTATGAGGGTGGAAGAGAAGTTGAACCATACGAGATTAGAGGGTGTAATATTTTAAACTATGAGACTATTGATATGAAAAGTGGTGATGTACTTTTTATTCCTGCTAATACCTCTCACCAACTTTTAGTGGAAGAAGGCTCTTTGACTATTGTAATTATAAAGATTCCAGAGGAATAGGGGGTATTGCTATGTCTATAAATAAGGCTGTCTTTCCTGCTGCAGGTCTTGGTACTAGATTTCTTCCAGCTACAAAGGCGCAACCTAAGGAGATGCTTCCTGTAGTGGATAAGCCTATAATTCAATATGCAGTAGAGGAGGCTGTAAATTCTGGAATTGACGAGATAATTATTGTCACAGGCAGGAATAAGAGGGCGATCGAAGATCATTTTGATATATCTTTTGAACTGGAATATTTCTTACAGAAAAAAGGAGAATTGGACTTACTGAGACAGGTAAGGGAGATCTCAGAGCTTGCTACTGTCTATTATATTAGGCAGAAAGAACCTCTTGGGCTTGGTCATGCTGTTTTGGTTACCAAAGAACTTGTTAAGAATGAACCTTTTGCTGTAATTTTGAGCGATGATCTTATTGTAAGTGATGTGCCTTGTATGAAACAGATGATAGAGATATATGAAAGATACAAATGCTCAGTCATAGCTGTAGAGAGAGTTCCAAAAGACGAGGTTAAAAATTATGGGGTTATAGCAGGTAAGAAGATTGATGAGGGTATATATCAAGTAACTGATCTTGTAGAGAAACCGTCGGTAGATGAGGCACCTTCTGATCTTGCTATTGTAGGAAGGTATATATTAACTCCTGAGATATTTCCTATGCTTGAGAAAGTTAAGCCTGGAAGAGGGGGAGAAATACAGCTTACGGATGGGTTGAAAATGCTTTTGGAGAAAGAAGCCATATATGCTTATGAATTTAAAGGTAAGAGGTATGATACAGGTAGTAAACTTGGATTTTTAATAGCCTCAGTAGAGCTTGCTCTTAAAAGAGAAGGACTTGGAGAACAATTTAAAGAATATCTTAAAACTCTAAATTTAGATTAGGATTATCATTATCTATTTTTGTTATTTGTCCATTATCTATGTAATAGACTTCATCGAATAGGTCTTCGTCTATCGGTACGTGAGTTACTACAAATATTTGATCAAAAAATTCTGATACTTCTCCTTGGGTTATGAGATATAATAGTCCTTTTGCTCTGTCTTCATCAAAGGACCCTAAAGGTTCATCTAAGAATATGAATTTAGGTTGTACTCCTTTATCTTGGGGAAGAGTTGCCATAGCAAAAGCAAGCCTTAAAGCTAAAGAGATCTGGTCCTGAGTTCCACCACTGAATCTTTCTTTTCCTAATGGATCTTTAGTATCGCTGGTGTATACTCTTAGTTTATAATCTTCATCAATCTCGGCGTAATGGTATCTATCTGATGTTAAGATAGGTAATATTCTTTGCATAAAAGCCATGGTTCTTGGAAGTATAGATTTTAATATGCTTTCTCTTGTACTTTCAGCAATCTTGATAGCATAATCCATTTTTTGTATTTTTCTTTCTATCTCTTTATAGTCTTCTTCTACTTTTTCTGGTATCAAGTCATCCCTTTTTTGTCCTGTTTTGCTCTCATACTCTTCAAGTATAGCCTCCTTTTCTCCGAGGGTTTTGATAAGTTCTTCTTTTTGACTCAAAAGCATTTCTTTTTCCTTAGGGTCTATGCTTATTGAAGCATAGTCTTTCCAATTTTCTTCCTTAAAACGATTTTTGAATTCTTCGATAAGTTTGGTATATTCTTTTTCTACAGCCTCTCTTTGTCCCCTCTTATTGTTCAGTTGGGATGATATACTGTCGTATTTTTCTTTTACCTTTCTTTCCTCTAAGTCTTTTATAGTATCCTTCAATTTATTTATATAATCTTCGCTTAATGAAGGTAATTTTTTCGATAGCCTTTCAATTTCATCTTGTGCTCTTTTGATATCTTCTTCAAGCTCTATTTTTCTCTTCTCTTTATCAGCTAACTCTTTTTTATCTTCCTCTATATTTTTAAGCCTATTTTCCAAAGAGCCTTTTTCAGAGCTTAAAACTAAAAGTTCCTTGTCAGGAAGGGGATCGGATTTTTTTAGATTTTCCATTTCTGTTTCTTTTTCTTTAAGTTCTTGCTTTTTCTTTTCTAAGATCTCTTGTGCCTTTAGTAATTTTTCTTCTACAGATTTAATATCTTTATTACAACTAAGCCTTGAGGCAAGCTCGGAGATTAATCTTTCAGCCTCAGTTTTTAGTGAGTTTATGTTGTCAATTTCTCTTTTTAGCTTTGTCCTTTCCTCTATTAAGGTTAAAGTGTCTATACTTGAGGCTTTTGTCTTTAACGATTCTATTATTTTTTCTGTTTTAATTTTCTTAGCTTCAAGTTCTTTTTCAAGATTTTGGAGCTCTTGTTCTAACTCTTTTTGATTTTTATCTTTAAGATGGTCAGGAATGTCTTTTTTTATAAATTCCAAAATGCTTAATTGTTTAGTGAGATCTTTATTGGTTTGAGAATAATTTCTATAGGTAAGAAAACTAAAGATTAGGAGTACCAAGGAGGGTATTAGGAAAAAGTAGTTTAAAGCAAAGGATAAAACAAAGGAAAGGATAGTTAAGGTAGAAGTAAGAATTAGTCTATTTTTAGCCTTTGAGAAATCTTTTTGTAATGAGAAAATTTGGATTTCTTTTTCTTTGTACTCTAATGCTTTTTTATAAGGATCAAGAATTTCTTTGGTATTTGAAAAGTTATTTAATATTTTTTCTAACCTTTCTTTTCTTTTTTCAAGATTTCTTTTTCTTTCTTCAAGTTTCTGGATTTCATTTTCTACTTTGTTAATTTCATCTAATAAAGTTTTTTCTTTTTCTATTTCCTTAATTGTTTCTTTATATTTTTCTACCTTTTCTGACAGATTTGGGATTATCTCTTCCAGTTTTGAGATTTTTAATTTTTCCTCATTTATTGTTTTTGTGATTTCATCAATTTGAGATTTTATATTTTTTACTTCCTCCAAAAACCTTATTTTTTCTCTTATCTCTCCTTCTTCTTTTATCCTTTCCTCTAAATTTTTAATTCTTTGTAAGTTTTCACTCTTCTGTCTTTCCAGTACTTTGATTTTTTCCTCAATACTTTTTATTTCGCTTATAATTTTCTCCTCTTCTTTGCACTTTTCTAATAGTTCCACATCCTTTTTTACTTTATCAAATTCTTCCTCTAATTTTTTAATCTCTTCTTCTAAGTTATGTAAGAGTTCCTCTTTTTTTACAATATTTTGAGATAATTCTATCTTTTCGATTTCCTTTATTCTGTTTTCTATTTCATTAATTCTTTCCTTAATTTCAGGGAGTTCTTTCTTGGCTTCTGCTGCTTTTCTAATAAGTTCATAGTTCTCTTTTTGACTTATAAATTCCTTTCTTGTATCTTTTGCCTTTTCTATTAGATTTACAAAGTAATCTAAATTAAATAGTTTAGATATAAGTTGTTGTCTTTCTTTAGCTCCTAAATTCTCTAATGTTTCTAACCTTTTCTGCCCTATGAAGCAGGTATTTATGAATATATCTTGGTCTATGCCTATTTCTTTTATAATTCTTGGATTTACACTGCTAGGGTTTGTTACGATAATAGGAGTTGGATTATTATTTTGCTTTATGCGAAGTGTAGCTTCCTGAGAGGTACTACCTTGAGGGTTTTTCTTAAGTGTTCTGCTTATAGTTAAGATTTTATCTTCAGTTTTTACTACAAGTTCAATTTCTGCTTTTTCTGTATTAAACTTTATCAGGTTTGAAATGGTACCCACATATACCGGTTTCCCAAATAGGGCAAAGCCTATAGCTTCAAATATGGTGCTTTTTCCTGCCTCATTTTTTCCCTTGATAAGGATCTTACCTTTTTCAGGAAAGTTTATATGAGCAGTTCGATATTGTTTAAAGTTCCTAAGAGTAAGACTTACAAGTTTAATCATAGTATTATTTCTCTACTTTTTAATTCTTCTTTTATCCATTTCAAAGCCTCTAATATTATCTCTCTGTCTTCAGGAACTTCTTCTATATATTTTTTTGTAATTATTTCAAGATTTTTGTCAACACTAAGCTCTGGAGCAGGGAGGGTATTTATCTCTTCACCCTTTATTCTTAAGTTTTGGGTATCAAGATCAAACAAAAAGTTAGAGTTTATTCCTGCCTCGAGAATTTTACTAAAGTTAATAGACTGATACATGGAGAGTGGAATCTCTCCCACAAGTTTGCATTTTAAAAGTAGGTCTTTGTGGGAGTTTTTTATTATTCTCTCTATAATGGAATTTGTAGGTTCTTTTTGTGGTATTTCTGTTAATTTAATTTCTAAATTTTTCATTGGCTGAACGTTCAGCTCTATATGTTCATAATTTATCCTTCCCTTTTCAATAGTTAAGAGATAAAATCCTGGTTTAAGATTTTCTTCTCCAAAATCAAATCTTTCTGTACTGCCAGGAATAATTACATGTTTGTTGGCAAAGCGATAGGTGTTTTGTTCATGTAAGTGACCTAATATATAAAGATCAAAAGGCAAATCGTAAAGAGTGTTAGTGGAGACTTGGGGCTCTTGGGCTTTGGGGTGAGCAAATTTTTCAAAGGAGTAGTGAAGAATTAGGATCTTGAATAAATTGTTTTCCTTAGGGAAATCTGGAGGAACTATTACATTTTTTTCTAATGGGTCTATTTTTCCCTTTTTTCTTGGGTCATGAGATAGGCCAGAAACAAGTATACTTATGTTATCTTTTTCGAAGATTTCATAGCTTATTGTAGACTGCGAGGAAAAGGTCTTTATTAATCCTGCTTCTTCAAAAATCCTTATAGGGTAAGAGTCAGACTCAAGCATATTTGGAGCATCATGATTTCCTCCAATAGCGTATATTTTTATGTTATTTTTTACCATTTTTGAAAATTCACGAGCAATAAAAGTTAGATCTTGGTTCCTGGGAGTTGAGGAATCAAATAAGTCTCCAGCATGGATAAAGATATCTGCTTTTTCTTCTATAGCGTAATTTACTACTTCCTCAAAGACATTTCTTAACCTTTTTCTTCGTTCTTGCAATCTTTCTGGAAGCAGTTTCTTGTAATACTTTCCCAAGTGATTGTCTGCAGTAATCACGATTTTGATCATTAGATTTCACTCCCAAAGTCAGGTAGAATTTCTGTATCATTCTTTTCTATCATAGTACTTTCTATGTTGTCTAAAGCTTTTTGGAATTCTTCTTCTAAGTCAATATCAAATCCACCCTCTGCAGTTTCTCTTTCTCCAATCTTTACCATTACAGGTATTTTGGTTAATCTTCCTAGAATTATTGCTTCTCCAATATTTAATCCTGGAAGATCCTGGAATAGATTCTCAGAGAGAGCTTCGGAAGCTTCTTTCACTGCAGTCTGATCAGTGGGATTTGTGAGTCTCATAATGATTTGACTTCCGCATTGAGAAAGAGTATTACTGCTTATTTTATAAGGTCTTTGGGTAACTACTATAAGAAATACTTTAAATTTTCTACCCTCTGCAGCGATGGAGTTTATTATTCTTGCACTTTTTAATTTTTCTCCCTTTTCTTTTGGCACTAAGTTATGGGCCTCTTCGAGTACTATAAACAAAGGATAGGGAAGACCCTCAGACTTTGCTTTTGTCCATATATCATTTAAGAGTTTACTAACTACAAGATCTTGAAGATTTTTTTCTATTCCTGCAAGATCAATGACTGATATGTGGGCAGGTTTTAATATTTTTTCAGGAGAGATATCTTTAAATCCCCATATAGGATAATCCTTTATCCATTTTACATATTTTAGTGCCTTCCTTGCTCCAATCATAGTTTCCTCAGGATATTTTTTCTTATTCTTTTTTTCCATTTTTTCTATAATTTTTCTTTCGTAGTCATCAAAGTCCAGACTAAAATCTTCTTCATCTTTTTCTTCTATTCCTGCCATATCCTTAAGTTTCTCATATAACTCATTGGGAGTGAAATCTATTCTTGACTCTCTTAATTCTTCAATTGCTTTTTCAACGGCATCTCTTATATTGCTATATTCGGATATTCCAAGAATTTCTGCTATTTGTTCATTTTCTAATTCGCTAAACCTTATGGAGTAAGGTTCCACACCACCTATCATATCATCGGAAAATCTTCCTTGTACTTTAGGAATTCTATAAATAGTGACATTATGGGCAATAGACGAGAATTCTTTTAAATTGTTTCTTTTTCTTCTTAAAAGTACATAATCACTATTAGGATCAAAGACCAGTATAGTTGCTCCTAACTTTACAAGTTTCTCTAAAAGAAGTCCTGTGAGATAAGATTTTCCTGCCCCTGTTTGAGCTATTATGGCAAGGTGCCTTCTAAGGCCGTTAGGGTCAAGGGTAACTTTTACGTTAGGTCTGTAAAGAAGAGTACCTATTTCAATAGCAGTGCTTTTATTGTGGGTAAAGAATCTTTGAAGAAGGTCATCGGGGGCAAGGTATACAGGAGAACCTGGGAGAGATACAGATCTAGGAAGAAGAATATTTCCATCTTTGTCCAAATATCCTAGTACTCTTGCAGAAGCTATAAGTTTTAGAGGAATCTTGTAGTTTAATTCCAAAAGTTTTGTTGTAGCATCGTATTCTTGATCTTCTGAGAGTACATCTGAAAAGGCTTTTAGACTTTCTACTTGAGCTAATACTTCTACTTCCTCATTTGAAGAGGCAATCCCTTTGATTACCACATATTCGAGCCTTTTAGGAGCTAATTCTTCGTTGGTAATAAATTGGAAATTATCACAATAGCTTTCTCCTACTAAGTATCCTACACATTTTAATTCCATTTATTAGTAGAACCTCCCTTGACTTCTGTCAAGTTCAATAATTCCTGGAAATTCAGTTTTCAAAATCATTATATACCTTTCTAAGTCAGGTTCTCTTTTTATTCTAACAATTTGGTCCACAAAATACAAAGGAGTTTGATATATCTTCGTATTTACACAATTTTCTCTTAATACTCCTAAGATTTGATCTATATTTATATCTTTCCCCCAAAAGTAATTTACGGAGAGTATACTCGACTTTTCTCCTACCATATTGGCTGGGAAGTCTATCCTTAGGAACTGATCTCTTGGCATAAGTCTTATATAGAAGGTATAAAAGGCTGGAGAATTATTAAGAATATTTTGAAGGTTTGGGTCCTTTTCTATGATCTCTAATTGTTTGTGACCAAGCCCCATCTCTGCTCCTATCAATAGTGGAGTTGTATATCCGGGCTCTGAAGTAAATATGCTTAAGATCTCGCTATCAGTGGGTTTGTAAGGTGTTGTTTTATCTATATCAGGATTGTCAAGAGATAGGATTTGGAAAAGAAAAGTATTTCGGGAAGACTTAGAAATAGAGATGACATCTACATTGTTCTTGGAAGAATTTATAAGATCTAAAGTGTTTATTAGTACTTCTCGAGCAAGGTTTTTGTAATTTTCATCTTCAAAACTGTATAAATACCTCAAAAGGTATGAGATTCTTGATAATAAAGAGCCATCGATAAATAATATCAAAGGAGCTTTGTTTTCTTTAATAATTTGAAGGGCAAGCCTAATTTCCAAATCTTGCATTAAAAGGTCTCTTAAGAGCCCCAGTTGAGTTTCTGGTATAGAACCCCATACAGGCTCGAGAGATACAAGAGCTTTTTCATATCCATTGGAGCCTATGGCAAGAGCTTGGGTTATTATTAAATAAGGTCCTAAAGAGAAGGATAGGGTTCTTTGGGAAGCATCTACGGCAAATGTTGGTTTGTTGGTAAACTGATAGGAGTCTGAAAGTTTATTCCAAATCTTCCCAATAAACTCTGAAACAAAAGATTTGTCACTAAGACTTCTTTTAATAAGAAGTTCCTCAAGAATGGGTCTTTTTTTCTTTATTTCGGATATAAAGAGAGATATAAAATCGGGCATTATTATATATTATATTCTTTTATCAGGTATTCATACAAGGAGAGAAGTTTTTTATTAAGGATTTTTATATGGAAAAGCTTTGAGTTATCAAGGGCATTTATAGACATTTTTTCATATAAATCCCTATTCTCAATGAGGGTTATTATTTTTTCTGAAAATATTTTCTTAGCTTCTTGATTATTGGGTATTAAAAAACCATTTATTCCATTTTTAACAAAATCTGAAATTGCATCATCTTCTATAGCCACCACAGGAAGTCCTGATGCCATCGCTTCAAGAATGACTAAGCCTTGAGTTTCTGTAATTGAAGAAAATACAAATATATCAGAGGCGTAATAGGCTTTAATAACTTTATCATAATCCAAATATCCAGTAAAAATAGTCCTATCGTAGACGTTTAGAGCCTTAGCTTTATTTTTTAGCTCTTCCATTACTCTTTTATCGGGATTATCTCCCACGATAACCAGATAGATCAATTTATCTGTATTATTCTTAATAATTTCTAGTACTTCGATGAGAAATTCAATATTTTTTTCCTTTCCAAGTCTTCCTACAAAAAGAAGTAGTACTGCATTAAGGGGGAGATTTAAATCTTTTCTTGCTTCATTTTTAGGAATTTTCCTAAATTTATCCAAATCTATGCCATTAGGAAGTACTTCTATGGGTTTTTTTACCCCAAATTCTTTAAGAAGTCTCTTTATTTTAGTTGAGGGAGCAATAACTAAATCGGAATGATTACAGTATTCTCTGCTTATCCAGATAGCTATTTTTCTAGCTTTTTCTTCATCTATTATGTTTTGCTTTATAAAATTTGGAAAGTGATCCCATATGTAATAGGCATAATCTGGAAGAAGTGTATGATAAGTATGGATTATTGGTCTTTTTATCCTTTTCCCTTCGTATAGTCCAAAGATTCCGAGAGAAAAAGGAGAGTGGGTGTGTATTACATGAGGATTTATTTTTCTTATCATAAAGTCATATTTTAGAGAGTAGGGTAGGGCAACTCGGTGCTCTTTCTGAAAGGGAAATGTTATGGATGGAAGGATATATATATTTTTTTCTTTAGGAAGGTTGGGAATATTGGGTATAAAAAGGTAAATGGAGTGATTCTCCTCTTCTAAAGTCTTCTTTAGAAAATTTAAAGAGGTAGCTACGCCATTCTTCTGAGGAATATAGGTATCACTAAAGAATGCTATTTTCATTTTACAAAAAATGTGTAGTATATAACATGGGCTAAGATGAGGCCGATAATTCCTCCAGTTATAGCCTCTATGGGCGTATGCCCTATAGACTCCTTTAAGTAGATCTCTTTTAACTCAGGATCTTTTAATTCCTTTTGTATAATTTTGTTTATAACTTTTGCTTGTTCCTCGGTGGCAAGTCTCACACCAATGGCATCTGCTATTACTATACCTGCAAAGAACATGGAAAGAATATATAGAGTAGAATTGAAGCCTTCTTTTATGCCAATTATGAGAGATAGTGATACTACAAGGGCTGAGTGAGAACTTGGCATTCCGCCCCACTCAAAAAAGGCTCTCCAGAGGAATTTTTTCTCCTGAAGACTTCTTATTAACCCTTTTATTCCTTGCGTGATGATAGCTACCAATATGGGGATTATGAATATTGGATTTTGTGATAAATCTTTTAATATTTGAAATATGTGGTTCATCTTGTAATAGTAACCTTTCTTATGTTTCTAGGATTGTCAGGGTCTCTTCCTTTAATCTCAGCAAGATAGTAAGCAAAAATTTGAGCTGGGTAAATAAAAGGTATAGGGGTGACGTATTCTGGTACATCACAATCTATATAGATTCCCTCATACTCTTTTGTAAGCTCAGCTTCATTGGTAAATATAAATATATCGCTTCTCTTTTCCTTTAAGGTTCCTAAAACTTCCAAGGAATGTTCCATACTTTCTCCTTTAGGAACGAAGAAAAATACAGGAAATCCTTCCGAGGCAAGAGCAAGGGGACCATGCATAAAATCTGCTGAGGAGTAGGCTTGAGCAATAATATAAGAGGTTTCCTTGAGCTTTAGAGCAGTTTCTAAAGCTGTAGATAAATTAAACCCTCTTCCAAGGATTGCACAGTGTTCCATGTATTTATATGGTTTTACTTTTTCTTTTATTTCCTCTTCTCTCTTTTGTATATCTTCCATAGCGTTTAATATTTTATCAAATTCTTCTAATGCACTTCTACCTATAATTGAATTTGTTAAAAAATAGATAGAGACCAATTGGGATAAATAGGTTTTGGTGGCTGCAACACTTCTTTCTACTCCTGAGTTTAGAAAAATATTTATTTGGGCTATTTGAGCTAGCTTTCCTTGAGGATTATTGGTTATACCAATAGTCAAAGCTCCTTGTTCATTGGCTTTTCTCACGACTTCACAGATGTCATCACTTTCTCCAGACTGGGAGATGGCAATAACAAGGGAAGATTTAAGATTAGGAGGGAGTTTGTAGATAGTAAATAAAGATGGAGCACATAAGGATACAGGAATATTCAAATGGGATTCCATATAATATTTTCCCCATGTAGCAGCGTTATCTGACGATCCTCTTGCCACAAAAATAATATTATGAAATTCAAAAGATTTTATTTTATTTGAAACTTCCACAAATTCTTCCCAGCGATTTTTGTAATTCTTGATTATATGGAGCCCTTCTCTTATTTCTTTAATCATAAACTTTTCGGACATTTTTTATTCACCTCGGATTATATATTTTTTAAAAGAGTCTAACATTACGATTAAAAATTTGTCAACAAAGATGACTAAATCTTGCCAATAGGCATTAGATAAGTAGGGAATTCAAATTTGGGTAAGTTGAGAATTCTTTTTATTTCATCATCATCAAAAGCACCTATAGCTACGGTTCCTAAGTTTAAGGAGACACATTGTAAATAAATATTCTGAGCACAGTGACCTGTTTCTATGTAGATGTACCTTATTCCTCTTTCTCCATACCTAGCCTTTGTTTTATAAAAGGAGGCACATATTATAATCACTACGGGGGCTCTTTTTATCCATTCTTGTTTTAAGGATGCTTCGTAGAGTTCTTCTCTTTTGGAACTTTTATAGATTTGTACTATCTCATGTTTTTCTGGATTATACTTGTAAATACCACTCTCAATACCATCTACCCTTAGAACTGAGACATAAATTTCTAAAGGGTATAAGGCTCCAGCAGAAGGGCATGTCCTAAACTTATAATCAGGGTCTGATATTCCTTGGGAAGCCCAAAGTATTTGGGACAATTCTTGGAGGGTGAGAGGGTTATCTTTATAAAATCTTTTAGATCTTCTTAAAAGCAGAGCTTCCTCAATTGAAATACTACTTTTTAAAAGTGGGCTTGGTAGTTTTATGGTTTTACCATTATTAGCATAAGTAAACCTTATTAATAAAATTATTATTAAAATGAACATTGCTATCCATTCCATAGTGCATCATATTATATCAAAATTGTGATATACTTAAAACATGCTAAGGAAGTATGATATAGTAGTGATAGTGATTTTTCTTTTGCTAGCATTGTTGTTGTTTTATTTTAATTATACTAAAGGTGAAGGTACTATTCTAAAAGTTTATGTTAATAATAAAGAAGTTTTATCAAAATCTTTAATTGAAATAAAAGATGGAGATAGATTTGAGGTTAAGGGTCCTTTGGGGATAAGCATTTTTGAATATGTAAAAGGTAAAGGGGTACATATGATTTCTTCTCCTTGTCCTGATAAACTTTGTGTTAAACAGGGATTTATAAACAAAAAGGAAGAAAGCATTATTTGTCTTCCCAATAAAATAATTATTACTCTGGAGGCAAAAGAGTGAAGTTAGTAAGTTCGGAGGATATTAGAAAGTTTGAATATAGGTTAGAAAAGGATTATGGTGTACCACCCTTAT
This sequence comes from Dictyoglomus thermophilum H-6-12, assembly GCF_000020965.1. NCBI lineage: Bacteria > Pseudomonadati > Dictyoglomota > Dictyoglomia > Dictyoglomales > Dictyoglomaceae > Dictyoglomus > Dictyoglomus thermophilum. The sequence continues at coordinate 1,448,680 of NC_011297.1, read as the reverse complement.
TGTTAATGGAGAATGCTGCATCTTTTTTATTTAGTTTTATCAAAGAAAATTTTGATGATTTAAATAATAAAAGAATTGCCATTCTTTGTGGTCCAGGAAATAATGGGGGCGATGGGGTTGCTTTAGCAAGGTATTTGTACACAAATGGAGTTAAGAAAGTTACTATATTTTCTTATTTGTGGAATAGAAAAGTATCAGATCTTTTGAAAATTCAACTAAATCTTTTACAAAGTTTGGTTGAGATAAGGAATCTTTTACAAAACTATCTAGAGCTTAAAGAGTATGATCTAATAATTGATGGAATTTTTGGAATAGGCTTAAAAAGAGAAATTGAGGAGGATTTAAAGAGGGTCTTCAAATATATTAATGGCTTAAACAAGATGGTAATTTCTATCGATGTACCCTCAGGAATAAATTCTGATACTGGGGAGGTAATGGGGGAAGCTATAAGAGCGAACTATGTTTTGACTATGTTTCTCCCTAAGATTGGTCTTTTTGAGGTCGAAGCTGTAGATTATGTGGGAGAAGTTATTGTAGGTAATTTAGGAATTCCCAAAGAGGTTATTGAGAATATTGTGGAATCTTCTTTAAATCTTGTTGATTGGAATTTTGTAAAGGATATTATTCGTATTCCCTCCAAAAGGGTTCATAAAGGAAAAAAGGGCAGAGTACTGATTATTGGAGGGTCTTTTAAGTATACTGGAGCACCTATTCTATCTGCTCTATCAGCATTGAGAATAGGTGCAGGAATGGTTTATCTTGCGGTTCCAGAGAAAATTAATATGTTATATAGGGGAAATTATCCTGAAATCATCTATATTTCGTTAAAAGATACAGAGGGTTATATTTCTTATGATAATTTAGATTATCTCTTAAATATAGTAGAGGATTACGGTATTGATTCTATAGCTATTGGACCTGGCATAGGCATAAGTGAGGATACTAAAAAACTTGTTCAAGAATTTTTGAGAAAAGTAGATAAAAGTGTAGTGGTGGATGCAGATGCTCTTTCCTTTATAAAGGACATTCTTAAGGAGATTTCGAAAAAGAGTATAGTACTTACCCCTCATTATGGAGAGATGTCAAGGGTTACGGGAGAAAGTATAGATGTAATTATGAGAAAGAGAGTTGAATTAGGTAGGTTATTTGTAAAAGAACATCAATTAAACTTGATACTTAAAGGTCCCTATTCTTTATTTTTTGATCAAGAGGGTAATGTATATGTTAATCCTTTTGCCAATTCTTTGCTTGCAACGGCTGGCTCAGGAGATGTTCTTACAGGAATAATTGCGGGCTTAGTTGCTCAGGGGTATACTTTGAGGGAGGCTTGTATCTTGGGTAATTTTGTTCATGGATATACTTCGGTGTTATGGAAAGAGCATAAAGGTAATATTGGTTTAAAGGCTTTAGATATAGTTGAAATGATCCCCTATTCCGTAGAGGAGATTATTAGAAGAAAAAGTGTTTAAATATCTCAATTAATCCCTTTATGTCTTCCTCTTTAGCTATATAGGTTGCTATCTCTTTTATTTTAGGATGACCATTGGCAGGAGTAGCCTTGTGTTTCAATTTACTCAAGAAGGGATAGTCTCCAAGGCTGTCTCCAATTCCAAGTACCTCATCATAGGATAAATTCTTTATTTCCAATAGTACATCCATTCCTGCACCTTTATCTATGCCCTTGGGTGTGATATCAACAGCTACTGACGAATATACTAAATGAAACTCTGGAAATCTATCTTTAATAAGTTCCTGAGTGTACTCGGCAAGATCTTTTACTGAAACTCCCTTTTCTGGAAATATAGATACACATACTTCTTTCCCTGGCTCTATGTGACCTAAATTTTTAATTTTCTCTTTCAAGAATTTTTTAAGTTCATCCTTTTGCTTAAGGATCTCTTCGTTTAGCATAGGGTGGAAGATAATATCATCTTTGTCAACCAAAAATATAGTACATCCATTTTCCCCTATCGAATCTTGAAACTCTCCTATGGCTTGTAGTATCGCCTCAATATATGGTTTTGACCTGCCTGTATTCAGGGATATGGGAGGTAATTTTTTAATGTTGTCTCTTATCCATTGAAGAGAACAAAGGTCTAAAGGATATCCTTTGTCTTTTGTGATACAACCTTCTATATCTGTCAGAATCAATTTTATATCCATAGTAAGATAGTTTAATTAAAAGTGCTATTCTTGTCAAACTTAATAAAATGTTGTAGAATGCTTATGAAACATAGCAAATCTTTGACTTAAGAAGGAGGCGGAATAATGTCAGGACACTCTAAGTGGGCAAATATTAAACATAGAAAGGCAGCAGCGGATGCTAAAAAGGGTAAACTTTTCTCTCAATTGAGTAAGGAAATTATAATAGCAGCAAAACATGGTGGAGGAAATCCTGAGACTAATCCTCGTTTGAGAGCTGCCATTGAAAGGGCTAAAGAGGCAAATATGCCTAAAGAAAATATAGAGAAGGCTATAATGAGGGGAATAGGAGCTATTCCTGGGGTTGCTTATGAGGAAGTAACCTATGAGGGATATGGACCTGGCGGAGTTGCAATAATGGTAGAGGTGGTTACGGATAATAAAAATAGAACTGCGGCTGAGATAAGAAGGATATTTACTAAACATGGAGGAAGCCTTGGAGAGGCAGGCTGTGTTGCTTGGATTTTTGAGGATAAAGGGAGTATATTCATTGAAAAAGAGAGTGTAAAAGATGAAGATCAATTGATAGCGGATGCTCTTGAGGCTGGGGCTGAAGATGTGCAGATAAGCGGAGATAGTGTTGAGATTATAACAAGTCCTGAAAACTTTTCTGAGGTAAAGAATGTACTTGAGGAAAAGGGATATAAAATTACCCAAGCTGAGGTAACAAAAGTTCCTAAGAATGTAGTACCTGTAGATGGGCCCGACGCTGAAAAGGTTCTAAAACTTATGGAAGAGCTTGAAGATCATGATGATGTGCAAAAGACTTATGCTAATTTTGATATACCCGATGAAATTTTGCAGTCTCTCTCATAGATGATTGTTATAGGGTTTGATCCTGGAACAGCAATAACAGGTTATGGCATTTTGAATAAAGAGGATGACAAAATAGCTGTAATTGAGTATGGAGCTTTGACTACTCCTTCCAATTGGAGTATTGGAAGGAGATTGAATTATTTATTTGATCAAGTCTCTTCTCTTTTAGATTTATACAATCCCGATGCTGTTGTAATGGAAGAGGTTTTTTTCAATAAAAATATCAAGACTGCCATCAGTATAGGACAGGCGCAGGGTGTTATAATTCTTGCAGCTCAACAACATCAGAGGGAGGTTTCCATATTAACTCCTCTTGAGGTAAAACTCTCGGTGGTAGGTTACGGTAGGGCTACTAAAGATCAAGTACAGTATATGGTAAAAGAAGTATTGAAATTAAAAGATATTCCTAAACCAGATGATGTAGCCGATGCTTTAGCTTTATGTATTTCTTACATTTATAAACAGGAAGGTTGTTGATTTTGGTATTTTTAAACCATATCTATGGAAAACTTTTAAGGATAGCTGAAGATTTTGTTGTAGTTGATACAGGAGCTTTTGGTTTTAAGATTTATATTGGAAAGAATTTGGCTTTAAAGCTTAATGAAAAATTGGGTGATAATGTATTGCTCTATGTGGCAGAGGTTATAGAGAAAGATAATGTAAAGCTTTTTGGTTTTTTGTCTGAAGAAGAAAGAGATTTGTTTGAAAGTCTTAAAAATATTACGGGGGTTGGGGTAAAAATTGCTTTAAGGATTGTTTCTACGCTTCCTCCTAAAGAGTTTTATGAGGTGCTTGAAAAAGAAGATTTGAATACACTTTTAAATATACCTGGAATTGGAAAGAAGATTGCTCAAAAGATTTTTCTTGAAATAAAAGGTGTTATTCCTAAGAGGGTTTATAATGACGAAGAAAATGTAATAAAAAATGCTCTTTTGAATTTAGGATATGATAAGAAGGATATAGAATTGGTTATGAGAGATATAAGGAAAGAATTTAAAAGTTTAGATAATCTTGAAGAGATTATAAAGTTTGCTCTAAAGAGGTTATCTCAGGAGCCATGAAAATGAAGAAGTTTCCTAATTTTTCTATTGTACAAAGAGAGCCAGCTCTTGATAATGCTTTAAGGCCCAAAAGTTTATCGGAATTTATAGGGCAAGAAAAGATAAAAGAAAGATTAGCTTTAATAATTAATGCTGCTAAAAAAAGAGAGGAAGCCATAGACCATATTCTTTTTGTAGGACCTCCCGGCGTAGGAAAAACTACCCTTGCTTTGATAATAGCAGAAGAACAAAATACTCAGATTAAAATGATATCTGCTCCATCAATACAAAAAAGTGGTGACTTGATAGCTTTACTTACAGGGATTGAAGAGAAGGGAGTTATTTTTATAGATGAAATTCACAGATTAAGTCCTTCCTTGGAAGAAATACTTTATTCTGCTTTAGAAGACGGAAGTATAAGCATTGTGGCTGGAAAGGGTCCAGGCGGTAAAGTTTTGAGTCTAAAACTTCCCCCCTTTACCCTAATAGGTGCAACCACAAGGCCTGCATTGCTTAGTACTCCTCTGAGAGATCGTTTTGGCTTTATAGCAACTCTTGACTTTTATACTCATGAAGAGATGGTTAAGATTATTGAAAGATCCCAAAAAATTCTTGGATTAAATCTTTCCTATGAATCTATTTATGAAGTTGCTAAGAGATCAAGAGGTGTTCCCAGAATTGCAAATAGGATTTTAAAGAGGATAAAAGATTATGTTGATTTAAGGGATAATAAAAATATTGATTTAACAGAAACTAAAAAAGTTCTTGAATTAATTGGTATTGATGAAAATGGTCTTGATGAGTTAGATAGAAAGATTCTTTTTACTTTAAAAGATAAATTCTCAGGAGGACCTGTGGGGTTGAAAACTCTGGCAGCAGTTCTCAATGAGTCTCCTGAAACTATTGAGTCTATATATGAACCTTATCTTTTAAGAATTGGTTTTATTCAGAGGACTTCAAGGGGAAGAGTTATAACTCCTCTCGGTTTAGCTCATATAATGAGGTATTATCATGACCAATAAGAAAATCTTTATTCATATTTGTTGTGCTCCTTGTCTTACTTATCCTCTTAAGGTATTGAGGGAAAAAAATTTTGATGTTACAGGTTTTTGGTATAATCCTAACATTCATCCCTATACAGAATATTCAATGCGTTTAAATACTCTAAAGGATTTTGCTGAGAACCAAAATTTACCGGTAGTTTATGAAGATGACTATGCTCTTGAAGAGTTTATAAGGCAGGTAGTCTATAGAGAAAAAGAAAGATGTCCTGTGTGTTATTATATGCGTTTAAAGAAAACAGTAGAAAAAGCAAAAGAGCTTGGATTTAATCTTTTTTCTACTACAATGCTTGTGAGTCCTTATCAGAGGCACGACCTTATTAAGGATATTGCAAATTACCTTGCTAATGAATATAAGATAGAGTTTTACTATGAAGATTTCAGAGTGGGTTATAGAGAGGGAGTTAATTTGTCTAAGGAGTATGGCCTATATAGACAAAAATATTGTGGTTGTATATATAGTGAGAAAGATAGATATTATAAAGGAGGTAAAAAGTGAAATACCATATTCTTTTTAATCCAACCTCAAACCGCGGAAAAGCGGAGAAAAAATATAATGAACTTATTAAAATTCTCAATGAAGAGGAAATTGATTATACTGTTGAGTTTACTTTAGGCAAGGAAGGAACCATTAGGCAGGTGGAAGAGGCTCTGAAAAAAGGAGCAGATGTAGTGGTTGCAGCAGGTGGTGATGGTACTATAAATGAAGTGGTAAATGGTCTCAAGGGTAGAGGAATTTTAGGAATTATTCCCTTGGGAAGGGGTAACGATATTGCTATATCTTATAGAATTCCAAGAGATCTTAGAGGAGCGGTAAAATTGTTGAAGAATGGAGTTATAAGGGAAGTTGATATGGGGCTTCTTGATGGAAGATACTTTGTAGGTATTGCTGGTACTGGCTTTGTAGGAGATGTAAATTATAATTCAAATAAGTTAAACTTGACAGGATTTAAAGGTTATATAATTTCAGTTTTTACCACTTTGAAAGGCTTTAAATATCCAGAATGTGAGGTTTCCTTTGATGGGGTATCTTGGAGGGGTAGAATTACTCTTATTGCTCTTGGAAACACTTCCTATTATGGCGGAGGTATGAAATTACTTCCTAATTCTGATCCTGAGGATGGATACTTTGATATAGGTATTGTTCAAAAAATACATCCTTTAGAATTAGTAGCAACCTTTCCCTTAGTATATGTAGGAAAACATACTATAAACCCTCATATTAAAATATATAGAGGTAGAGAGGTTAAGATTGTTTCAGACCATGAACTTATAATAAGCTTTGATGGAGAAATGATTATGAGTAAGGAGATAAAATTTGTCAATGTTCCAAAGTTTCAAAAAGTAATTAGGGGGTAGATATTTATGTCTTTTATGGGGAAATGGTTGATAATTTTTGGAATCATCTTGATAATTCTTGGTTTAATCTTTGTCTTTATAGACAAGATACCTTTTTTAGGAAGACTTCCTGGAGATATAAGGATAGAGAAGAAAAATTTTGTATTCTATTTTCCAATAACCACGTCTATTCTTTTAAGTCTTCTTCTTACAATTATACTTAATATAATCCTTCGATTAAGAAAGTAGTATGTTTAGAAAAGTTGTTATTACCCTATTTTTAGTCTTTCTTTTTATTTTTATAAATAACTCTCGTTCTCAAGATATTCCTTTGATAAGAATAGGTATTGCTAAAATTGATGGAGATGCATATTTTTCAAATGTAGGGAGAATGGCTACAGATTTTCTCGACATGAAAGTTGAGGGCAAAGGTTATGTTAAGATTAAAGTGAAGAATGGATCTGGTTTTATAGAGACAAATAATGGGATTTTAGGAGTAACTTTACCTTTGAGAATTTATCCTGATGGCTATTATGTAAACTATAATTCCAATTATTATAGAGGATATTTTGAGATTCTTCCTTCAGGGTGGCTAGTAAATGTTTTGAACATAGAAGAATATCTAATGTCGGTAGTTCCTTCAGAAATGCCAGCATCTTATCCTTTAGAGGCTTTAAAAGCCCAGGCAGTAGCATCTAGAACTTATGCTTTAGTGAATAAAAGGAAGCATGGAGAATTTGATCTTTGTAACACTACCCATTGTCAAGTTTATAAAGGGATGAGGGTGGAAAATGAGAGAAGTACCAGAGCTGTTATGGAAACTATAGGTGAAGTAGTTGTTTATAATAATCAACCTATAAAGGCTTTTTTTCATTCTTCTTCTGGGGGATTCACAGAAGATTGCAAATACGTTTGGGGAGAAGATCTTCCTTATCTAAAGGGTGTTAAGGACTCCGAGGAATTACTGAATGATACTTGGAGTAGGACGGTAAATTTCTCTGAATTTATTAATAAGTTAAGTTCTGCGGATATAAACATTGGTGGAAATTTTTCTATAGAGCTTGAAAAGACAAGCTCAGGTAGGATATATATGATGTACTTTAAGAGTAGCGAAGGAATTTATTACATTAAGGGAACAACTTTTAGAAATTTATTTAACCTTCCCAGTACTTTATTTGATATAGTGATAAATGGTGATTACATAATCTTTTCAGGTAGAGGAAATGGTCATGGGGTAGGTCTTTCTCAAAAGGGAGCAAAATTTCTTGCGGAAAAAGGTTATAATTATAAAGAAATCTTAAAGTTTTATTATCAGGGAGTAGGGGTGGCAAAATGGTACTAAAATTGTCAGATTATGATTACTACTTACCAGAGGAATTAATTGCTCAGGAACCTGCTGAGCCAAGGGATACATCGCGTTTGATGTTGGTAAACCGGAAAACTGGTGAAATCAATATTACCATATTTAGGGAGATTAAAAATTATTTGAAGGCTGGAGATGTACTGGTTTTAAATAACACAAAGGTAATACCTGCAAGGCTTTATGGAAAAAAGGAGACAGGGGCGAAGATAGAGGTCTTACTTCTCAAAAAGATAGGAGAAGGAAAATATGAGGCCTTATTAAAGCCTGGCAAAAGAGCGAAGATTGGTACGAAAATACATTTCCTTGAGGATATTTATGCTGAGGTTGTAGAGAGGAATGAGGAAGGGATTTTTGTACTGAAGTTTTCTCAGGAAGATTTAGATAAGATTCTTCCAGAAATTGGGAATATACCTCTCCCTCCCTACATAAAAAAGCCTATTGATGATCCTAATAAATATCAAACTGTTTATGCTCAAAAGGAAGGTGCTGTTGCAGCTCCTACTGCTGGTCTTCACTTTACTGAAGAGCTTTTAAAAACTTTAGGGGAAATGGGTGTTGAAATTTTGTATATTACTCTCCATGTAGGGCTTGGAACTTTTAGGCCTGTAGTAGTGGAGGATATCACTAAACATAAATTAGATCCTGAGTATTTTGAGGTAAGTGACGAGGTGGCAGAAAGAATAAATAAAGCAAAAGAAGAAAGAAGAAGAGTTATAGCTGTAGGAACAACGGTAACAAGAGTGTTAGAGGCTCAAGGAAGATCTGGTAAGGTAGAACCTGGATCTGGTCTTGTAGATCTTTTTATATATCCCGGATTTGAGTTTAAGATAATAGATGGATTGATAACTAACTTTCATCTTCCTAAGTCCACTTTACTTATGCTTGTGGCTGCCTTTATGGGGTATGATCTTATGAAAAAGGCTTATAACAAAGCTATTGAGGAGAGAATGAGATTTTATAGTTTTGGGGATGCTATGTTTATCTATTGAGGTGGAAAATGAGTTTTGAAGTTATCCAAAGAGATAAAAATACAAGAGCAAGATTAGGTAGACTTAAGACTTTTCATGGAGAAGTTAATACTCCTGTTTTTATGCCTGTAGGCACCCAAGGAGCAGTAAAAACCCTTTCTCCAGAGGAAGTAGAAGAGGTTGGGGCAGAAATAATCCTTTCTAATACATATCATCTTTTCTTAAGACCAGGTCAAGAGATTATTAAAAAGGGTGGTGGACTTCATAGATTTATAGGTTGGGATAAACCCATTCTTACCGATAGTGGAGGATATCAGGTATTTAGTCTTGCAAGATTAAGAAAGATTGAAGAGGATGGTATATATTTTAACTCTCACATTGATGGAAGTCAGTATTTTTTTACCCCTGAACTTGTTATGGAGGTGCAGAAGGCTCTTGGGTCTGATATTATAATGCCTTTAGATATATGTCTAGGATACGGAGCTTCTTATTGGGAAACCAAAGAGGCTCTTGAGATTACTCTGAGATGGCTTAAAAGGAGTATAGATTACAAAAAGAATAATAATATGGAGACTCAACTCCTTTTTGGAATTATTCAAGGTGGATTTTATAGAGAGTTGAGAAAAGAGGCAGTTGAAAGAATGCTTGATATGGAACTTCCAGGTTTTGCTCTTGGGGGAATAAGCGTAGGAGAACCAAAAGATAAAATGTATGAGATAACAGATTATACAGTGAGTTTGCTTCCTGAAGAAAAACCAAGATATCTCATGGGAGTTGGAGCTCCAGAGGATTTAGTGATGGGAGTTTCTATGGGGATAGATATGTTTGATTGTGTCTTACCTACAAGACTTGCGAGGCATGGTGTTTTTTACACTAAAACAGGGAGAAGGAATATAAAAAATGCACAATATAAAGAGGATTTTTCTCCTCTTGAGGAAGATTGTGATTGTTATACGTGTAGGAGATTCACTAAGGCCTACATTAGGCATTTATTTTTGCAGCATGAGACTTTTTCTTATAGACTTTTAACTATTCATAATCTAAGATTTCTTTTTAGATTAATGGAGGATGTTAGAAGAAGTATTAGGGAAGGGAGGTTGGAGGAATTTAAGAAAGAGTTTTTAACTCAGTACTTGGCAAATGATCGAGAAAATAGATTGGAGAAGGAGGAAGTATGGAACAGGCTGTTAATCTAATAAGTATAATTTTGGTTTGGGGAGTATTTTTAGCTGTTTTTTATTTTATTCTAGTTATTCCTCAAAAGAGAGAGGCAAAAAGAAGACAAGAAATGCTCGACTCTTTGAAGGTTGGAGATAAGATTGTTACAAAGGGGGGATTGATAGGGCAGATAGTTGCAATTAATAAGCAGAAAAAAACTATACAAGTTGCTTTTGCAAAAGGTGTTGTTTTTGAGATGCTTCTCGAAGGTGTTGCTTATCCTTTGAAAGATTAAAGAGAAAGGAGAGATGGAAGATTTATGAATATAAGACCAGAAATTAAAACAGCCTTTATAGTAGTTCTCTTAGGAATTGCTATATGGGTGCTTCTTACTGTCCCATTTAGATATGGTTTGGATATAAGAGGCGGTATAAGGGTAACTTTACAGTGTCAAAAGGCTGAAGGAGTAGAAATTACTGATGATGCTGTAAGAAGGACTATAGAGGTTATAAGAAATCGTATAGATCAGTTGGGAGTTACCGAACCTTCCATATATAAAGAAGGAAGTGACAAAATTGTAGTGGAGCTTCCTGGTATAAAAGATCCAGAAAGGGCTCTTGAAATTATAGGACAGACTGCTCTTTTAGAATTTAAGGATGAAACAGGAAAGACTATTCTTACAGGTTCTGCCCTTAAAAGCGCTAAGGTTGAGTTTGATCAAGTAGGGCAACCTATGGTAAGGGTAGAAATGAATCCTGAAGGAGCAAAAATTTTTGCAGATTTTACCTCCAAGAATGTAGGAAAACAGGTATTTATAGTACTTGATGGAAAAGTGATATCAAATCCTGTAATTAAAGAACCTATAACTGAAGGAACAGGAGTAATTACAGGTAGATTTACTATTGATGAGGCTCAGAAGCTTGCAATTCTTTTGAGAGCAGGTGCTCTTCCTGTACCTGTAAAAGTGATAGAAAATAGGACTATTGATCCTACTCTTGGTAAAGATACTATGGAGGCTGCATATAAGGCAGGAGTTATTGGAGCTATTCTTGTAGTAATATTTATGATACTCGTATTTAGATTTTTAGGTTTAGTAGCGGATATAGCATTATTGATTTATGTGATTCTTGATCTTGCTGTGTTGAAGTTACTGAATGCTACTTTGACTCTTCCTGGTATTGCAGGAATTATCCTCTCAATCGGTATGGCCGTTGATGCAAATTGTCTAATATTTACAAGAATGAGAGAAGAATATGCACAGAAGAAGACTCCTATGGCTTCTCTTGATGCTGGTTTTAGAAATGCCTTGAGAGCTATTATTGATAGTAACGTAACTACTATACTTGCGGCGTTGATTTTATTCTATTTTGGGACGGGTCCTATAAGAGGTTTTGCTGTGACATTATCTCTTGGTGTAGCTCTTTCAATGTTCACTCAGATAGTTGTGACACGTACTCTTCTTGAAAATTTGTTGTCTTTACCTGTTTTTAAGAAGGCTACGAAGTTTTTGGGCTTATAAGGAAGGGAGGAAGATTTGTGAAAAAAGAAATTAATTTTTTGGGTAAAAAGGTAAGAAGAACATTTATGTTATTATCCCTTATCTTCATCATTGTTGGAATATACTTCTTCTTTACTAAGGGTTTAAATTATAGTATTGATTTCCAAAGTGGTAGTGTAGTTTACTATAAACTCTCATCTCCTTTGAGCACTTCTCAAATTTCAACCTTGAGAGACATTGCTAAAAGGTTCTATGATAAATCTACCATCCAAACTGGATCAAATGGAAAAGAAGTATGGATAAGAACTAAGTTTTTGGAAGAAGATGAGCTTAAGAAGTTAACTTCTGAAGTAGAGAGAGTAGTTGGTAAGTATGAAGGCAGAGAAATAACCACTATTGAGCCTACTATAAGTAAAGAGCTAAGGGAAAAAGCTATTTTGGCTTCGGTTCTTGCAATAATAGTTATGCTGGTTTACATAACTATAAGATTTAGATTTGATTTTGCTATTTCTGCTATTATAAATGAAGCTTTTGTTTTACTTGCTACTATTTCCATTTTTGCTATATCTCAGTGGGAAGTTAGCCCGTCTTTTATTGCTGCAATTCTTACCTTACTTGGATATGCCATTAATGATAACATAATAGTCTTTGACAGGATAAGAGAAAATCTTAAAAAATATCCTAAAGAAGATTTTACAGTTCTTGCTAATAGAAGTATTAACCAGACCTTAGCAAGAACTATATATACGATATTAACTACATTGCTTGCAATTACTCCTCTCTTATTCTGGGGCGGTGTAGTCTTAAGACCTTTTATTCTTGCTATATATCTTGGGATAATAATTGGAACTTACTCTACTATTTATATTGCTTCTGCTATACTTTGTGAGTGGAGAGAGCTACAGAAATAGAATATGAGAAGGTGGATTCTCCTTTTTGAGGAAAACAAAGGGCAAGAGGAGGTTTTTGCAAAAGAAATTGGAGTATCACCTCTTCTTGCCCGTCTCCTTTTGAATAGGGGAATAAAAGATTCTTTACAGGCAAAGAGATTCTTAAATCCTAAGATAGAGGACTTATATGACCCATTTTTATACTTTCCTGATTTAGAAAAAGCAATGAATTTTCTTGTCAAGCTTAGAGATTCAAAAAGAAAAGTACTTATATTTGGAGATTACGATGTAGATGGTATAACGGCTACAACTATAATGTATAGAGTTTTATCTAATTGGGGATGGGATGTAAGTTTTTATATACCTCACAGGTTGGAAGAGGGTTATGGATTAAAGGAGAAAAGTATTAAGAAAGCTCTTTCTCAAAATGAGTTTGTAAGTCTTTTAATTACTGTGGATTGTGGAATTAAAAGCAGAAAAGAGATTGAATATTTAAGGAAAAATGGTGTAGAGGTTATTGTGACGGATCACCATATACCTGAGGAAGGAAACATCCCAGAAGCCCTACTTGTATTTAATCCTTATTTAAATAATTACCCTTATCCATATATGGCAGGTGTTGGGGTTGCCTTTAAATTCTTAAAAGCTTTAGGAGATTTTATAGGTAAAGATATTTATGAAGAAAAGGGTATATTGGAGTTGGTAACCTTAGGAACCTTAGGAGATTTAATGGAACTTAAAGATGAAAATAGAATCTTAGTTAAATTTGGTCTTGAAAAATTCTTAAATCCCGACTTAGTAGGGATCAAAACTCTCATCAGAAAGGTAGGGCTTGATAAAAATACTATTATAAATACAAAGGATGTCATCTTTAATATAACGCCGAGAATAAATTCCATAGGTAGGTTTAAAGAGGTAGAAGAAGCAATTAGACTGCTCCTTACAGATAATGTAGAAGAGGCAGAAATACTTTGTGAAAAGCTTGATGAATTTAACAGGAAGAGGAGAGAAGAGGTAGAGAGGGTTTATGAAATAGCAAAGGAAATGTTGAGAGAGGAAGAGATAGAGAATAATAAGGCAGTATTTTTATATAATCCTTTGTGGGGAAGGGATGTGGGAGGGGTAATGGGAATTGTTGCTTCTATGCTTGTGGAGGAATATAACGTACCCTTCTTTCTGGGTAGGAAGGAAGGAGATTTTGTCGTTTTTTCTGGAAGAGGAGTAGAAGATGTAAATTTATTTGACTTTATATCTAATTTGTCAAGCTACTTGGTAAATTTTGGTGGACACAGAGGCGCAGTTGGTTTTTCCCTATTCGAAAAAGATTATGAAATTTTTAAGATTAATGCAATAAAGCTTGCAAATGAACTTTGGAAAGACGTGGATTTTACTCCAAAAGTTAAAATAGATGCTGAGATATCTTTGGATAAGATTAAAAGTGAGAATATTGGTAAATTTCTCTCTGAACTTGATTTACTTCCTCCCTTTGGACCGGGCAATGAGGAGCCAAGGTTTAAGATAAGTTCAACAGTTATTGCTTATTTTGAAAAAATGGGTAATGGGGGAAGATATAAGATTAAAATTGGGGATATCTCTGGGAAAGTTTTATCAACTCCTATTTTCTCTATTGGTATTGAGGAAGATGCTTTTAAGGAATCTCCTCAAACGTTAGATATTATTTTGAGAATAGAGAAGGAAGGATATCAGGGAAGAGAGTATTTTAACTTCTACTTAGAAGAGTGGAGAGAGGCTGAAAAAGCAATAAAGGAAACTAAAAGAGAAAAAACAAAGGCAATTCTCTATTTCCTCGAAAATGAATCCGAAAAGGACTTTCTTATAGATGAAGTTAAAAAGAGAGGCAAAGAGTATATTATTGTCTCTCCTGGGTGGAATAGATTTTATTGGAACGAAGAGACTATATCTCCTTGGGAGCTTAAAACAAAGCCTCTGGAAAAAGATAAGATTGTTATATGGGATGATGCAGAATGGTTTTTAGATGAGAAATTTTCCACAGAGTTTTTAAAATTAGTAAAGACTATAAATAATCCTACTATTTTCCTCTCTAACCTTAAAAAGGAGGATAGAAGACTAAGTTTGTCAGATTTGCTTGGTATTAAAAATTTAAGAATTCCTAAAAGATCTTTTAATCCTGCTTTTGTTGATGCACGCTTTTCTAAGAGTAGGGAAAAAGATCTACAGTTTTTTGAAGGAAAAGATGTATATTTTTATCCCGATAAGATGCCATTAAGAGTATATAAGTATTTAATCTTTCTTAAGCCACCGTTAATGGAAGTTGAATTTTTAAAGTGGTCAAAGTTTGGACAAAATATAATTCTTTTATTTGGAAAAGAAGATTTTGTGTATAGTTACAAAAAAGTTCAAGAGATTGCAATGGATCTTTTAAAAGAAGAGAGGAATTTCTTTATTACTCAATCTCATAATTTTCTTCTATTTCTTCAGAAGGCAAAACCATCGGAGATATACTCTCTTCTTGTGTAATTATTTTTCTTGCTATTGTCAAAAATGCAGTATGAGCTACCATTCTGTGAAAAGGCCTTACAGATAAACCCTCAATTTGCCATGGCCTAAGGAGAGTTTCAATGGTTTCTATTAATACAAAAGATTTTGTGGTCTTTAGAGCTTCAACGGTTTTTTGAGCTTGAATTATGGTAGGGGTATAGGCTAAGAATATTCCTCCTGGTCTTAAAGCCTTTAAGACTTTATCAATAGCTCTCCATGGTTCTGGTAAGTCCAAAATTATCCTGTCTATATTTTCGTCTTCAATTTCCTCATAAATGTCTTTCAATCTTAATATATGGTTTTCTCTTCTTCCTAAAAAATTTTCTATATTAGCTAAGGCTCTCTTAGCAAAATCTTCTCTTATCTCGTAAGATATTACCGTACCTGTTTCACCTACAGCTTGGAGAAGAGCAATAGTTAGAGCTCCTGATCCGATTCCTGCCTCAAGAACTCTTGCTCCAGGATAGATATCTGCAAAGACTAATATGGTTGCTATGTCTTTAGGATAAATTATTTGAGCACCACGAGGCATCTCAAGAATAAAATCTGAGTAAGTAGGTCTTAGTACAAGAAGGTTTGCCCCTTGAGAGGATTTTACAATGCTTCCCTCTTCTATTCCTATGATATCCTCATGTTTTATATATCCTTTGTGAAAATGAAATACTTTTTCTCTCTCAACTTGTATTAGGTATCTTTTTTTGTTATCTAAGAGGATAATCCATTCGCCTTCTGAGATTTTTCCTTTTCTCCGTATTTTCATTTCTGGTTTTTATATCTCTTTAGTTTAGTTTTTGCCTCTTCCCAGGGATAGGTATTTATAACATCTTCTTTTTTGAGCCAGGCTCTTCTTGCCACAGCTATTCCATATTTTATTAGTGAATAACTTCTAATATCATGGCTGTCAGTGCCAATTGAAAGATATATTCCGTATTTTTCTCTTGCTATTTTGGCATCTATGTCACAAAGATCAAGTCTATCAGGTTGGGCATTTATTTCTAAAACTGTTCCTGTTTCTTTTGCCCAGTAGAGAATAGCTGGCAAGTCTACTTCATAAGCAGGTCTTTTATTTATCAATCTTCCTGTAGGGTGGCTTATAATATCAACCCATGGATTTTTAATAGCAGAAATAAGTCTTTCTGTAATCTTTTCTTTGGGTTGTTTAAAGCCTGAATGGAGTCCTGCAATAACAAGATCAAATTTTTTTAGTACTTCTTCGGGAAGATCAATAGCACCATCACTTAATATATTTGCCTCAATACTATGGAGAATTTTGAAATCTCTATATTTTTTATTCAATTCTTGAATTCTTAGTCTTTGTTTTTCAATCTGTTCAGGAGTTAAGCCTCCTGCAACTCCTAAAGCTTGGCTATGATCTGAAATTACCACATATTTATATCCAAGTCTATAGGCAGTTTCCACCATTTCTTCAAGGGTATTAGCTCCATCACTCCAATCAGTATGTACATGCATATCTCCTAAGATGTCTTTTTCTTCTATGAGTTCTGGCAGTTTTCCTTCCATCGCAGCTTCGATCTCACCTTGATCTTCTCTTAATTCTGGAGGTATATATTGAAGACCAAGGATCTCATATACCTCTTCTTCTTTTTCTCCTCCTATTTTTCTGTTGTCACTTATTCTAAAAACTCCATATTCGTTTATCTTTAATCCTTTCTTTATAGCTAATTCTCTTAATTTTATATTGTGCTGTTTTGAGCCTGTAAAATATTGCAATGCGGCTCCAAAAGAACTTTTGTCTACCACTCTAAAATCAACTTGAATTCCTGGTTCGACAATGATACTAGTTTTAGTGGTTCCTGCAGCAAGGATATTTCTTAGAATTGGAAGATTCTTTAAAACCTGATTTACTTTATCCATGTCTGAGGTTGTGATCAATATATCTATATCACCTATGGTTTCTTTTCTTCTTCTTAAACTTCCAGCAGGGACTATATTTTCTATGAAGGGATATTGGGATAAATAATTTACAATTTCTTCAGTAAGTGGTAGAGCTACTCCTAAAGGTATTCTTTCAGGCACATTTTGTTTTTCTCTATATTCTTTTATAGCTTCTAAGATGTTTTGCTCAACTTTAGGTCCTAACCTAGGTAATAATCTTATTTTCCCTTCTCTTGCTGCTTTTTCCAGAGAATCAATGTCTTTTATTCCAAGCTCAGTATATAATCTATAAGCAAGTTTAGGACCAATGCCAGGTATTTTTAGAAGTTCAAGAATTTCTGGTGGAATTTCTCTTCTTAATTCTTCTAAATATGTTACTTTACCTGTAGTAAGATATTCCTTGATTTTTTGTCCAATGCTTTCTCCAATGCCTTTGATTTGATATAACTTGCCTTGTTTAAATAATTTTTCTATATCTTCGGGAAGATTTTCTATTCTTCTTGCAGCCTCCTGATAGGCTGCAATTTTATATTTATTCTCTCCTTTTATTTCAAGGAGAGTTGCTATTTCATCTAAAATTTGAGCAACTTCCTTATTTTTCATGGCTTTATTATACCATAACAGTAAAGCTATTTATAATTTAATATCCAGATCTCTGTTTTATTAGGTAAATCTCTTGGAGATAGCTTGATGTTGTTGGTGTTTAGGCTTACGATTTTAAAATCTTTTTCTGCTTCTTTCAGGAAATTAGAAAGGGGTAGTATTGGCCAGTCTTTTGTATATTCTGTTTTATAGTGTATAGGTATTACTACTTTAGGGCTTATCTCTTTTATTGTCGTAATTACATCTTTTATATCTAAAGTAAAAAATCCTCCTACAGGAATGAATAAGAGGTCTACATTTTTGAGTTTTGATAGCTCCTCTTTGTTCAGAAGGTGCCCTATATCTCCCATATGAACTATTTTTAACCCATCTCCTTCTATAACGATGATACTGTTTTTACCTCTTTGAGAACCCTTCGAGTTGTCATGATATACAGGAATATTCCAGATTTTGATCCCTTTGGTCTCCCTATTTATTATATTCCAGTCCTTTCCATTATTTTTAGTTCCTACGATTATCTCAACTTTTTTGTTTAAAAAATTTGGATTAAAATGGTCTGGATGCTCATGAGTACTTATTATCAAATCTGCGTCAGTGGAGGAGATAGGATAGTTTGAAGAGAAGGGATCTATTATTATGGAATATTGATTTTCGAAAGACAATTTTATGCATGCATGTCCATAATAGTTAATTTCTAAGGCTAAGCTAATGCTGTATAGGATACTTAAAATCAAAAATATAAAAACTATCTTCTTCATTATTCCTTCCCCCCTAATAGTTTTTTTATTATTATATACCTAATTCACATATACTTGTAATTATTTTCAAAATATTATAAAATAATCCAAAACTTGATGGGTTGAGGGGAGGATATTTCCATGAAGACTCTTAAATTTAGGTCTGAGTCTATTATTTCAAGTGCTGAAGAATTAGTACTGAGTTTTAGTTCTCCTTCTATGGATGCAGAGCATTTACTTCTTAGTATAATTAACGATAAAAACAATGGGGCATGTAAGATTCTGAAGAAGATTGGAATTGATCTGGGAAGGATAAAAGCAGAATTGGAAAGGGAACTAAAAGCTCAAAAAACTAATCAATATGACCTTTCTCCTATAAGTCAAAAAGTCTTTAAAATTCTTGATTATGCACAGAGTTTTGCAAAAGAAATGGGAAAGGAAATAATTGATGCAGAGCATCTTCTTTTAGGAATACTTAAAGAGAGTACCTCTTTTGCCTCAAAACTACTCCTTGATAACGGTGTAAGCATCGAGAAGGTATTAAAAGAAATAAAAAGTTGATATTGCTTATAAATTAATTCCTTGGTATAATTTTTTTTGCTTGGAGAGGTGGCCGAGTCGGTTTAAGGCAGCCGCCTGCTAAGCGGTTGTACGGGCTAAAACCCGTACCGTGGGTTCGAATCCCACCCTCTCCGCCATCATCAAAAGTATGAAAAAATCTCATCAGGATATAGATAATTGAGTCTCACAAGTATAAATCTATTATCTTTGATCTTGAAGTGAGTTATAGAACATGAACTTATGGTGATCTTTCCAAATCCCAAGTGGGGAAGATCTAAAAAGACGTATAGTGCTGCTCTTATTATCGCTCCATGGGTAAAGATTGCTATTTTATGATCTTTGTGATGTTCTAAGATATACTTTTTCTCAATGGATAACCTTTCGTAAGCTTCTTTGAAGCTTTCGCCTTTTGGAATTTTTCCCTTTTCAGTATGATAAAGCCATAGATCTCTTTCTATAGGATATTTTTCATGTACTTCTTTTACAGTTAGGCCTTCCCATTCACCAAAATTAAATTCTATCCAGTTTTCTCGAATTAAGATTTCTTTATTTAGCTTTTTAGATAGGGGAATCGCCGTTTCAATAGCTCTTTTTAGGGGACTTGAATATATATAGTCAAAATTTTCTTTAGCAAGATATTTTGATAATAATTCGGCTTGGTTTTTCCCCTTGGAATTTAGGGGAATATCAGTTCTACCTTGAAATTTAGCCTCTTTATTCCAATCTGTTTCTCCATGTCTTATTAAGTATATTTCACCCATGTCGTATTAATTTTAGCAAAATAATTTTAAATTTTTGTTATAATTTTAATTATGAGAGTAAGAAAGAAAGAATTAATAGAATCGGATGTATCTCACGGAACTCCAGATTTTCCATTATTTGTTCATGAGGACATTTTCGTATATAGAAATGGAGTTGTAAATCCTCATTGGCATAATGAATTTGAGATTTTATATATGGAGAGGGGAATAGGTAAGTTTTATGTAGATGGGTATGAGTACAAATTGAATGAGGGAGAGTATCTTTTTGTAAATTCAGGCTCAATACATTCAGGTTTGGAGATGATTAAAAGGAGCATAGGGTACGCTATCGTGTTTGATTTAAGGCTGCTTTATTCGGAGGAACCTGATTATTGTAAACATGAGTATTTTTTACCTCTTATAAATAAGAGATATCATATTCCTTCAAATCTTAATGATGAACATATAAGAAATGATATTTGTAGAATAATAGAAGTTTTTAAGGAAAAGAGTTATGGATATGAGCTTTATATAAAGAGTCTCTTATTTGACATATTCTGGAGAGTTTTTAAGTATTATGCTGAAAGACGAAATCAAGATGGAAGGCTTGGATATAAGATTGAGAGGATTAAAGATGTTCTTAACTATATAAATCAAAATTACAACAAAAACTTATCTCTTGATGAGCTTAGCAGACAGGTTGATATGAGTAAATTTTATTTGTGTAGACTTTTTAAAGAATCTTTGAGGATGAGTCCAGTGGAGTATATAAATAAAGTGAGAGTTGATAAAGCCATGGAGCTTCTTATAAATACCGATATGAGTGTTTCGGAGATAGCTTTTGAATGCGGATTTGATAATATAAGTTATTTTATAAAGGTTTTTAAAAAATATATGCATACAACTCCCTTAAAATTTAGAAAACAAAATCTTTAATTTGACTCTCTTTTAAATCGAGCAAGATTTTTTTATTTTTAACCAAAATAATATTAGATTTTAAAGTTTTATTAAGACTACAATATAAGTGAAGTTCTACGATTCTTTAAGGTAATAAGTAAAAGAAAGGGGGCAAATAAATGAAAAAGATTTTGCTATCCTTGATTTTAATTTCTCTTTTTGTTTTGACATCTATAATTCCCTCCTTCGCACAAAAAATATATACCTTTAAAGTAGGAAAATACACATTTAATATCGATACCCAAAAGTATAGAGGCAAAACCATATATGTATGGCAATTCTGGCCTGAGGATGACACAGCTTTACCAGGTACTCGATCTCCAAAACAGGTGAGAGAAGAGTTTGAAAAGATTACAGGAGCAAAGGTAAAAATAGTTTATACTACTTGGGAAAATTATAGACCGAAATTGAGCGCAGCTATTCTTTCTGGTTCTGGAGCTGACGTAGTATACATAGGAGCAGGAGAAAAACCTACTTGGATGATGAAGAAGATGCTTCTTCCATTAGATAGATATATTGATTTTAAGAATAAAGATCTTTGGGAAACAGTTGGTTTCAGAGAAAGTACGTTATCTTTTTATAAATGGAGAGGGCAGATTTATGCGGTAACAAACATTTACAATGATAATGTATTTCCCTACATACTTTATTACAACAAAGAGAAATTTGAGATGGCAGGACTTCCTGATCCTCTCGAGTTATATAAGCAAGGGAAGTGGACCTGGGAGACCTTTTTCAACTTAGGCAAGCAACTTACACAAGATACCAATGGTGATGGAAAGATAGACCAATATGCTTATGCTACTTGGGCGGTAGTACAGCCCTTCTTGTATACTAATGATGTGCAGGTGGTTAAGTATATAGGTGGTAAGCCTGTTTTTGCTATGGATGATCCGAAAGCCTATAAAGCATTTCAGGCTGTGTATGAGATGGATGCAAAATATAAGATGAGACCTTCTGATTGGTGGAATGATCCTCAAGGGAGATTCCAAAAAGGTATTACCTGTATGGATTATTGGGGACCTTGGGAGCTTTCTGGGATGAGAAATGCTCTTGGTAAAAAATTAGGGATAGTCCCATTCCCTAAAGGTCCTGATAGCAAGAAGAAGAGTGCAGATATGGCCGATGACGGTGCTTGGGCTATAGCTTCTTCCTCTAAGGATCCAGAACTTGCTGCTTTGTATCTTTTGTGGATGTTGACACCCACTGATAAAGAAAAAGAAATAATTGTAAAATCGCAGATAGAAAGGGTAGGCGGAAAAGAAATTTATGATATCCTAATGGATGCTGCCACTAGAGCTCAAATAGATCCAATATCTGGTATTCCTGGCTTCTGGGATTTGATTAACCAGATTGATGTGGCAAATCCTGCGAAATCTATAAAGGCATTAAAGCCTAAATTCCAAGCTGCTATTGATGCAATTTTAGAGGGTCTTAAATAATTGAAAAAAATAGGGGAAAGGTTATTGCCTTTCCCCTATTTTTATATTAAAATTGTGTTAAAAATGAATTGAATGGGAGTTAAGATTGGAAAAAGCTATGAAACTGGTTTTAAAAATAATGGAATTTTATTATCTTTTTATGTACTTTTTCTTTAAAATTGCATCAAATTAGAATTGGAGGTTGTTTAAGTGTTAATTTTTGAAAAAATTTTGAAACTAGTTTTAAGGTTTATTTCTCTATTACTCTTTATATTGTTATTAATTACAAACCTAAACTTCGCTCAAAATTCTCTGGTTAATTTGAATGTTATCTTTGAACTTATAAGTAAGGAGAATTCATATGAGACTTATATCTCAAGATTCTATGACAAGAAAAGACCAAATCTAACTTTAATTATTAATGCAATAAATTACTCTAATTTTTCTAAAGATATGGATCTTAAAAAACTTACAAATTTAACTCAGGATAAGCATCCAGTCTTATATACAGGGGAAAATGGTTTTGTAGAATGGACCTTTAATATCGAAGAAGAGGGATTGTACAACATTGCTGTGAAATACTATCCCATAACTGGGAAAAACTCAGCTATAGAAAGAGAAATCATGATTGATGGCAAAAGGCCTTTTAACGAAGTAAGGATTGTAAGATTTGAAAGAATATGGAAGGATGCTGGAGATCCATTAAAAGATAATAGAGGAAATGAGTTAAGACCATTACAGATAGAGTCTCCCATGTGGGTTGAAAAGGTTATCGATGATGCTGAAGGCTTATATTCTGAACCTTTTCTTTTCTATTTTACAAAAGGGAAGCATACTTTGAGATTTATTTCAGTAAAAGAGCCAATGGTTATAGATTATATTAAGATTTTCAATCTCAAAGATATTCCGTCTTATAGTGAAATAATTAGTACTTACAACAAAGAAGATCTAAAAAGGAGTGTAAAAAATATAATTGTGAAGATTCAGGGAGAGAAAGCCTATTTAAAGTCTGAGCCCACTCTCTATCCCATATACGATATGAGTAATCCTCTTAATGAACCTTATAGTTCTCGAAATAAACTTTTGAACATAATAGGAGGGTATAATTGGCGATCTTCTGGACAGTGGATTGAGTGGAAATTTACCGTTCCAGAGGATGGTTTTTATAAAATTGGTTTTAAATTTAGGCAAAATGCAAATCCTGGAATACCTTCTGAGAGGACTCTTTATATAGATGGAAGGATTCCTTTTAAGGAAGTAAGGAATATAAAATTCAAATATGATACTAAATGGCAGTTTAAGTATCTAGGAAATGGGAAGGACGAATATCTTTTTTATTTAACAAAGGGTGAACATACTCTTAGGCTTAAAGTTACTTATGAGAGCATAGCAGAAGTTATAAGAAATATTCTACAATGCTCTATAGATTTGTCTCAATTGTATACTAAGATTGTAATGATCACTTCTCCTAATCCTGATCCCTACAGAGATTATCTTTTAGAGCAAAGTATTCCAGATCTTATTCCTACTTTAGAGAGAAATGCAAAGATATTGAAGGAAAATGCTGAAAAATTAAAGATTATTGGAGGGGAGAAAGTTAGT
Source organism: Dictyoglomus thermophilum H-6-12 (assembly GCF_000020965.1). Lineage (NCBI taxonomy): Bacteria > Pseudomonadati > Dictyoglomota > Dictyoglomia > Dictyoglomales > Dictyoglomaceae > Dictyoglomus > Dictyoglomus thermophilum. The sequence goes on along the minus strand of NC_011297.1, from coordinate 1,425,309 downwards.
GAAGCAGCAACTCTTGAGAGAGTTGCTATTCAACTTGAGGGAATGGCTAAGGAGCCAGAGACTATTGCTCAGAGATTACAACGATATAGAGATAACCTATCTGCCCTTTCTGCGTGGGTACTTGCCATTAGAGAACAACCTTTAGACATTGATTATATAATCGTGGCTTCTCCTGATGCAAGGTCTCCTAGAGTAAATCCAAATATTTTTGAAGGAATTTGGGATGGAGTAAAAAAGTTTTTCTATTCTTTCTTAGAAGACTACAACATGATAGGTACAGTATATGAGAAGGATAAGGCAATAAATGTATGGGTTCAGATGGGTAGAGATCAGGCAGAAACTTTAAAAATGCTTATAGATACTGATTTTACTCCTAAAACAGGAATAGGGGTTAACCTAAACATTATAACTACCGAAGCAGCTTTACTTTTTTCTGTGGCCTCAAGGGAAAATCCTCCTGATGTAGCTTTAAATGTACCGAGGGGACTTGCTGTAGATTATGGTATAAGAGGAGCTCTTGTGGATATTTCAAAGTTGCCTGGCTTTGAGAATGTGAAGAAGTGTTTTGCCCCTTATGCTCTTGTCCCTTATAGCTTTGGAGGAAAGGTTTATGGTTTACCTATGACTCAAGATTTTCCTATAATGTTTTACAGAGCTGATATATTAGGCCGTTTGAATATTGAGGTTCCGAATACTTGGGATGAATTATATAAGACTATTGCAAAATTACAAAGTTATAATCTGCAGTTTGCAGCTGGGACGGGTGGTACAAGCTTTGACATATTCAATATGCTTCTTCTTCAAAGGGGTGGAAGATACTATACTGAAGATGGCAAAAGGTGCATCCTTAATAATGAAGAAGGGGTAACAGCTTTCAAAGAATGGACCAATTTATATGTACTTTATGGAATTCCCCTTTATTATGATTTCTTCAACCGTTTTAGAACAGGAGAGATGCCTTTAGGAATTGGACCTTATACTATGTATAACCAATTTAAAGTTGCTGCTCCTGAGATAAGTGGGCTTTGGGGGATTGCTCCTGTTCCAGGAAGAAGGAAGAGTGATGGCTCTATTGATAGAAGTGTAGCTGGTGGGGGTAATGCTATCTTAATCTTTTCTCAGACAAAAAAGTTGAAAGAGGCTTGGGAGTTTGTAAAATGGTGGGTTTCAACAGATGTTCAGGCAAGATTTGGCAGAGAGCTTGAGGCGGTTTTGGGGGCTGGTGCAAGGTATAATACCGCTAACATAGAAGCTATGAGTTATCTGCCCTGGCCTTCTTCAGATTACAAAATACTTTCAACCCAATGGAGATATCTAAAGGAGATTCCTAATGTTCCTGGAAGTTATTATGTATCGAGGCATTTAGATAATGCTTTCAGAGAAGTAGTTATGCTTGGTGAAATTCCAAGAGAAGCTATAGAGAAATATACTAGAGAGATTAATAAAGAAATTGATAGGAAGAGAGAAGAATTTGGTTTAGAACTTGCAAAAGAATGATTTTTGGGGGAAGGTATAAAATGAAGGAGAAAATTAGAAATCTATGGAAAGAGGTAAAAAAGAATAAAGAATCTTACTTTTTGCTTTTACCATATTTTATCTTGTTTTTTACTTTTGTTGTCATTCCTGTAATAGTAGGAATTATTTTGAGTTTTACAAATTACAATATTATCCAAGCACCAAGATTTGTTGGTTGGAATAACTACAAAAGATTATTCTTAGAGGACGATGTATTTCTTATTGCCCTTCAGAATACTTTTAAGTTTGCCCTTATAACGGGACCTTTAAGTTATTTTGCATGTCTCTTTTTTGCATGGTTGATAAATGAACTTCCACCTAAGATTAGATCTGTTTTAACTCTTTTGTATTATGCTCCTGCTCTATCTTCTGCGATATTTTTTATCTGGACATACATCTTTTCAGGAGATGTTTATGGACTTTTAAACGGATTTTTGATGAATCTGGGGATAATAAAAGAACCAATTTATTGGCTTCAAGATTCTAGAATTAATTTATATGTTTTGATGGTAGTACAATTGTGGATGAGTCTTGGCACAAGCTTTCTTGCTTTTATAGCTGGGTTTCAGACCATAGATAGGTCTTTATATGAGGCTGCTGCTGTAGATGGCATAAGAAATAGATGGCAAGAACTTTGGTATATTACTCTTCCTTCCATGAAACCTCAGCTTATTTTTGGAGCTATAATGCAAGTTACTTCATCTTTTGCAGTGGCAGATATTTCAGCACAACTTATAGGTTTTCCAAGTCCTCTTTATTCTGCTCATACTATCGTGCTTCACATGTGGGATTATGGAAGTATAAGGTATGAAATGGGATATGCTTCTGCTATCGCTGTAATTTTGTTCCTAATTACGGTAGGTATTAACCAAGGAGTCAGAAGAATAATAAGACCTGACTGATATGAGGAGGTTTTGTTTGTAATATGAAGAGAATAAACAGATCTATTTGGGGGAATATTATTGTAATAATTGTGTTAACAATAGTAGCAATATTTATGGCTTTACCCCTAGTTTATTCTATTATGAATGCTTTCAAGCCTCTTGACGAACTTTTCTTATTTCCTCCAAGGCTTTTTGTGAGGAGACCAACTCTTAAGAATTTTACTGACTTATTTTATTTAATGAGTAATTCCTTTGTTCCTTTTTCCAGGTATCTTTTTAATAGTATATTCATTAGTCTTGTAAGTACCTTTGGACATGTGATGATAGCATCTATGGCAGCATATCCCTTAGCCAAACATAGATTTCCAGGTAGTAGGTTCTTATTTAACTTAGTTGTCTTTTCTTTGATGTTTTCGGGATATGTAACTAACATACCGAGATTTATAATTATGGCTAAGCTAAGGCTTTTAGATACTTATTTTTCTCTAATTCTGCCTTATATAGGTGCAACTTTAGGATTATTTTTGATGAAGCAATTTATGGAACAGATTCCTGATTCGTATATAGAGTCTGCAAGGATAGATGGTGCTAATGAGTTTAAGATATGGTGGTATGTAGTTATGCCAAATGTAAAGCCTGCTTGGCTTACTCTTATTCTTTTTGCCTTTAGAGATACTTGGAATGATACTTATACTCCTGCCTTGTATTTACATAATGAAGCCATGAAGCCATTTTCTTTAGCGTTGACTTATATACAACAGGGAGGATTTGTGAGGGCTGGTGCTGCGGCAGCTGCTGCAATTCTTATGATGCTTCCTTCATTAATAATTTTTATTTTGACCCAAAGCAATGTGGTGGAGACTATGAAGTCTGCTGGTATTAAGGAGTAAAGAGTATGAGAAGGGCAAGGATAATTGCAAAACTTCTATTTATATTGTTTTTGATAAATATTGCTTTTGCGGGAATTCCCTATTACACATATATCTATAATGAAAGAAGGAGGCCTGTACCTTCTCTTCCAGGATTTGAGCCCGAGCTTATAATTTCAGGTGAAACTATAAAGCCTAATCTATCCTTCTCAGCCCCTGAAGATCTTTTTATAGATAAAAGTAATGGCGATATTTATGTAGCAGATACTGGTAATAACAGAATTGTAGTGATAGGTAAAGATTATAAATTGAAAGAGATTATTGATGGCTTTATAAATAATGGAGAGAAGGATCTTTTTAAAGCTCCAACAGGGCTTTTTGTTACCCGTGATGGGAGGCTATATATTGCTGACTCTAAAAATTCTAGAATCGTAGTTTTGAATAAGGACAGAAGTCTTTATATGATCATAGGAAAGCCTGTTGGAGATGTGATAAAGGTTAATTTTGAATATATTCCAAAGAAGGTTGCGGTAGATAATTTGGGAAGAGTATATGTGGTAGCTGAAAATGTTGTAGAAGGTTTAATTCAGTTTAGTCCAAAGGGAAATTTTGAGAGATTTTTTGGTAGTAATAGGGTTGAGGTAAATCCTATAGAACTTTTCTGGAGAAGGGTTCTTACGAGAAAACAAAGATCTCAATTGATGCTTTTTATACCCATTGAATATAGGAATGTGACTGTGGATAAAGATGGGTTTATTTATGGATGTGTAAGAGCTTGGTATGACCAGATTAAAAGGTTAAATGCTCTTGGAGATAACATAATAAAGCAGGAAGGTCGCACTGGCAATATGTATGGGGATCTTTATTTTGGTTTTACGGTGAGAGGGGAGATTGCAGATATCGCTGTAGATGATTCAGAAAACCTTTATGTTCTTGATGGTAGAGTAGGAAGGTTCTTTGTATATAACAATCTTGGAGATTTTCTATTTGTGTCAGGGGATATAGGGAATCAAAAGGGAACTTTTCAATTTCCTACAGCGATAGATCTTTATGATGGGAAAGTGTTTGTCCTTGATGAGAATAAGGGTACTATAACTGTGTTTAAACCTACTTATTTTGGAAGTCTTGTTCTTAAAGCAAATTCCTTTTATGTAGACGGATATTATGGAAAGGCAGCAGAAGTTTGGAAAGATGTTGTAAAAATGGATACTAATTATGATCTTGCTTATATAGGGCTTGGAAAAAACTTCTTGCATGAGGAAAAATATAAGGAAGCTATGGTGAATTTCAGACTTGGCTTTTATCCTGAAGGATATTCTAAGGCTCTTAGGGGTTTCAGAATAGAATACATGAGAAGAAATTTTTCTAAGATAATGAACCTATTCATATTATTTTTATTAATCATTTACTTGGTAAAGAGATTTTTAGGAGGAAAAATAGCCTTTTATTATAGGAGTTATGCTCAAAAGCATCCATTGTTTGATACCGTAATGTTTGTTTTTTATGTGATACTGCATCCTTTTGATGGATTTTATGAACTTAAGAGAAGAAAAGAATCTTTTAAGGCATCATTGATCCTCCTGATTTTTATCATCCTTGCATTTATTATCAGAAGAATTATGACTGCCTTTCATTTTAATCCCTATAGGCCGGAGGAGTTGAACATACTTCTTGAAGTAGGGAGAGTTTTGCTTCCTATTCTTGCTTGGGTGACTATAAACTGGGCAGTTACCACCATAATGGATGGAAAGGCAAAAATGAGGGAAATATTTATAATGACAGTTTATAGTCTATTTCCATTGGTGCTTATTTATCTACCTCAAACTTTGTTAAGTCATGTATTTACTTTGGAGGAAGCTGCTTTTTATTACTTTTTCGATACTATCGGAAGTATATGGGTTTTATGGATACTTTTTGCGGGTATGATGGAACTTCAGGAATACTCTTTGAGTAAGGTTTTTGGAACTTCCCTTATAACTATCGCAGGTATAATTTTTGCTATGTTTATAGGAATGGTGTTCTTTGCAACTTTTCAGCAGTTTGTGAGGTTTATCTACATGGTGTACTTAGAAATTAAGTATATGATTGGTTAAAAGAGGTGGAAAGATGCGTATAAAATTGCTGATTTTGATTTCTATCGTAGTTTTAGTTATTCCTCTCTATGGGCAAAACGGGGAATATAAAGTTATAGCAGAAAATAATAAATTCGTTATGTTGTTTAACGAAAAAACAGCAGAAGTGGCCATTAAAGATAAGGCTACAGGAAAAATATTTAACCAGTTCCCAAAAGATTGGGAAGGAGATTTTTCAATGGGCATAACAAAATTCACTATTCCTTCCCACTTAGTTCTTGAAATGGCTGATGATGAAGCAAGAGTCTCTCTTTACAATACCTATGCCCTTGGAGTTATGAGAGGGAATTTTAAGTATAAAAATATTAGGGATGGTATTAGGATAGATTATGAATTTTCTACCCAAGGTGTTAGCATTTCTATTGAATTTATACTGACTGAAACAGGCTTTAAGGTAAGAGTACCTATTGATTCTATAAAAGAAGAAGGAGATCTTAAAATAAACAGAATATGGATTCTTCCGTACTTTATCTATGGAAGTAAAAAAGACAATGGATATCTTATAGTGCCTGACGGATCTGGAGCTCTTGTAAGATTTGATCATAAGGCTGGTAATGAAAGGGGTTTTGAACTTCCTGTATATGGTTATGATTTTGGTATGCCTCTTTACGATATGCCTCCTAAAACTGAAGGAATTAGGCTTCCCATATTTGGTGTTAAAAGAAATGATCTTGGGATCTTGGGGATAATAGAATCAGGAGATTTTGACTCAAATATAGCTTGTTATATGGCGGGTAATTCTACCTCATATTTCAGGATTTATCCTGTTTTTGAGTATAGGAGGATTCATAAATTTTTACTTTATGAAAGAGAGGCCTCTACAGGACAGGCTGGAGAAGTTGTAGATGTTCTGGTTAATAAGTTTTCTCCATATACGATTAAAAAGGATATAGTAATAAACTATCTATTATTTACAGGAAAAGATGTTGATTACTCATCTATGATCAGATCTTATAGAGATTACCTTGTAAAGAATGGTTATCTTTATAAAAAAGCTACTAAAGTTTCCGAAGTGCCTTTTAATCTTGTAATTATCAACAGCATAAATATAAGAACTACGAAAGCAGGTGTTCCTGTAGTAGATTTGTTTCCTCTTACTACCTTTGATGAAACTATCAAAATACTTGATGAGTTTAGAAGTAGAGGAATTAAAAATATAAACCTAATACTTAAAGGTTATCAGTCTGGTGGATATATGAATAAGATAACGAATGGGATAAGGTTAGAATCTAAAATTGGTGGAAATGGGGGATTTAGAAAATTAATTGAATATTGTAACAGTAATAATATTAACTTAATTTTAACTGCTGAAGTTATAGAGGTACATAACGCAGGTAATGGCTTTTCTCCATCTCGTGATGCTAATAGATATCTAAACAATGGACTTGCTTTTATGTATAAATGGGATCCTGTCATAAAAAAGAAGAACAGAGATTATGATCCTTGGTTTACAGTATTACCCGAAAGGGTTCCTGTATACCTTAATAATTTTTTGAGAGATCTGGAGAGGTTTAATCTTAGAAATGTCTTAATAGAGAAAATGGGAGATTATATATCATCTCAGAATAAAAGATCTAAACTTCTTTCAAGAGAAGAAGTTGCATCTTTGTGGAAAGAAAGTTTAAGTAATCATATAAATAAGTTTAATTTTATCTTTAGCTCAGGTAATTTTTATGTTTTACCCTATAGTTCGCTAATTTTGGAGGCTCCTCTTGATTCAAGCAACTTTGCTATCGAGTCAGAAAGTGTGCCTATCCTTCAGATTTTACTTCATGGATATGTTCCATATAGTGGAAGACCGGGAAATTTGAGGGAAAGTCAGAGAATGGAGTTTCTAAAAATGGTAGAGTATGGAGCTTTACCTTATTATGCATTGATTTTTAAAGATTCTTCATATTTTAAGAAAAGTATCTTCAATGAAATGGTTAGTTCTAATTATAAGGATTGGATTGATCAAGCGGTAAAAGAATACAACTTGTTAAGAGATTTATACATAAATATTTATGATGTGCCTATAAGGACTCATACAAAGATAAGTAATGGAGTATACAAGGTACAGTATGAGAATGACACAGAAGTAGTTGTTAACTACACCTCCAAACCGTTTAAGTATAAAGGAAAGATAATAAAGGGAGAAGATTTTGTTTTCTTTTTAGGAAAGAATTAGGGAGGCATTGAGAGTTATGAAAAATAGAAAAAGACTGAAGACTTTATCTCAAAGGCAGGCAAGAGTTGGAAGGCTGTTTGTGTATCCTTGGCTTTTAGGGTTTTTAATATTTTTTGCTTGGCCTTTTATTCAATCTATTATTTTTGCTTTTAGTCAATTAGATGTCTCCCCTGAAGGGTATAATTTGATCTTTGTAGGTTTTAGAAATTTTATAAAGGCTCTTAGGGAGGATCCCAATTTTATTAGATATTTAACCACCGAAGTAGGAAACATGCTTGTTAATATCCCTTTAATAATAATGTTTTCTCTTTTTGTAGCTATTCTTTTAAACCAAAAATTCAGAGGGAGAACTTTAGTGAGGGCCATATTCTTTTTGCCTGTAGTAGTAATGTCTGGTGCTTTACTTTATGTGCTTGAGAGTAATTCTATAGAACAGTTCGCAATGGGGGCTCAAGCTGGAATGGCTCTTTCTAACTCTCCTTTCTTAAGGGGCATAGATTTTAGGCTTTTCTTGATAAGAATAACGGGAAACATACCTTTCTTAATGCCAATAATCAATGCCATTGATCGAATATATGAAATTATATGGAAATCAGGAGTACAGATTTTAATATTTCTTGCTGGTTTGCAGTCTATTCCTTCTTCTTTTTACGAAGTGGCTCGTGTGGAAGGAGCCACAACATGGGAAACCTTTTGGAAGGTTACTTTGCCAATGATCTCGCCGATTGTTTTAGTTAACGTGATTTATACTGTGATTGATTCCTTTACTGATTATAGTAATGATGTTCTTAGGTATATTCTTGAGGTTGCATTTAAGCAACTAAACCATGGTTATAGTGCCGCAATAGCTTGGCTTTACTTTATTATCATTGGTTTAGTTCTTTTGTTGCTTATGTGGGTAATTTCAAAGCGGGTTTTCTATATGAATGAATAAGGGAGGCAGTTTTAATGATTAAATACAAGAATTATACAAAAGAAGATATAATTTTAATATTTAAAAATAAGATATACCAATGGTTTATTACTCTTGTTAAAATAATTCTCTTTATTGGACTTTCTTATGTACTTTTGAGACCTGTACTATTTATGCTAAGTACTGCTATAAAGAGTAGAGAAGATCTTATTGATCCTACAGTTGTGTGGATACCTAAACATCCGACTATTGAAAATTTCAAAAAGGCTTTTGTTTCTCTCAATTATTTTAATGCTTTTAAAAATAGCTTAATTGTTTCTATAATTCCTGCAATATTTAATGTTATTTCTTGCTCTATGATTGGATATGGACTTGCAAGGTTTAAGTTTAAAGAAAGAGAGTTCATTTTTGCATTAATATTATTTACTTTAATAGTTCCACCCCAAGTTTTGCTAATTCCTCTTTATGTTTTTTATCAAAAATTTGATATTTTAGGAATATTTAAGCTTATAAGAGGAGAGCCTTTTAATCTTTTAAATACTTACTATCCTATTATTCTTCCAACCATATTAGGGGGTGGTCTGAGGAGTGGACTTTTTATCTACATATTCAGGCAGTTCTTTAGAGGTATGTCTAAGGAATTAGAGGAGGCAGCTTATGTAGATGGCGCTTCACCATTTCAAACTTATTTAAGAATTTTTATTCCTAACTCTGTTCCTGCCATAGTAACAGTTTTCTTATTCTCTTTAGTATGGCATTGGAATGATGTTTTTGAACCATCGGTATTTATTGGAGATTTTGATAAATATACTTTATCTCTTAATTTAGCAAATATCAGGGCTATAATAACTGGGGGAACGCAGATTTTTGATCCCTTATTAATACTTCCTCCTCAATATGCTGGTGCTATTCTTGTTATTTTACCAATGTTGATCTTTTATATTTTCACGCAAAGATTCTTTGTAGAAAGTGTAGAGAGGACAGGAATTGTTGGATAAAAATTTTTCTTTAGGAGGTGTCTTTATGAAAAAGGTAATCTTAATGGGTTTGATTTTATTCCTCTTTTTGGGTATTTCTTTTTCTCAAAGTGTAAAGGAAATTTTGATTTATGATGGGGAATCGGAGAATACTAATCTTTCAGCCTTAGGGTATTGGGTTGCTCCAGAGGGCTGTAAAGTAGAAGAGGTAGAAGGTGTAGCTTATTCTGGTAAGAAGTGTTTGAAAATAAATTTTGTATGGAATAGTTGGTGGGCTGGAATGGGTATAAATTTTGCTAAGTGGAATTTTAATGCTAAGGATAAGATTTTAGACCTTTCTAATTATAAGGCTCTGGAGTTCTATATAAGGGCTGAGAAGGCTGGTGATTACAATCTTTTGGTAACCATTGTTGAGGCTCCAGCTCAAAAGGATGGTAAAGAATTTTATTCTGAAAAGTATACCATAACTGGTGGTGTACCTACTCAATGGACAAAGATTTCTGTTCCTCTAAAATCCTTTGTTACTGTAGATAAGAAAAGAATTTGGGGTATGAGTATTGAGGTGACAGGAGTACCCGAAGGAAATACAACCCTCTATGTAGATGAGGTTAAGTTTGTCAAAGATTGAGGTGGATGAGATGAGAGAAATTTTTATATTATCTCTTTTAATTTTTCTCGGTCTTATATCGGGAAAAATATATGCTACTTCTTATAAGGGGAATTTTAATTATGTAGATCCCTATAAAGCGGTTGAGGATATGGATCCAGGCTGGAATCTTGGTAATGCGTTAGATGCTATACCTGATGAAACATCTTGGGGGAATCCAAAAACTGAAGAGTATGTTTTTGAGGATATAAAGAGAATGGGATTTAGGAGTGTAAGGATTCCTGTTACTTGGGTTGATCACATGGGACCTGCACCAGATTATAAAGTTGATAAAGAATGGATGGATAGAGTAGAAGAGGTAGTTAATATGGCTCTAAAAAAAGACTTATATGTGATAATCAATGTGCATCATGACTCTTGGAGATGGTTAAGCAAAGAAATGAAGTTGGATAAAGAAGGAACTATAAATAAGCTTGAAAAATTATGGCTTCAGATAGCAGATAGATTTAAGGATTATTCAGAGAAATTGATTTTTGAAATCATTAATGAACCTACATATGAAGGATTTTCGGAGCAAGAGGCAGGTGCTCTGCAGAATGAGGTAAATGAGAGGATTTTGAGGGTTATAAGAAATTCTGGAGGATATAATGACAGAAGACTTGTGGTTGTTCCTCCATTATGGACCGACACTTATAAGGCAGAAAAGTATTTTGTACCTCCAAAAGACCCTAACATAATAATAGGTGTGCATTATTATTCTCCTTGGGACTTTACTGCTAATTGGTGGGGAAGAAAGAGTTGGGGAACTGATAGAGATAAAGAGCAGATGGACAAGGACATAAGGATTGTAAGAGAAAAATTTCCTTCCTATGCCTTTATTATTGGAGAGTATGGGCTATTTAATGGAAATAAGCCAGCCGAATGGTACTATTTTGATAATCTTATTAGGGTTGCTAAGAAGTATAAGATGGCTACATTTTACTGGGATAATGGAGAAAATTATGATCGTCGAAACAGAGTTTGGCGAGATGAACAGGCTATAAAGATTATTATTAATGCTTCCTATGGTAAAAGGAATGCCTTCTTAAATCCAGGAGTTTTGTATATCAAAGAGAATAAGGTGAAGGATGAGAGTGTAGAGATAGAGTTAAACGGTAACTCTTTTGTAGGAATATACTTGAATGGAAAGGGTTTAATCCAGGGTAAAGATTATGTACAAGAATCTCCAAACAGGTTAATACTTAAGAAGGAATTCTTAAAGAATATTTTAACTCCTCAAAGTTATGGGGTAGTGGCCAGATTAAACTTTAAGTTTACAGAAAGTGTGGATTACCCATTGGATATAGTGCAGTATAAAGATCCTGTACTTCTTGATAAACCCTTTAACATCATAAGTGGAGTTCCTACGGACTTAAAATTTATTATAGCTTTTAATGGGGCTAGACTTTGTGCAATTAAAGTCTTTGATGCAAAAACAGGAAGACCTATAAGGGATTCTTGGACACCATATCTAAGAGGATGGGATGATTTTTCCGTCATTGATTCTCAGGTGGTAATAAAGAAGCATGTATTTGAGAATCTCTCAAAATATCAGAATATAGATAGTCTCAAAATAATTTTTGAATTTCTTTCGGGAGAGATTATTGAGACCACTCTTAAGGTGATTTGAAATGCCTTATAAGGTTTATAAAGAAAGGGGGGATAAGGAAATTTACATTCCAGAAAGAAGGAGAGAAAGTCTGATTCTAAATAATTTTTTAGAGGGGAGGGCTCTAAATGAATAAAAGAAAGGTTTTTGTTCTGTTTTTCTTAATGTTTTTTGCTTTCTTAACTTTTGTCCCTGGATTTGGGCAGAGGGTATATCAGTATAAGGTTGGAAACTATGTATTAAATATTGATACTCAAAAGTATAGAGGTAAAACAATTTACGTTTGGCAACATTGGCCCGAGGAAGAAAAAAGTAATATTCCTGGTGTGAGATCACCAAAACAAGCAAGGGAAGAGTTTGAAAAGATTACAGGAGCAAAAGTTAAGATAGTTTATGTGACTTGGGAAACCAAAGTCGAGAAACAAACGGCAGCAATACTTTCTGGTTCTGGTTGTGATATTGTTTACATTGATAGTAGACAAAAACCTACTTGGATGATGAAGAAGATGCTTCTTCCATTAGATAGATATATTGATTTTAAGAATAAAGATCTCTATAATGTTGTAGGTTTTAGAAAACCTATTCTTGATTACTTTACTTGGAGAGGGCAGATTTATGCAGTAACAAACATTTACAATGATAATGTATTTCCCTACATACTTTATTACAATAAAGAGAAATTTGAGATGGCAGGACTTCCTGATCCTCTTGAGTTATATAAGCAAGGGAAGTGGACCTGGGAGACCTTTTTCAACTTAGGCAAGCAACTTACACAAGATACCAATGGTGATGGAAAGATAGACCAATATGCTTATGCAAGTTGGAGGACATATGCTCCATTCTTATGGACCAACGATGTTATGCCTATAAAATATATTGGTGGAAGACCAGTGTTTAATCTTGATAATCCTAAGGCCTATAAAGCATTTCAGGCTGTGTATGAGATGGACGCAAAATATAAGATGAGACCTGCTGACTGGTGGACAGATCCTCAAGGAAGATTTCAAAAGGGTATTACCTGTATGGATTATTGGGGACCTTGGGATATTTCTACTATGAGAAATGCCCTTGGTAAAAAATTAGGTATGGTTCCATTCCCTAAGGGGCCAGATACTAATAAGAAGAGTGCCGATGAAGGTGATGATTCTGCTTGGGCTATAGCTTCTTCCTCTAAGGATCCAGAACTTGCTGCCCTATATCTTTTATGGATGTTGATGCCAACAGATAAGGAGAAAGAGCTTATTGTTAAGGACCAGATTGAGAGGGTAGGTGGCAAAGAAGTTTATGATATTTTAATAGATGCGTCAACAAGGACTGTTATAAATCCTGCTGCTGGAATTCCAGGATTTACTGAATTGATGGATCAGATTGATGTGGCAAATCCTGCAAAATCTATAAAGGCATTAAGACCTAAGTTTGAGGCGGCTATAAATGCTGTTTTAGAAGGACTAAAGTAATTAAAAATTAGTTAAGCCTTCATAGGCCTGCTGGAGGTTATAGTCCCAGCAGGCCTTTTATTTTTTTATACTCTAAGTAAGCTTTTTCAAATTGCTCAGTGTTATTTTGGGGGTAAATGATTAGAAAATTTTTCTCCTTGAAACTTTCTATTGTTTTGTTTAATGCTTTTGCAATCAAAAAAGCCAAACCTTTTGAGGTTAACTCTCTTTCCTCTGATATGTTAAGTGGCATGTCTAAGATGTTAGCTTTTAATTGTAAAAGAGACTTATACTTTGTCATTCCTCCCGAAATTATAATTTTCTCAAACTCAAAATTTTCCTTTAAGCTTTCAACGATACTCTTAGTCTCGTAGAATACTCCTTCCCATATAGATTGTTCTATATCTCTTAGAGATGTATTTATATCTAATCCATACAAAAATGCTTTTACAATTTCTGAGTCTTTATTTTCCTTTCCCATCAAATAGGGAAAGAAAAGAATTCCTGAGGTTTTTGTTGGGTTGATCTTAAGTTCAAATCCCAATTTTTCTTTTATCCATTTAACTATTCCTCCAGAATAGGGTATGCCTGCTATTACGTAATACAGCCCCTCTCCAATACAACCTACGGAATAGCCTAATCTTCTTATATATTCTGTGAGCATCGGTTTACTTGTATGTATTAATAAGGCTTCTGCAGTTCCCCAAGAATCATAAAGACCTTTAGAAAGATCAAGGGTTATGCTACCTATAGGATGATCATGGCCACCTAATACGTATGCATACTCTTTTTCCTCTATAATACTCCCTGCTGGTCTGATTTCAGGCAGTTTTTCCATAGGTATCTCACATAAATTTAGAATCTCCTCCGCCCATTCTTTATTTCTTATATCAAAAAGTAGCATTCTGCTTGCAAGGGAGAAATCTGTTACAGCTCTTCCAGTGAAGTGATAGTTTATAAAATCTACAGCATTTAGCCATTTATAGGAATCTTTCCATAAATTTTTATGATGCTTTTTGATCCATAAAATTTTTGCCAGTGAATATTTAGGATTGATTTTTAATCCTGTAATCTCAAAGATTTTTTCTTTTCCTATTTTTTGAAGGATTATTAGTTCTTCTTCTCCTCTATTATCAAGCCAAGTGTAAATTGGAGTTAAAGGATTACCATTTTTGTCGATGAGTAATCCTGACTCTGCCATTCCTCCTACAGATATTCCTAATATTTCGTTTCTGTATTTTCTTTCAAAATTTTCAATGATCTCTTTTATTATTTCTATTAATTTTAAAGGATTTATAGTCTTATCTTTTTCCATAGGAGTATGAATGGACCTTTTGGCTATAATTTGTCCATCACTACTCCATAGGACAAACTTTATGTTAGTTGTTCCGAGATCAATAGTAATATACATAGTTGTTTTTATGATATAATACAAAAATTTAAAGATTCAATGGAGAATCAAATAAAAATGAAAATATTTATTACAGGACAGCCAGGAGTAGGAAAAACTACTTTGCTCAGAAGAGTATATAACTTTTGTAGAGATAAAGGGATACTCGTTTGTGGTTTTATTACTGAGGAAGTAAGAGATGGTAGGTTTAGAGTTGGTTTTGAGCTCGTAATTTTAGGAGATAATCAGAGATTGAATTTTGCTTCTATCTACAAAGAAACACCTCATAAGTTTGGTAAGTATTTTCTTGATATAAACTCTCTGGAGAGTGCTGTGGATAAAATCTTCTGTTTGGATTCAGATTTATATATAATTGATGAGATTGGCAAGATGGAATTTTATTCTGATAAGTTTCGAGAGAAAATTCACGAAGTTATGAAAAATGACAGATTTAAAATTATTGCCTCTTTACATAGAGATTTTGTGCAAGAATTTAAAAAGTATGGAAAGGTTTACTATTTGACTCAGGAAAATAGAGATGTGGTTTTTGAAGAGATAAAGCAAGAAATTTTAATGTTGAAAAGATAATTTTTTGTTAGAAATTTATACTAAAATAGTATAAAATAAAAAAGAAAGGAGGTAATTGAAAGTGGAAAAAATTGAGCTACCTATTTTGGGAATGAGTTGTGCTGGTTGTGCTTTAAGAATTGAGAATACATTAAAAGAAATTGATGGAATAGAAGATGTGAGTGTAAATTTCTCTTTAGAGAGGGCTGAACTAATTTTAGATAAAAAAATTAGCTTAAAATATGTAAAAGAGAAGATCGAAGAAATAGGGTATGGAATAGTAACCTCGAAAGTTAATTTTCCTGTTTTAGGAATGACTTGTATAAATTGTGCAAAGAGAATAGAACAAGAGTTGTCTAAAGTTTTAGGAGTGGTAGATGTAAATGTTGATTTTGCTCAGGAAAAGTTGTTTTTAGAGTATGTGCCTACTTTGGTTAGCGTTAAAGACATTAAGAGGGTGATAGATAATCTTGGTTATGAACTTTTATTAGAGAACAAAGAGATTGAAGATGTAGTTAAAGAAGCAAGAGAAAAAGAATTAAAGGACATTAAGAGGAGGTTTCTAATAAGTTTAATCTTGGCTATTCCAGTGTTTTTAGGAAGTATGTTTTTTAAATTTAATCCTGTTTTTTTATTCCTTTTAACAACTCCAATTCAATTTTATGGGGGTTATCCTTTTTATAAAAGTGCTTATTCTGCAATTAAGCACAGATTTTTTGATATGAATACTTTAGTTTCCTTAGGTACTACTTCCTCCTATATTTATAGTGTGCTAAGTACTTTCTTTCCTTCAGTCTTTAGTGGTACTAATGTGAGACCTGAAGTTTACTATGATAGTTCTGCAATAATTATAACTTTTGTTCTTTTAGGTAGGTTTTTAGAAAAGAAGGCTAAAAGTAAAACCTCGCAGGCTATCAATAAGTTACTTTCACTAAAACCTGAGACAGCTTTTGTTAAAAGAGGAGATGATTTTGTTGAGATTCCAGTAGAAGAGATTTTTAAAGGGGACATAATTTTGATAAAACCCTCTGTAAGAATTCCGGTAGATGGAGAAATAATAGATGGCATTTCCTACATTGATGAGTCTATGTTAACAGGAGAAAGTTTGCCCAAAGAGAAAAGAGTGGGTGATAAAGTTTATGAAGGCACTATAAACATGAGTGGTGTGATAAAAATAAGAGCCGAGAAAGTGGGACAGGAAACTTTACTTTCCAGAATAATAAGAAAGGTAGAGGAGGCTCAGAACACAAAATCTTCAGTTCAAAGGCTTGTGGATAGGATAGCCAACGTTTTTGTCCCAATTGTTTTGGCAATTGCTTTTTTAACTTCTGTAGTTTGGTATATTTGGGGACCTTCACCATCATATAAATATGCTTTATTCTCTTTTGTATCAGTTCTTGTTATTGCTTGTCCTTGTGCCTTAGGGTTAGCAACTCCAACTGCTTTAGTTGTGGGCATAGGTAAAGGAAGTGAGATGGGAATATTGATAAATGGAGCAGAGGTGCTTGAGAAGGTGGAAAAGATAGATACTGTTATTTTTGATAAAACAGGGACTTTAACTTATGGAAAATTAAAGGTTAAGGATGTTTTAAGTCTTAAGGAATATGATAAAGAAAAGTTGCTAAAGATTGCAGGATCCCTTGAGAGGTTCTCAGAGCATCCCATTGCAAAGTCGATACTTGAAGAATTAAAAATTCAAGATCTTTTAGATTTTTATGAGGTGAGAAATTTAAGAGAACAGCCAGGATATGGAATTGAAGGCTACATTGGTGAAGATAAGTATTTTATTGGAAGAATTGAGGATTATTTAAGAGAAGATTATAAGAATTTTAATTTAGACTTTGCTATCTCAAATTTGGTGGGTATTTATAAAAATGGTGAACTTGTAGGAATCATTGTATTACAAGATCAGCTTAGAGAAGATGCAAAGTTTGTTGTTGAGAGGTTGATGGATAAAGGCTATAAAGTGGGAATGTTAACAGGGGATAAGAAAGAAGTTGCTGAGGAAGTTTCAAAAAATTTGGGTCTTTCTTTTTATATTTCTGAGGTTTTGCCTGAGGAAAAAGCCGAGAAGATTTTAGAATTACAAAAAGAAGGTAAAAAAGTAGCTATGATTGGTGATGGAATTAATGATGCCGTTGCGCTTGCTCAAGCAGATCTTGGAATTGCCATGGGCAATGGTACTGATATTGCCATTGAATCGGGTGATATTGTTCTCGTGAATAGCGATTTAAAAGGGGTTTTAAGAGCATTAGAACTTTCTGAGAAAATTTTTAAAACTATTAAATGGAATTTGTTCTGGGCTTTTATCTACAATGTCATTGGTATTCCTATAGCAAGTGGACTACTTTATCCTTTCTTTGGAATTTTGTTAAATCCTATGTTTGCGGGTATGGCAATGGCTTTTAGTTCTGTTTTTGTGGTAACCAACTCATTGAGATTGGGAAGATTCAAGACATCAGTTTAAGAGGAGGTGATTAAAGTGGCAAAGGATCCTGTATGTGGGATGGAAGTAGATGAAATTAAATCTCCTTTTGTTTCGGAATATAAAGGTAAAAAGTACTATTTTTGTAGTAAGGCGTGCAAAATTGAATTTGACAAAAACCCAGAAAAGTATTTAAAAGAATGAAAATCCAGAAGCGGGAAAGCAAAAAACTTTCCCGCTTTTTATAGCTTTATAATGTTTCTTTAAACCAATTTACAGTCTTCTCAATTACTTTTTCTTCCCATTCAATAGAATTGAAAGTATGATCTGCTCCTTCTATGATTTCAAGTTTTACTTTATGGGTATCCTTTAAACCGTTGAAATAGTCATATGCGTGTTGGATGGGTACTACCATATCTCCGCTTCCATGGATTATAAGGACAGGTATACTTCTTTTCTTAATCTCCTCAAGAGGTTTTATATTTACTATTTCGCTTAAAAATTTCTTTCCTACAGGATTTCCTCCGAGGTCAATAAAATCTCCATAATCTTTAATTCTCGACACTTCTTCGGGAGATCTATTGAAGAAGATATCAAAATGACATACTGCAGACCAAAGTACGCAAGATTTAATTAGAGGATTTCTTCCTGATGTTATACTTGCCACTGCGCCTCCCATAGAAAGCCCAAGAATTCCTATTTTTTCTTTATCAACTAAATTATTTTGTGATAAATATTCAATGGCTACCATGGCATCTGAGACCTCTCCTTCTACTGTCATATCTTTAAATGAACCTTCGCTATCTCCAGATCCTCTAAAATCTATGCGTAGAGCTCCTATTCCTTCTTTAGCTAATGCTTCTGCGGTTTTTACGAATATTCTATGAGGTTCAATTTTTGTTCCTGTAAAACCATGGCAAAAAAGTACAAAAGGAGCAGGAGTTTTTTCAGGTATGTGTATTACACCAAAGATTTTTTGCCCCTGATTTTTTAATACTACTGGTTCTCTATTTTCAGTCATAAAAACACCTCCATTTTAAATCTATACAAGATATTATAAAATAGATTTTCAAATGGATGATTTGATAATTTCGAATAATAAGGCAAATTATTTCTTAGATTTAAGGGACATCTTTCAAAATGAGAATCCCATCTTTCTTGAGATAGGGATGGGAAATGGTGAATTTATTGTCCATATGGCTAAGGAGAATCCAAATGCTAATTTTATAGGGATAGATGTCTCTAAGGAGATATTTAGAAAAGCTTTAAGTAGAGTAAAAAAATCAGGGCTTAAAAACATCAGAATTATGAGGATTGAAGGAAGTGAATTTCTTTGTAAATTTGTAAGATCTAAAACTCTTTCTGGAGTATATATTAATTTCCCTGATCCATGGTCTAAAAAATCTCGCAAAGAGAGAAGATTGGTAAATGAGCCCTTTATTTATTTAATCTCCGATAGACTGAAAGAGGGTGGTGTTTTTATCTTTGTGTCTGATGATGAGGATTATGCTATGACTGTATGGGAACTTTTGAAAAAATTTACCAATTTTTCCCCCATGTGGGATGATGGTTTAAGGACAGACTTTCCTGAGTATTATAAAACTAAGTATGCAAGAAAATGGCTTTCTTTAGGGCTTACAATTTACTATATTGGATTCAGAAAGGAAAGGGATGTAGATCTTCCAGAACATGTGAAGAAGTATTATCCTCTCTTAAATTTATCAAAGGAGGATCTTTTTATGCCTTTAATTGAATTTAAAATTAAAAAGACTCTCAATAATGAATTTATTAAAGAGGTATTATCTATTTTACCGAGAGATGTGATTTATAGAGATGAAAATACTTTGATTAAAATTTTGGATGTTTATCATAACGAAAGAAGTATACTTGTAGATGTTTTATGTGTGGAAGGATATTACCAACAAAGGTTTTTTGTTGATATAAATGACATAAAAAAAGATATTTTAAAAATAGCTATTCATGACTCTGATGATCCTGATCCAACTCTTGGAGTTCATAGAGCATTGGCAATTTTGGCCTCCATTTTGAAGGAAAATTTTCCTGAATTAGAACTGGTCCAAAATACTACAAAGGTTAAAAATTTGACATAAGCCTTTTATACATTTATAATACTATGGTTCCTTTAATTTAGCCCAGTGAGGCTAAAAAGGAGGAAAATTGAGTAAAAATAATATTTTTAAACAGAATAAAACGGGTATGTCCACAAAAAGTGGATATACCCGTTTTTTTTATGCCTAAGAAGGGAGGAAAATTTATGTATTTTCAAGAGAAAGCCAAAATAATGGATAAAGAAGCAATAAAAAGGGCTCTAAGAAGAATTGCTCATGAGATAGTAGAGAGAAATAAAGGCATTGGAAATGTGGTTCTTATTGGAATAAGAAGAAGAGGAGTTCCTCTTGCTCAAAGACTTCAAAAGATTTTGAAAGAAATTGAGGGTGTAGAAGTACCTGTGGGAAGTCTGGATATTACTCTTTATAGAGATGATCTTAATCTTCGTCTTGATCAACCTCAAGTAGGAAAAACCGATATAAATTTTTCTATTGAGAATAAAGATGTAGTCCTGGTAGATGATGTGCTTTATACGGGAAGGACTGTAAGATCTGCTCTTGATGCCCTGATGGATATAGGGAGGCCTAAAACAGTTCAACTTGCTGTTTTAATTGATAGAGGACATAGAGAACTTCCTATAAGGGCAGATTATGTAGGAAAAAATGTTCCCACTTCTCGTAAGGAACAGATCGAGGTAAGACTTGAAGAAATAGATGGGGTAGATGAGGTAGTTATTGGAGAGTGGAAGGAGGATTAATTATGTGGAAAAAGAAAGATCTTATAGGTATAGAGGAGCTTTCAAAGGAAGAGATTGAATTAATAGTTGAGACCGCTGTTAATATGAAAGACATTTTAAAAAGGCCAATTAAAAAGGTACCTACCTTAAGAGGAAGGACTATTTGTACTCTTTTTTATGAGCCGAGCACAAGGACTAGATCGTCTTTTGAGCTTGCTGCAAAGTATTTAAGTGCAGATACCATAAGTATTGCTACTTCTACAAGTAGTGTACAAAAGGGAGAAACTCTTCTTGATACTGTTAAGACATTAGAAGCTATGGGAATTGATTTGTTTATTATTAGGCACAGTGCGTCGGGGGTTCCTTCCTTTATTGCAAAGAATGTAAGGGCTGGGGTTATTAATGCAGGAGATGGGATGCATGAACATCCTACTCAAGCTCTTTTGGATGTTTTTTCAGTGTATGAGAAAAAGGGAAGGCTTGATGGTTTAAAAATAGCTATAATTGGAGATATATTCCATAGTAGGGTGGCAAGATCAAATATTTATGCTTGGAATAAATTAGGAAGTGAAGTAATAGTTTGTGGTCCTCCCACCTTAATACCTCCCTATATAGAGTCCCTTAATGTTAAAGTTACCTATAACTTAGATGAAGCTATTGAAGATGCTGATGTAATTTACGTATTAAGGCTTCAATTAGAGAGGCAGAAAAAAGGACTATTTCCTACTTTGCGGGAGTACCATATGCTTTATGGTGTTAACTCGGAAAGAATAGAAAAAGCCAAAAAAGATGTCCTTGTGATGCACCCTGGTCCAATGAATAGAGGAGTGGAGATATCTTCTGAAGTGGCTGATAGTCTTATTTCGGTTATAAATGAACAGGTTACAAATGGGGTTGCTGTTAGAATGGCTCTTCTTTACCTTATGTTGGGAGGGAAAGGCGATGAAGATACTGTTTAAAAATGTGACTCTTATTTATCCCGAGAAGGATATGGAAGAGACTGGAGATCTTTATGTGGAGAATGGGGTAATTAAAAAGATTGGAAAGAATTTAGATATTAATGGAGATGTGGAGATTATAGAGGGACAAAATAAAGTTTTGGCTCCAACTCTTGTGGATATGCATGTACATCTTAGAGAACCTGGATATGAATGGAAGGAAGATATAGAGTCTGGATGCAAAGCAGCTGTGGCTGGAGGTTTTACTGCTGTTTGCTGTATGCCTAATACTAACCCACCTATTGATAATAAAGAGATAGTAAGATTCATTTATGAAAAATCAGATATCATTGGACTTTCGAGAGTTTATCCCATAGGCACTATTACAAAAGGTAGAGAAGGGAAAGAGATATCTGAAATGGGAGATATGTATATGGCAGGAGCTAAAGCATTTTCCGATGATGGAAATTGTGTGATGAATAGTGAGGTTTTAAGATATGCTCTTGAGTATTCAAAAATATTTGATGTTCCGATTATTGAACATGCAGAGGACATAAATCTTACATTAGATGGAAATGTAAACTTTGGGAAAATATCTACATTACTTGGTTTTAAAGGGATGCCATGGGTGGCTGAGGCAAGTATAGTAGCAAGGGATGTTTTTCTTTCAGCTCTCACAGGAGGAAAACTACATGTTGCTCATATTTCCTGTTGGCAGAGTTTAGATATGATAAGGTGGGGAAAGGAACATGGTGTAAATGTAACTTGTGAGGTAACCCCTCATCATTTGGTACTCACCGAAGATGCTGTAAAAGAACTGGATTATGATCCAAATACTAAAATGAATCCTCCTTTGAGAACTAAAGAAGATCAAGAAGCTTTATGGGAAGGTATAAAAAATGATCTCATAGATGTGATAGCTACTGATCATGCTCCCCATCATTTAGATGATAAAATGGTGGAGTATGGTCTTGCGGAATACGGGATATCAGGTTTGGAGACAGCTATTCCTTTGATCCTAACTTATGGTTATTATGAAAGAAAGATTCCTCTTCATAAGATTTTCAAAAAAATGAGTTATAACCCCTGTAAAATCTTGAATCTACCTTATATTCCTCTTGAAGAAAATGTTCCTGCCAATTTTACTGTTATAGATCTTTCTCTTGAAAAGGAAGTTGATAAGGAGAAATTCTTTTCAAAAGGTAAAAACACTCCTTTTCATGGTTGGAAATTGAAAGGCTGGCCTATTATGACTTTTGTTGAGGGACGTTTAGTTTATAGAGAAGGGAAGATTTTATGGTAAAGGATATTACAGGAAAAGTGATTTTGAATAATAACGTGGGAAATAATATTTTTCTTCTATGTTTGGAGGCAGAGGAAGTAGAAGAAGTTTATCCAGGGCAATTTGCCATGCTAAGTGTTGGAGATGAGTATGATCCATTTTTGAGAAGACCTATGAGTATTTTTAAAAGAGATAAAAATAGATACTACTTTTTATATCAAGTAGTAGGTAGGGGTACGCATCTTTTAAGTAAGAAAAGAAATAAAGAAGAGATAAAAGTCTTGTTACCTTTAGGAAATTCATTCCCTAATCTTAATAAAAAAGAGAATGTTCTTGTTGTTGGAGGAGGAGTTGGAATAGCTCCTTTGAATTTTCTTGTAGATTATTATAAAGATCAAGTTAATTTCTATACTTTTATTGGTTTTTCCTCTTTTGTTTCTGAAGAAGTTTACTTAGACCTTAAGAAATATAGTAGAGAATTTGTTATATCTTCCGAAGATGGCTCTATAGGATATAAAGGAAAAATTTTGGACTTTATTCCTAAAGATCTGAATACTTTTGACAAGATAATATCTTGTGGCCCTTCTCAAATGTTGAAACTTTTGGTGAAGAGAGTAGAGGATAAAGATAGAGTTTATCTTTCTTTAGAAGAGAGGATGGGATGTGGTTTTGGTATATGTCTTTCTTGTGCTATTAAGAGTAAAGATAAAGTATTGCATGTTTGTAAGGAGGGGCCTGTCTTTTGTGGAACGGAGGTAATTTGGGATGAATAATTTGGAGGTGAGAATTGGAAGTTTGATTTTTAAAAATCCTATTCTTCTTGCCTCGGGAACTTGTGGTAATGGGAGAGAAATAAATAAGTTCTATGATATTAATGGGTTAGGAGGATTTGTAACAAAAAGTATTACACTAAATCCAAGAGAGGGGAATCCTCCCCCACGAATTTGGGAAAGCTATGCGGGAATTTTAAACTCCATAGGGCTTGAAAACGTAGGATTACAAAAATTTCTTGAAGAGGAGATGCCCTTTCTCGAAAGGCTTAGTACTAATGTTATAGTGAGTATCGCTGGGGAGAAGAAAGAAGAGTACTATGAAATTGCTAGAAACTTAAGAGGGTGTAAAATCTCTGGGGTTGAACTTAATTTGTCTTGTCCTAATGTAGAGGGTGGAGGAATGCTCTTTGGAATTGATAAAGAGATGGTAAAAGAGATAACTAAAAAGGTTGTAAAAGAGATTGGTAAACCAGTATGGGTAAAATTAACTCCTCAAGCAAAGGATATAGTAGAGATTGTGAAGGCTGTAAAAGATGCAGGCGGAGAAGCTGTTGTGTTATTTAATACCTTTTTAGGCCTTGCCATCGATTGGAAGAAAAGAAAGCCAGTTTTTAAAAGGATTTTTGCAGGATACTCTGGCCCAGCCGTAAAACCTCTGGTTTTGAGGTATGTTTGGGAGGTGTATGAGGAGAACCTTCTTCCTATTGTTGGTTGTGGTGGGATTGTGAGTTTTAGCGATGTTCTGGAGTATATTTTTGCAGGTGCTTCGCTCGTTCAAATCGGATCTGCAAATTTTAGAGATCCATGGATTGGTGAAAGGCTGGTGAAAGAAGCATTCAAATACTTTGAAAAAGAAAGAGTTATGGATCTAATTGGAATTGCTCATAAAAATTATAAGGAGGTTGAGGAGTGATGAGGAAGTATGATCCTATCATAGTTGCACTGGATTTTCCTGAAGAGAGGAAGGCTTTAGAGGTTGCGGAGAAGATAATTCCATATGTAAAGAATTTTAAGGTGGGATTGGAGCTTTTTTCTGTAGCAGGTCCTCATATAGTAAAGGCTCTGAAAGAGATGGGTACAAACGTATTTATAGATTTGAAACTCTTTGATATACCCAATACTGTGGTAAGGACCCTTGATAGACTCCTGACTCTTGATCCTTTTATGGTTACTCTACATATTCTTGGTGGAGAAGAGATGCTCAGAGAATCAGTTAAACTTGTATCCCAATATAAAGAATCAAATAAAACTGAATATCCTTACCTTCTTGGAGTGACCGTCCTTACCAGTTTCAATGAAGAAACTTTGAGAAGAAGTTGGGGAATTTCTAGGTCGTTACCTGAGCAGGTACTTTTTCTTGCTCAACTTGCTCAGGAGACAGGTTTGGATGGTGTAATAGCCTCACCTTGGGAGATTGAACTTTTGAGAAATAATTTGAGAAGACCTATGTTAATTGTTACTCCTGGAATTAGACTTACTAAGGATAAAACCGATGATCAACAGAGAATTATGACTCCAAGAGAGGCATTAGAGAGAGGCTCCGATTATCTTGTGATAGGGCGTCCTATTACTCAGAGTTCTGATCCTTATGAGGTAATTCGAAATATAAGATCTCAGATTGAAGACATTGTTGAGAGCAGACTCTAATATAAGGGCAGTTTTTACACTTGTTGGGACTTAGTTTATTGATTTCTTTAATATAACCTAAGTCTTTAAGTTGAAGAAGGATTAAGTCCCATTCTTCATCGGAGAGGGACAGGTCCTTCTTCAATTTTTTTACATCTACGATATTATTTTTATTTTTCAAATATTCTATTACTTTTTCTATCATCTCTTAAACTACTCCTAAAATAGATAAAATTTGATAAAGGATAAAGGTAAAAATATACGCATAGGTTAGAGAGTAAATCATGGAGAAAATAGTCCATTTGAGAGATTTAGTTTCTTGATATATGGTTGCTACTGTAGCGGCGCATGGAATGTATAGAAGTTGAAAAACTACAAAGCTAAAGGCTGTTTTTGTAGTAATGATTTTAAGTAGGAGGGATCCAAGTTCATTACTGCTTACTCCATAAATAGCGCTTAAGGTAGAGAGGGCTGCTTCTTTTGCTACAAAGCCAGACAGTAGTCCTACAGTAAGCTCCCAGTTGAATCCCATCGGTTTCATAAATATAGAAAAGAATTTACCAATCTGAGCCAAGATAGAATTTTGGATATCTCCTGTAGGATAGTGAGACAAGATCCATATGATGCCAGAAAGTAAGGCCATTATGGTTCCTGCTCTTTCCAAAAAATGTTTTAGTTTATCCCAGAGATATAGTAGGACTAATTTGGGATTTGGGATTTTATATATAGGAAGTTCCATAAGTAGAGGATTAAAAGTGCTCTTTAAAACCCTTCTTCTTAGGATTTTTCCATTAATAAATATAGAGAAGAAGCTTATGAAATATAAGAAAATAAGTAAGAAAAATGCTTGTCTTGGAAAAAAGATGCTTAGGAAAAAGGATGCTACAAGAATTCTTGGCACACATGGTATGAAAGAATCAAGTATTATTAGTAGTATTCTATCTTTCTCATCTTCTAAGGTTCTTGTAGCCATAACTCCTGGCACATTACAGCCAAAACTTATTACTAGAGGAATTAAAGATTTTCCATGAAGCCCTAATTTATGCATCAGTCCATCGGATACAAAAGCTAAACGGGCTAAGTATCCTGAACCTTCCATAAGGGCAAGAAAAAAGAAGAAGATAGTAATTAAAGGAGTAAAGGATAAAATGGTAGCAACTCCCTGCCATACTCCCTCTATAAGTAATTCTCTCCACCAATTGGGTATAAAGAATAAGAGAGAAGAGAGTTTATCTCCAATAAGGCTTAAAAGTCCATCAACAGGCTCTGATAAAAGGTCGTTTAGAGTAAAGGAAAGATAGAAGATCAACGTAACAATTAATATGGCGAAAATACTACCCCAAAAGGGATGAGTAAGATATTCATCTAATTTTTCAGTCCAAGATATTGCTTGCTTTTCTGGCTTTTCTAAGACTCCTTCTAATACTTTTTTAATGAAGTTATATCTTGCAGTGGCAACTTTTATGGGATTATTTTCATTTTTCTCGAATATTTCTTTTATTTTTTCCCAATCTTCTTTTGATAGATTGTTTTTGCAAAGATCAATTATTATTGGATCATTCTCAAGAAGTTTTAGGGCTATCCATCTTTTAGGGTAACCTTCTAGGTTTTCGGGTAGTATTTCCTCAATTTTTTTGATATCCTCTTCTAAGTCTCCATAGTGTATCCCTATAGGGTTTAAATTGTCTTCCTCATATACTTCAATAACTTTATTTACAAGTTCATCAAGTCCTATACCTTTTGAAGCAATCGTTGGAATAATAGGAATTTTTAACCTCTCTTCTAATTTTTTTATATCTAACTTGTATTTTTTCATTTTTAAAATATCAATCATATTAAGACCTATAATGATATTAGGTGTAAGTTCTCTTAATTGTGATAAAAGATAAAGATTTCTTTCTAAACCTGAAGCATCAACGATAAGTATTACGATGTCAGGCTTTTCTTTTATAATAAATTCTCTTGATATGACTTCTTCTAAGCTATTTGCAGTTAAACTATATATGCCAGGGAGGTCAGTAATCTCTAATATATATTTATCTTTATTTACATATCCAATCTTCTTTTCTACGGTTTTTCCAGGCCAGTTTCCCGTATGTTGATTAAGTCCTGTCAACTGATTAAATACTGTACTCTTTCCTACATTTGGATTTCCTACAAGAGCAACTCGTATTTTAATTCTTTCCATTATCGCTCACCTCTACTAAGATGGTTTCAGCAAGTCCTTTCCCCAGGGCAAGGTTTGTGTCCTTAACCCTAATTATTACAGGACCAAATGATTTTTGAATTAAAACTATCTCCTCTCCAGGAGTTATTCCCATCTCTGCAAGTCTTAAGATTTTACCCCTTCCTCCGTGTATGCTGATTACTCTTCCCTTTTCTCCTTTATTCATTTCTATCAACTTTTTAATCACTTTTGATCCTCCTCTTTTTTCAGTTTTTCCTGACATTCGCTACATATTCCTAAAATGCTTATGTTGCCGGAGGTGATGATATATCCACTCTCATTTATAGGTAGCATCTTTAATATCTCGTTCCAATTGTCTAGTTCTTTCTCTTCTACTTTCCCGCAATAAATACATTGAATATGAAAGTGAGGCTTTAAGTTACATTCGTAATGAATATGTCTTTCTTCAAAGGTAATAGCTCTCAAATATCCAAGCCTTTCAAGGAGTTTACAAGTTCTATAAACCGATGTAAAAGATATGTTTTTATTCTGTCTTTTTAGACTCTCATAAATCTCGTTTATAGAGAAATGTCCTGAGGGATTGTTTTCGAAAAATTCAAGGACCATAAGCCTTGGCTTACTTAATCTTATTCCTTTTTCTTTTAAATTTTTTTTCATATTCATGGCCTTTTACCTGCAAAAATTTTTCAATTAGGATTCTAGTTTTAAAAATATCATATTTGCAAAATTTTTTCAACTATATTTTTATTTGACATAGTCTTTGTCATATTGTATTATATATGTAGTACAGTAAGACAATATAGTTATTAAAATAGGCTTAAAATTTTATTGATATAATGAAATAAAAAATTTAGATTATGGGGGTGATTTATTTTGGAGACCATCCTACGTGTTGACAATCTCAGAAAATCTTATGGTAAGATCGAAGCTTTAAAAGGAGTAAGTTTTGAGGTTAAAAAAGGTGAGGTTTTTGCTCTTATAGGTCCTAATGGGGCTGGAAAATCAACTACTTTAAGGATTATTGCTACTCTTCTTACCTCTTATGAGGGTAATGTACTTTTTATGGGAAAGAATCTTAAAGAGAATCCTGATTTTGTACGAGAGAATATTTCCTATCTCCCTGAAGAGGCTGGAGCATATAGAAATATGAAGGGGATTGAATATTTAAAGTTTATGGCAAACTTTTATGCAAAGAAAGAAGAGGATGTAGAGATCTTTGTGGAGAGAGCTAAAGAGATAAGTGGACTTTCTGACAGATTAAATGATAAGATTGGGACTTACAGTAAAGGTATGACGAGAAAGCTTCTCCTTGCAAGGGCTTTGATGACAAA
This sequence comes from Dictyoglomus thermophilum H-6-12, assembly GCF_000020965.1. Lineage (NCBI taxonomy): Bacteria > Pseudomonadati > Dictyoglomota > Dictyoglomia > Dictyoglomales > Dictyoglomaceae > Dictyoglomus > Dictyoglomus thermophilum. The sequence continues at coordinate 1,396,835 of NC_011297.1, read as the reverse complement.
GCCTGTTTTGGCTATTCTTGATGAGCCTACTTCAGGACTTGATGTTATAAATGCCCTTGAGATTAGGGAGATAATTAGGGAGTACGTTAAAGAAGGTACCTCAGTTTTGCTTTCTTCGCACAATATGCTTGAGATTGAATTTTTATCTGATAGGGTTGCATTGATTGATAAGGGTAGGATTCTTGAGATGGGAACAGCGGAGGAGCTAAAGGAAAAACATTCCGCAAAAAATTTAGAAGAAGTATTTAGGAGGGTAGTACAATGAAGAAGTTTACAAATCTTCTTAAGAAGGAAATTAGGGAGCTTGTTACTTGGCAATTGATAATTTCTCTTGCTTTCACCCTTGTTCTTTTTAACTTTCTCGGGAATATAACCAAAAGTGAGATAAAGAAGGCAGTCCAGCTAAGAGATGTATATGTATTGGATTTAGATAGGAGTAATTTTTCTAAGGATCTTTTAAACAATCTATCTTTTGGGGGATTTAGAGTCAATCTTATAAATAAAGATCTACAAAAAGAAGACAAAGATACTGCTATTGATTATGCTAAAAAGAGAGGGCTAAATTTTCTTTTGATAATTCCAAATGGGTTTGGAGAAAGAGTTTCTAATTTTGAATCTGCCGAAGTTGAGTTTTATTCCTTTATAAAAAGTTTTTCCATGGGGAGTACTGCTGGAAGTGCTGTAGTTAATAACATAATAGATGCTATAAATAACTATGTATCTAATAACTTTTTAAAAGCTAAATTTCCCAACTTAGATCCTGAAAATATTAAAAAGCCCATAAAGAGTAGAGAATTTGTAATTATAAAAGATAAAATAGCAGAGGCCTCTTCTGCCCAAGTGATGAATTTTGTCTATTCTCAATCCATTTTTATCCCAATTGTTCTAATGATAGTTATAATGTATGCGTCCCAAATGGTTCTTTCTGCTATTGCTCTTGAGAAACAAGATAAGACCCTTGAAACTCTCCTTACAGTACCTGTGAGTAGAAAGTATATTGTGGTAGCCAAAATGGCTGGAGCTGGAATAGTAGGATTAATTTCTGCAGGTGTATACATGTTAGGATATAGGTCCTTCTTTTCAGGTATAACAGGAGGTGTAGATATAAATAACTTGAGTAATGAGATTATTACTAAACTTGGGCTCTCCTTTAATTCTTATGGTTATTTCCTTCTTGGATTATCTCTATTTTTAGCTATTCTTAATGCCTTAGCTCTGTCTACAATTCTGGGGGTTTTAGCGGAGGATTTAAGAAGTGCACAAAGTTTATCATTTCCCATTATTATTCTTATAATGATACCTTATTTCCTTTCTCTTTTTACGGATATAAATTCCTTGTCTCTACCTGTGAAGCTCTTGGTTTATGCTATTCCTTTTAGTCATCCTTTTATTGCTTCTTCAAGTATACTTCTTGGAAATTATAGCATAGTATATTATGGAGTAATTTATATGTTAGCAGTGTTCATAATTTTGATTCTTGTTGCTGCAAGAATATTCTCTACCGACAAGGTTATCACAATGAAATTAAGTTTTGGAAAGAAAGCTAAGGGGAGTGTAAGCTTATGAAAAAGATCATCCTGCTGATTTTTTTAATCTTAGTTTTTGTTTCCAACACCATATGGGCAGAATCAAGCTATAAGGTCTATGCTCAACTTTCTCCAAGGGAAAAGATAATAAGTGGAAGAGTAGAAGTAGAATATGAAAATAATACTCAGATTAATTTAAATGAGATTTACTTTTATCTTCCTATGAACCTTTATAGGGAGAAAAATCCATATCTTAGCAATGTACTACAGGATTCTTCCTATGTAAATGGTTTTGATCCTGGCTATACAAAGATAAATAGAGTGGAAGATGAAAATGGAAAAATGTTAGAATATACCCTTGAGAAAGGGAAAGTATTATCTCAGAATTATTCTTTAAAAGACAATTATTTAAAGGTAAAACTTCCCAATCCTATTTATCCCAAAGAAAGATTTAAACTAATTATATATTTTCAAACAAAGTTTCCTGAAGCCTATTTTGGAGATATGGCATATGCAAATGATGCTTTTTTATGTAGGTTTGGGTGGTTTCCTTATGAGCTTTCTTACACTAAAGATGGATGGGATAAGGGTGGAATTTTAGTTTCAAGCAATTTTTATTTAGAGCTTTTGATACCTAAAGATTACCAAGTAGCTTTGGGAATGGATAAAGTTCAAGAGGAGGTTGCCGGAGACTGGAAGAGAATTATAGGGGAGAATACAAGTCCAAGAAGAACTCTTCCTATAGCTATTAGTAATAAATATAGGGTTTACAAGCTTTTGGATGACAAATACCCAGGGATATACATATATCATTACCCAGGAAGGGAATATAAAGCAAGAATTTTAGCAAGCTATGTTCGAGAGATTTATGAATATTATTCTAAATTATATGGGTCTACAGATCATAAAAGAATAAGCATAGTTGAAGGACAGACTTATGGATTTTACGGTATGACTTCTGATGGTTTAATTATATTAGGAAAAAGTGTATTTAATTCTTCCGATTTGGTTATTCCCTTTATTTTAGAAAGATTAAATGAGTGGTTACTTTCTCATGAGATTGCTCACCTTTGGTGGGGTATAGGCGTAGGTATAGACTTTGATAAAGAAAATTGGATTTCAGAAGGTTTTGCTAATTACCTATCTATCACTTATTTTGAGAGAAAATATGGGGCAAAAGGAGGAAATCTTTTCCCTGATCTTGGAGATGATTATTTCCTAAACTTTTTAAAAGAATCTTTGTTGGGAGACCTGAACTTAAGAGAAGTTCAGGTAGAACTCCCTTATTTATATTATTTAAAGGATGGCTGGGATGAGGAAATAATTAAAGAGTATTGGGAAAGCAATGCTAATGGTTACAGTGATAAAGTATATAATAAGGCTTATTTAGTCTTGAGGGCTTTATCCTTTGAATTAGGTGAAGAGAATTTTGACGAATATATCAAAAGTTTGCATGGTGAATATAAAGGAAAGGTTATTACTACAGATGAAGTTAAGGATAAACTTGAGAAGTATAGTGGGAAGAGTTTAGGAGAATTTTTTAAGAATTGGTTCTATTCTAAAGGGAAGGTAGATTATGAGATTACAAATGTGGCAATTTCTTATAATAATGGAAAGTATGTGAGTAAGATCTATATAAGAAATAATGGCAACATCTCCTTACCTGTAGAGGTAAAAGTGATAGCTCAAAATGGAGAAGAGAAGAAGGTAATATATGATGGAGAAAAAGGATACATAGAAATAGAGACAGAGAACTTTCCCGAAAGAGTAGTGTTAGATCCAGATTCCAAAATACCAGATGCTAATAGGATTAATAACTGGTATCCTAGAAAAATAATCACCACTTCTAAAAGAGAAGTTCCTTTGGATGCTTATGTTTTTCTTTATCAAGATTTGCCATCGTTGAGTATAGATCTTTCTACAGGAGAAGTTAATTATGTTTCTTATTCTGTTGAATTTTATGATCCTATTAATTTCCATCTACTTTTTGAGAGTTTTTATCAAGAAGGATATAAAGGATTGAATTTTGTATATCAACGTAATCTTCCTAAGGATGACAACTTTGTATTGCAGCTTATTGCTATGGAACCTGATATTTTTATGGGGAAACTCTCCTTTACGAAGAATATTTGGAGAAAATTTGATCTTGGTATAAGTGGAAACTATTGGGATAAAGCTTATACAATGAATTTCTCTTTGTCCTATAACGAACTCTTAAATAACAAGCTATATTTCGATTTTGTGCTAACTAGATTTACAGACTATTATAAAAAGGCATTATTAAGTCAACTTTCATTGAGAATTGGATATTCCAATTTAGGTTTTGAGGTATATAGGGTTGATGGAATTTTAAGCAAAGATTTCTTAGTTTTTCCTCAAAGTAAGCTCAATATAAATTTTGAAGTTGGATATGTGGGTGGTAATCCTCTACAAGAGGAAAAGGTTAATCTTTCTGATTTTAAATCTCTAACTTCTGAGTATTATGGAAATGTAAAACTTGCTTCTTTTGTTAATTGGAATATTCCTGTAGCTAAAGATTTGGAAATGAAATTCTTCAATCTGCTCATTTTAAGAAGACTCGAAACAAATGTTTATTTGGAATTTGGAGGAGTATGGGAAGATGTAAATTCTATTGATAAAGCTGGACTAAACTTAGGACTTGGATTTGAAAGTGTTTGGAAATTTATAACCTTTTTAGATATACCTTTAAATCTTTACATGGGATATGCTTTCCCTATATGGCAAGGAACTCCTAATCCTAATGAGACGGGTAGAGCTTATTCTTATCTCACTTTAGGCTTCTAAATACAGTATATTCTTCAGTAATATTTAAAGAGGGCTGAGTTTATAAGAACTCAGCCCTCTTTTGGTTGTATGTAAATTATTGTCCTTGAATAAATACTTTTATATAATTGGAGTTAAGAAAATTTTTGAAAAAGGAGAGGGATAGAAGGATGAAGAGATATAATCCACAGGAGATAGAACCTAAATGGCAAAAGAAGTGGAATGAGGACAAACTATATCATGTGACAGAGAGGTCTGATAAACCAAAATATTATACCCTTGTCATGTTCCCTTATCCTTCTGGAGATCTCCATATGGGACATATGAGAAATTATACCATTGGAGATGTAGTGGCAAGATATTACACCATGAAGGGTTACAATGTATTAAACCCTATGGGTTGGGATGCCTTTGGTCAGCCTGCTGAGAATGCTGCTATAAAGCATAAGGTTCATCCCAAGGAGTGGACTTATAAAAATATTGCAAGAATGAAGGAACAACTTTTTAAGATGGGCGTAGTCTATGATTGGGATAGGGAAGTAACGGCCTGTGCTCCAGATTATTATAAGTGGACTCAATGGATATTCCTAAAACTTTATGAAAGAGGACTTGCTTATAGAAAAAAGGCTCCTGCTAACTGGTGCCCTACTTGTAAAACGGTACTTGCTAATGAAGAGGTAATAGATGGAAAATGTTGGAGATGTAAGAGTCCTGTTGAGAGAAGAGAGTTTGAACAGTGGTTCTTTAAGATTACAGAGTATGCAGAGGATCTTTTAAAAGATCTCGATACTTTAGAGCACTGGCCTGAAAAAGTGAAACTGATGCAAAAAAATTGGATAGGAAAGTCGGAAGGTCTTGAATTTTATTTTGAAGTTGAGGGTAGTGATGAAAAGATCTATGTTTATACTACAAGGCCTGATACTATTTATGGTGTAACTTTCGTGGTTCTTGCTCCAGAGCATCCCTTGGTGGAGAAGATAACCAAACCAGAATATCTAAATGAAGTAATGGAATATGTAAGGCAGGCTAAAAATAAGAGTGAGCTTGAGAGACTTACGTCTGAAAAAGAGAAAACTGGAGTTTTTACAGGAAGTTATGCTATTCATCCCTTGACAAAACAACCTGTTCCTATATATGTGGCAGATTATGTTCTTGCTACCTATGGTACTGGAGCTATAATGGCTGTTCCTGCTCATGACTCAAGAGATTATGATTTTGCAGTTAAATTTAATCTTCCTATCATACCTGTAATTACTCCTGATCCTGATAAGCTGCCTGAACTTCCCTATGAAGAAGAAGGAGTAATGATAAATTCTGGTGAATACAATGGAATGAAGAGCTCTGATTTTTGGAAATTAATTGTGGAAAAATTTGAGAGTTTAGGAATTGGTAAAAAGAAAGTTCAATATAGGTTGAGGGATTGGCTTATCTCAAGACAGAGATACTGGGGAGCTCCTATTCCTATAATATATTGTCCTAATTGTGGGATTGTGCCAGTACCTTATGAAGATCTTCCTGTGGAGCTTCCTGAACTTTCCGATTTTGAACCTACAGGGACAGGAGAAAGTCCTCTGGCCAAGGTGCCAGAATTTGTAAATACAAAATGTCCTAAGTGTGGTGCTCCTGCAAGGAGAGAAACGGATACTCTTGCTACTTTTGTAGATTCGTCTTGGTATTACTTTAGATATACTGATCCCCATAATGATAAAGAGCCTTTCTCCAGAGAAAAAGCAGAATATTGGATGCCTGTAGATCAATATACAGGTGGAATTGAGCATGCCGTTCTACATCTTTTGTATTCTCGTTTTATAACTAAGGTTTTATATGATGCTGGATATAGTCCAGTAAGAGAGCCCTTTAAGAGGTTGTTTACTCAGGGTATGGTTTACAAAGATGGTCAGATCATGTCTAAGTCGTTAGGAAATATTGTCTCTGTGGATTACATGGTAGAAAACTATGGTGCAGATACAGCAAGACTTTTTATACTTTTTGTGGCACCTCCCGAGGTGGATATTGAATGGAGCGATGAAGGAGTGGAAGGTGCTAATAGATTTTTGAATAGATTCTGGAGGCTTGTATTAGATGATGCTGAGGTAGAACCCAAAGTGGATGAGGAACAAGAGAAATTAATAAGAAGAAAGCTTCATAAAACTATTAAAAAGGTCACTGAGGATATTGAGAATTTCAAATTTAATACAGCAATAGCAGCAATTATGGAACTTACTAATCTTCTGTTTGATCATAAGAGAAACTTTGGAAGAACGCCTGCTTTTGAAGAAGCAATTAAAACTTCTATCCTACTGCTTTCTCCTTTTGTTCCTCATATAACTGAAGAATTGTGGAGCGAGTTAGGTAATGAATATAGTGTACATATGCAGAAATGGCCGTCTTATGACCCCGAGATGATAAAGGAAGAAATTGTCACTGTAGTTATACAAATAAATGGTAGGGTAAGAGATAGAATTGATGTAAATGCTGATGCTACTCAAGAAGAAGTTTTAAGACTTGCCCTTGATAGAGAAAATGTTAAGAAATACTTGGATAATAAGGAAATCAAAAAAGTAGTTTATGTTCCAGGAAAGATATTAAGTTTGTATGTGTAGAAGGATTGTTTTAAAAAGATTTTAACAAAATTAAAAAAATATAAGTGATATAATGTAGATTGAAATTAAAGAAAAATTTAACGATTTCAGGAGGTGTTCTTATGGCAGTTAAAGTTGGTATTAATGGGTTTGGGAGAATAGGAAGACAGGTTTTAAAAGCTCTTTTTGAAAGACACGATGGTAAAGTAGAAGTAGTGGCTGTCAATGATATTACCGATACTAAAACTCTTGCTCACTTATTTAAATACGATTCCAACTATGGAGTCTATAAGGGAGAGGTTAAATACACTGATAAGTCTATAATTATCGATGGAAAAGAGATTAGAGTTTTTGCTGAGAAAGACCCTGCTAATTTACCTTGGAAGGATTTAGGAGTGGATATAGTTATTGAGTCTACAGGACTATTTACTGATGCTGAAAAGGCAAAGGTACACATTACTTCTGGTGGGGCAAAGAAGGTTATAATCTCTGCTCCAGCTAAAGGTGAAGATATTACTATCGTTTTGGGTGTTAATGAGGAGAAATATGACCCTGAGAAGCATCATATAATTTCTAATGCATCTTGTACTACAAATAGTTTAGCTCCTGTAGCAAAAGTACTCCTTGATAATTTTGGTATTGAAAAAGGATTAATGACCACTGTCCATTCTTATACTAATGACCAGAGAATTTTAGATCTTCCTCATAAAGATCTAAGAAGAGCAAGAGCTGCTGCTTTAAACATTATCCCCACATCTACTGGTGCAGCAAAAGCTATTGGAAGAGTTATTCCAGAACTTGATGGAAAGATGCATGGTGTAGCATTGAGGGTTCCAACTCCTACCGTATCAGTTACCGACTTAGTATGTATATTACAAAAGAATGTTACTGTTGAGGAAGTTAATGAGGCATTTAAGAAGGCTGCAGAGGGTAGGATGAAGGGAATTCTTGGAGTTACCGAAGAAGAGCTTGTATCTATGGACTTCAAAGGTACCACATATTCTACAGTAGTAGATCTTCCATCCACTATAGTAATTGGAAATAACTTAGTGAAAGTATTTGCCTGGTACGATAACGAATGGGGTTATGCTTGCAGATTAGCTGATTTAACAGCATATGTAGCAGAGAGAATGTAATTAATTTATACTGGGTAATTTTATTTAGAAGGGGAGGAAAAATCCTCCCCTTCTATTTTTTCTTAGAACCTTAAGAAAGCTCCAATATTTTCAATTTTTTCTGAGAGCTCTTTGTTTTTAATAAATAATAACTCTGACTTCTCAATAATTGCTTCTTCTAATAATTCATCCACAATGTCTGCTCTTTTTTCCATCTTAATGTTGCAATAAGGACAATTTTCTAAATAGGGACTTATGAAAGAACAAGAAGGGCATTGAAATCCAGGTTGTTCGAATTGATCATCTACTAAAACCATTCTTACTCTTTTTTGGTGAACTGCATGAGCTACATTTTCAAGTCCTATTGTTGCTTCTTTTCCTTTTGCGCTCAGGACGATTAGTTGATCTATCAGTTCTCTCATTTTATTTTCTTCGTAGTTCTCTATCAAATCATGAGTCTTTTCAAGGATCTCTTTTATAGGAGAATCGAGTTCTATTGGTATCTCGCCTATGATCCTTTCGTGTAATCTTTTAGGCAGTACCTCAAGAAATTCAGCCGTATTTTTAGGGGACGTAGTTCCAAGCACTATTTTTTCTTCTCCTTGAACTTTTTTATCTAAAAATTCAGCTACTTCTTTGAAATGCCATATTACATGGGTTTCATGCCATCTTTGCCAATCTGCAGCTTCCCATCCACCTTGTTTATGTCTTTTAGGAATTTCCTCTTTAATCTCTCCCTCTTCTTTTATTTCTCCAAGGAAGTATTTGAAAACCCTAGCGTTGCCTTTAGAAAGAATCACCAAGTAATAAGGCTTGTTAGCAATCATGAGATGGGAGAGAGGACGGGTGTATGGATCTTTATCTATAACTAACTTATTTTTTAGTGTAGGGTAAAGAGGAATCTGATATGTCCAGTTTTGGGCTGAGCAACTCATAATTATAATAGTATTTGCAGAACCAAAGGAAACTTGATCAACTATATTTTCTATATATTCTAAGTCAGATAAAACTGATTTTTTAACATCTCCCTCTAAATTCAGCGAATCAAGAAGGTTTTTCTTCATATCTTTCCAAATAATTTTGTACTCTCCTTTTGGATTTTTCAAAGGAGAAACATTCAGATATAAGGTGGTTACCAGGTAGGGCTGAAAGGAAAGATTACCCAATTCTTTCAGGATTTCTCTGCTCAGCACTCTCTTTCACCTCCAGGAGGGCAAGGTTTAGGACCTCATCAGCATGTTCCACAAAGTAGAAGGTTATCTCTTTCTTTACTTCTTCGGGAATCTCTTCTAAATCTTTCTTATTTTCTTTTGGCATAATTACTGCAGTAAGTCCTGCTCTATGGGCAGCAAGTACTTTTTCTCTTATTCCTCCTACAGGAAGTACTTTTCCTCTTAGAGTTATTTCACCAGTCATTCCAATATCTTTTTTGACGGGTCTTCTAGTAAGGGCAGATGCTATGGCTGTGGCTATAGTTACCCCAGCTGAAGGTCCATCTTTGGGAATTGCACCTGAGGGAACATGCACATGAATATCTGCTTTTTCTAATAACTCATAACTTACATTTAAGTCCTTTAGTTTAGATCTTACATAAGATAGGGCAGTTTTTGCTGATTCCTGCATTACCTCTCCTAATTTTCCTGTTAGTATAAGGTTTCCTTTTCCTTCTACAACTAATGCTTCTACAAATAATATATCGCCTCCTGCTTCTGTCCATGCAAGGCCTGTGGCAACACCCACTTCGTCCTTTTCTCCCTTCATACCATAGGTATATTTCTCTGGACCTAAGTATTTTGGAACATCCTCTACTTTTACTATAACTTTTTCAGTTATACTTCCTTCTGCTATTCCTTTTGCTACCTTTCTAATTATGCTAGCTATCTCTCTCTCTAAGTTTCTTACTCCTGCCTCACGGGTGTATTCTCTTATAATCTTTCTTATGGCATCATCGCTAAATTCTATTTGTTCCTTTTCTAATCCGTGTTCTTTAAGTTGTCTTGGTATGAGAAAGCCTTTGGCTATTCCCATCTTTTGATATTCGGTATAACCAGGGAGCTCTATAACCTCCATTCTGTCAAGTAGGGCTGGTGGTATGGTATAAAGCACATTAGCCGTTGCTATAAACATTACTTTTGATAAATCAAAGGGTACCCCTAAATAATTATCCACAAAGGCATTATTCTGTTCAGGATCTAATACCTCTAATAAGGCTGCAGCAGGATCTCCTCTAAAGTCAGAGCCTAACTTATCTATCTCGTCAAGCATAAATACTGGGTTGTTTGATTCTGCTTTTCTTATTCCTTGAATAATCCTTCCAGGAAGAGCTCCCACATAAGTTCTTCTATGTCCTCTTATTTCTGCTTCATCTCTTATTCCTCCAAGAGAAATTCTTACGAATTTTCTCCCAAGGGCTCGAGCAATAGATTTTCCAAGGGAGGTTTTACCAACTCCTGGAGGACCTACAAAACATAATATTGGTCCCTTCATGTCACTCTTTAATTTCCTTACCGCTAAGTACTCTAATATTCTCTCTTTTACTTTTTCTAAGTCATAGTGATCTTCATTTAATATTTCTTCTGCCCTTTTTATATCTAAATTATCTTCTGTAGAAATTGCCCACGGTAAGCTTATGAGCCAGTCAAGATAAGTCCTCGTTACTGTATACTCTGCAGATCCAGGCGGCATTAAGGAGAGTCTTTCTAATTCTCTTTCTGCCTCCTTCATAGCTTCAGGTGGAAGTTTTGCTTCTTGAAGCTTTTGCCGTAGTTCATTGATTTCCATCTCTCTAGGATCTATTTCTCCAAGTTCTTTTTGTATTGCCTTCATCTGTTGTCTTAAGAAGTATTCTTTTTGACTCTTTTCTATCTCGTTTTTTACCTCATTTTGGATTTTGTTTGCTATCTCCAGTATTTCTAACTCTCTTGTGAGATAATATGTGACCTTTTGTAACCTTTCTTTAACATCTATAGTCTCAAGAATCTCTTGTTTTTCATTAATATTGAGATTGGTGTTGAAGGCTATAAAGTCTGCAAGTCTTCCAGGCTCCTGAATATTCATAGCATTGATCAATAACTCTTCAGGGAATTGGGGTATCAAGGATGCCATTTTCTGAAACAAATTAAGAAGGTTTCTCATCATTCCTTCTATTTCAACAGTTTTTTCTACTTTTTCTTCTATGACTTCAACCTTTGCTTTAAAATAAGGCTCTGTTTCTAAAAATTCTATAACCCTTATTCTTTGTAGTCCTTGTACAAAAAGCCTTAAGGTATTGTCTGGAAATCTTAAACTTCTAACAATAATACCTACTGTTCCTATTCTATAGATATCATCAGGAGTAGGATCTTCTACTGGGGTCTTTTGCATACACATTCCAATCAATTTATTACCAGAGAGGGCATCTTCTACAAGCCTAATACTCTTTTCTCTTCCTACGATAAGTGGGATGAGCATTTGTGGATAAACTACTGTTTCTCTTAGTGGAAGTATGGGAAGAACTTCTGGTATATCTTGAGTTTGGTTGAGTTCTCTTTCTTCCATATTTTCCCTCCTTTCTTTACTTTTTAGGAAGAATAATCTCCAAAAAGCCATCTTTATACACCGCCTCTGCTTTTTCAGCATCCACATCGGTAGGTAGTGGTATTATCCTCTCAAAGGGTCCAAAGTTTATCTCCATTTGGTAGTAGATTGCGGGGTCTGAACTATAATGTTCTTGTCTTGTTCCTCTTAGTATTAATTTACCTTCATGGAATGTCAAATCTATATCCTCTTTTTTTACTCCTGCTATTTCTACTAATACCACAATTTTATCATCGGTTTCATATACATCTACTCTAGGTACCCATGCTCCCCATTGCATGGAGAATCTTGAACCTTCTCGATAGAAGCAATCTACTATTCTAAATATATGACTTTCAAAGGGGTTATTCCCTCGCATGTATATTCTTCTCTCCATAGTCTTCCTCCAAGGTTTAATAAATATGTTGTTTTCTTTTAAGTCCATTATATCATAAAAAAAAGGTGATATAGATCACTTTTTTATTTTAGCTATAAGGTTTATAATGAGATTGGTAAGAAGATCAAAATTTAAAGTGCGAGGTGAGAGGTTTATGAAAAGAAGTTTGATTCTTTTAATGATTCTTTTGATTTCCCTTGTGGGGATTTCTTACGCCGCAAGCACAACTTTTGCTTATAAGGATCTTTTATATGATCCAAGGGCAATGGGAATGGCTGGTGCTATGACAGCTCTTGCAGATTCTCCTACTTCTGCAATTTACAATCCTGCTTTAATGGGAGAATACTCAAAATTGACATTAAAACTTGGTTTAGGAGTTGCTCCACTTGATAAGGAGAATAGGGATAAACTTAATACTTTTGTGGAATATTTAAAGGCTTTACAAAGTGATAGTGAGACTCCAAATGGAGAACTTTCTGCTGTACTATCTACGGGAGGATATTTGCATCTTGGCATAAGCAAGCTTGGGTTGACTTTATTTGGAAATGGAGATTTAAATGCTTATTATTACAAATATACCACTAATGATTCTTCATCCGATCTCCAATTAGAAGGAAATGTCAATCTTAACTCTAATTTGAGAGCCAATTGTGCTCTTACAGTAGCGATTCCTGCTATTGACCTTCTTGGCTTAAAAGTAAACCTTGGTGCTAATGTTAGATTGGTGAATGAGTATTATGTAAATACTTCTGTACAGGCAAAAGCAACTCAAACTGGAGTAGCTCAGGCTATAGTAGAAGGTCAACCAAATGATAATGATTATTTTAGAAGAAGTTTTAATTTAAACGAGCAAAGATATGTATCCTTTGATGTGGGAGCTTATGCGAGATTTTCACCCTTTGTGGCAGCAGGAATTGTGGTAAAAGATGCCTTTGGTATACCATTAGAAGGTAAAATAACCTCAGGGTATGAAGAGGGTTATTTCTCTGATACTAGCGGTTCTATTACAACTACTACGCCTTATTCTGAAAGTACTTCTCCTATGGATGTGACTTTGCCAGATATGTCTTTGAAGGCAGGTGTATTTGTGAAAATACCAGTTCTTGCTACTAGGGTTGCCATTGATGCAGATCTTGACAAAAACTTTACTCCTATTTCCTATAGAGTAGGTGTAGAACAACCACTATTCTTTGTATTGACAGCAAGAGGCGGAGCAGTACTTGATGCAAATTTACAACCTCAAATCTATACCCTTGGTTTAGGTGCAAATATCTTACTTGTACAAGCTGATATGGCCATTGTTTTAGATCCAACGAATATGGCTCCTGTTGCAGGATCTATTTCGGGTTCTGTAAGATTTTAAGATAACTTAAGGGATAAAAAAGAGGGGAGACCTTTAGGCCTCCCCTCTTTTTTTAAGCTTTCTTGGATTTGAACCTAATTCTTCTTACCAGCTCTAAGAGTTCAAGAACTGAGTCATCTGCTAAAGAGTAATAAACAAATTGGCCTACACGCCTTTTCTTAAGAAGTCCTAAGTTATAAAGATCTTTCAAGTTTTGAGATGTATTTGCAAAGGATGCATTTATAAGTTTGGCTATCTCTCCTGCACTTTTTTCTCCATCGGAAAGGGCACAGAGTATATGAATTCTTACATAACTTGAGAGAGATTTAAAGATATCTGATAAAGCCTCACATTCTTCAATTGAAAGCCTCTCTTTGTCTTTAGTCTCCATATATTTATTACTCCCTTTCTTTTTGTTTTTTTATTTAATTAATAAGTTCTATTTAATTATAGAAGAAGAGGAGATAAAGTCAAGGAAAACTTTTCTATTGACACCCCCTTTCTATTAGTTTATAATTTCTTTTTTAAATATTACAAATTTTTTGTAAAGTACTCCTCCTACTCCTTCAGCCTCACGACACATTTTATTATTGTTGATATTAATGGTTGAACCTTCTGCGAAAACATAGCCTTTATCCCTAGCATATCTTAATAATTCAATGAATAGTGCGGCAGGGACTCCCTTTGATTGAAATTCAGGTACTACAAAAAGTAGAAATACTCTCGCTCTATTTATTTTATTTTTATACCATAGAAATTTAAGCCAACCTAAGGGGAAGAGTCTCCCATTAAGCCTTTTAAGTACTTGATTGTAATCAGGCATTGCTACTGCAAAGCCGATAGGGGTTTCCTCAGAAAAGGCAATCTGTACAAATTCTGCTGGTATAAATTTGACTAAGTCTTTTGCTAAGGAAATCATTTCTTCCTCTGTGGGAGGAAGAAGATAGTCATACTCTAAGGGTATAAGAGATCTTTCCAATATTTTTTGAAGGATTTTTGCCTCCTCGACTACCTTAGAGTAGTCTGCTTTTCTCGTATAGAAGTTATATTTCTTTTTGGCATATTCAATTACTTTAATGGAGTCATCTAATGGTAATTTTTTGAGATCATATTTGAAGGCTACAAAAGTGTGTTCTGGCACAAAACCATAGTCTTTAAAAAAGTCGACATAGTAAGGTGGATTATAGGTAGTGTATATTACAGGTGGATCTTCGAAATTTTCCACTAACATTCCTCTGTAGTCATCACCATTTGTTGGAGAAACAGGACCTATCATTTTTGTCATTTTTCTTTCTCTGAGCCAGTTTTGTGCAGTATCCAAAAGAGAAAAGGCTACTTCTTTATTATTAATACTCTCAAATAAAGTAACATATCCTTCGGTTTTATTTCTTATTTTGTTCATTTTTTCATCTATTCCTACAGCTATTCTTCCTATAATTTTTCCATTTTCATAAGCATTGAAAAAAGTATGAGGACCCGATTGGAATAGTAAGCTTCCTGGTCCATTTACGATTCTCTTCATCTCTGAGATTAGAGGCGGAACCCACAATGGATCGTTTTTATAGAGTTCAAAAGGAAACATTATAAAGTCTTTCTTTTCTTGCTCAGTTTTTACCTCTTTTATTTCTACGGACATAATTACCTCCTTTGAATGAAAAATTTCTAACTTAAATATTTTAAGTAATTAATTCATCAATATCAATAAAATTTTAAGGAAGAAGAGGTCTTTTTTCTGGTATACCTGGCCTTCGAGGATATTTTTCCGGAGTATTATTAATTTTTCTTATCTTTAGGAAAATTCTTGTAATGTTATCGAAATTTATCTCAATTTTTTCTTCGGTTTTTCCTCCTAATATCCCAACTACCTTTTGCGCGTTTTCCCACTCTGAAAGGTTATTGGGTGTTGCTTGTCCTAAGAATATTCCTCCAGTCTTTACAAAGGGTAGGGCATATTCCAAAACTATATTAGGCTTAGCAACTCCTCTTGCAAGGGCTAAATCGAATTGTTCTCTATATCTTGGATCTTTTCCTAAATTTTCAGCTCTATCCCATACAATTTCGACATCCGAAAGTTCCAGTATTTTTATAAGTTCTTCTAAAAATAGGATCTTTTTCTTTTGAGATTCTAAAAGGGTTAATTTATATTTCTCATCATAGATTTTAATTGGTATGCCCGGAAAGCCCGCTCCTGTACCGATGTCTATTATTCTTTCTATATTTTCATTCCTTATGGGTATTATACATGATAGGGAATCAACAAAATGTTTTAAAATAATCTCCTCTTCCCCTTCAAGAGAAGTAAGATTTATTTTCCTATTCCACTCTTTTAATGCCATATAGTATAAATAAAACTTCTCCTCTTGAAGGGGATCAAGACTTAAATTTAGTTCACTAACCTTTTCTCTAAGGATCCTTTTAAAGTTTTCTTCCATTTACTCATATTATAGCCCAGCCTTTTCTAATTGTGCTACTGTATTACTAATTTGTTCTTTTGCAACTTTTGGAAGTCCTGGTATTTCAAGGTTCAGGAAACCGCGAGTTATGGTAGACATTGCCTCATCTTTGTCAAAACCACGTGTAGTTAAATATTCTATCTCCTCTTCATTTATAGGACCTATGGCTGCTTCGTGAGAAAGCTCACTTTCAGGATGCTGAGCGTCAAGTATAGGTATAGCTACTATTTTTGCATTTTTGTTTAAAATTATTCCTCTACAATCTAAAAAGCCTTTGGATCCTTTTGCTTTACCTATCAGCTCGCCCCTACTGTAGATTTGAGATGAATCATCAGCAATTATTCTTGAAACTATTTCTCCCTTTGAGTTTTCTCCTTCAAATATTATTCTTCCACCAAGATCAATATAGGAATCTTTTCTTCCGTATATGATACTATAAAGTCTTGCTATAGCATTTTCTTTTACGTATACCGTTGGATAACTTTGGATAGATTTAACTGGTTTTAAGCTTACATAGTTATTTATAAATACTCCATTTTCCTCTACAAGTACAGCGGTTCTAGGCCTTACATGGAATTCCTCTGACCAATTATGGATCATAGTAAAGTATAGTTTACCACCTTTCTTAACGAAAAATTCTGAAATACCTATGTGAATACCAGGTTGATTTTTCAAATGAGTTAAACACCCTGTGGTTACAAAAACTTCCGCATTTTCCTCAACAATTATTATGTTATGTACATTTTGGCTTATATTCCCTTCTTTGATGTATAAGCAAGATTGCACAGGATATTCTACCTTTTGATTGGCAAATACCCTTATGAAATAACCTCCTGTAGGAAGAAGTTCTGCCCATGCTGTGTATTTATCAGTATCAGGCTTTACAAGTCTTCCGTAATAGTCCTCTAACCAATCGTATTTTTCAAGGGCTTCTTGAATCGACATTATCTCTAATTTACCTTTATAGGTTTCCTTTAATTTTTCGTAAACTACACTGTGGTTTATTTGAAAATATGTTCCTGCTCTTTCTTCTTCGGAAGGAGTTATTCCTGAGTAAAGAATATTCTCTTTTATTTCTTCAGGAAGTTCCTCCAAATCATTAATCTTAATGTCAGATATAGTCTTCATATAGGGCTCTAAATCTATGTCAGGACCCAATAATGCTGGTTTATCTTTTGCTTTTAAGGCTTTTTCTCTTAATTCTTTAAGATAAGTTTTGAGCATATGCCAACCTCCTTACATATTCGTATCCTCTTTCTTCAATTTGATGAATTATTTCAATACCATCTTTATAAATATATTTACCATCTAAGAGGACGATGACAGAATTAGGATTTACATAATCGAGCACTTTTAAGTTGTGGGTAACGATTAACAGGTTACTTTCTTTTGAAATCTTTCTTAGAGCTTCACCAATGAGTTTTAAAGAGTCTATATCTACTCCAGAATCAGGTTCATCAAGCATGGCAAGTTTTGGTTTTGCCAATAAAAGTTGAAGAATTTCACTCTTTTTTCTTTCGCCTCCCGAGAAGCCATAGTTAATTTCTCTTTCAAGAAAACTTTCATCAAGGTCTAATTCTCTTAAATATGTATATACTTCCTCAGGTAAATTCTTCTTGGGATCAATATTCAATATTTTCTTAAGGATATCCTTAAGCCTAACTCCTCTCACAGCTGGGGGTAGTTGATAGGCGAGGAATATTCCTTTTTTAAATCTCTGATCTGGAGTTAAGTCAGTTATATCTTCATTGTAGAACCATATTTTGCCAGAAGTCTTATATTTGGAAAGTCCCATTATTGCCCCTAATAAGGTAGATTTTCCTGTACCATTAGGCCCAAGAAGTACATGAACTCCTTCATTTAGAGACAGATTTATATTTTCAAGAATTACTTCATCTTTTACCTCGACTTTCAAATTTTCTAATCTTAACATTTCCTTTCCAATTGTTTCTTTCATAGTGTCAAAACTTCCTCCTTTCTAATTGTTCCATTAATAAGATCTTCTAGGGTTAATTTTCCTAAAAGATCTATGATCTTTTTCTCTATAAATCTCCATACGCTTTTTGAATAACAAGTGTTTTCTCTTTCACACTTATTTTCTAAATGAATACAATCAATAATTTGAATAGGCCCTTCTAATGCCTCAAAAATCTCTTTTAGAGTAATCTCTTTTGGGGGTTTAGTTAAAGTATAACCTCCTGTGATACCTTTGTAACTTTCTATGAGATTTGCTCTCCTTAAGTCAGACATTAGTTGAGCAAGAAATTCTCTTGATATATTTTCTTTTTGGGATATTTGAGAAAGGGTAACCTTCTCATGGGGGTAATTTTCCCCCAAGTATATCATAGCTCTTAATCCGTATTCCAATTTGGCAGATACTCGAAACATCTTACCTCCTAAAAGTTTAGTTTTTTACTCAACATTTACATTTTAAGTCGGAATTATTTAATTGTCAATAGCAAAACTTTTTATTTTTTTAATGTCAAGGTATAATTGAAAAGTGTATATTAAACTCATAAGAAGGAGGAGGAAATAATGAAGTTTATTACTCAACAAGAAGATTTATATAAGTCATTGCAATTTGTTAAAAGTGCGGTTGCTACAAAGACTACTATACCTATTCTGACTTATGTCTATATGAAGGCAGAGAATGATACTTTATATCTCCAAGGTAATAATTTAGAGGTTGGTCTTGCCTTAAGTATGCCTGTGATTGTGGAAGAGCCAGGAGAAGTTTGTCTTCCAGCAAGCTTATTTATAGATGTAATAGGTAAACTTCCCGAAGTAACCTTAGAGGTTTATGTGAACGAAAGAAATAGAGCGATTATTCATGCTGGCTATTCGGATATAGAAATTCAAGGAGAAAGTCCAGAGGAATTCCCAAAAGTTGAAGTTGGTAATATTACTGAATACCATGCAAGTCTTGATAGAATTTTGTTTGCAAAGGCTATAAAACAAACTATCTTTGCAGCAGCAGAGGATGAGATAAAACAGGTTCTTACAGGAGTGCTCTTTGAGGGAAAAGATGGGAAATTGAATATGGTTGCAGTAGATGGTCATAGATTAGCTCTTAAAACCTTAGAGATAGATAAAGATTTTCCTTCCATTATTGTTCCAGCTAAAAGTTTAAAGGAATGGCAAAAAATAATTACAAAAGCATTGGAAGATAGGGTAAATATAGCTGCCTTGGATAACCAGGTAGTTTTTAATTGTGGAGAGATTTACTTTATATCAAGACTTCTTCAAGGGCAGTTTCCAGCCTATGATAAGATAATTCCAACGGAATTTACAGCTTCTTTTAAGGCAAATAGGAAGGATTTTCTTGATATTTTAGAGAGAATGGAGGTATTTGCTGAGATAGATCAAACAAATACAGTTAAAATTAGTCTTTCCTCAGAAGAGGTGGTAATTTCTACTTTGCCCTCAGAGAGAGGCTTTGCTAAAGAGGTATTGCCTGCAGAGGTTAATATAGATGGTAATTTAGAAATAGGTTTTAATGTAGAGTATCTTATGGATCCTTTGGATAATGCTGATTGGGATGAGATAGTTATGAAATTCACTTCGGATCTTGGACCTGCTTTAATTACGTCTCCTGAGGATGAAAATTATACCTATATCTTGATGCCTGTGAGACTATGAAAGAGATAAAAATATATACAGAGTCTATTACTTTAGGACAGTTTTTAAAGTGGTGTAGGGTAGTAGAGACTGGAGGGCAAGCAAAAAATCTTATTTTAGCAGGAAGGGTAAAGGTAAACGGTGAGATAGAACTTCATAGGAGTAGAAAATTAAAAAATGGAGATGTGGTAGAGGTTGATGGAGAAAAATATGTCGTGGTGGTGGGAGAATAATT
The DNA here is from genome assembly GCF_000020965.1 of Dictyoglomus thermophilum H-6-12. Lineage (NCBI taxonomy): Bacteria > Pseudomonadati > Dictyoglomota > Dictyoglomia > Dictyoglomales > Dictyoglomaceae > Dictyoglomus > Dictyoglomus thermophilum. The sequence continues at coordinate 1,377,228 of NC_011297.1, read as the reverse complement.
GCGCCTTATAGATTTGAGAGTAGTAAACTTTAGGAATTTGAAGAACTTGAATTTGAATTTTTTTGATGTGAACATATTCTATGGGGAAAATGCTCAAGGAAAAACTAATATCCTTGAGAGTATATATTTTCTTTTCTCTGGAAAATCTTTCAGAACTAAAAATGAAAGGGAAATTATAAGATGGGGTGAGGAGAGTTTTTATCTCAGGGGAGATGTAAATTGGCAGAATCAAAATTTAGTGCTCGAGTCAGCCCTTTCTGAGTTAGAAAAGAAGATAAAAATTAATCAGAAAAATTTGAAAAGGTATAGAGATATGGTTTTTCTTTTTCCTATCATTCTTTTTTCTCAAGAAGAAATAGAAAATTTTAAAAAAGGACCCTCTCAGAGGAGGTACTTGTTAAACAGATTTATCTCTACCTTGTCTTATAAGTACCATAAAGCTCTTTCTGAATATTACAAGACTCTGTATCAGAGGAATTTAACTCTTAAAAGTGGTAGAGATGTGAGTGTGTGGAACTCTACATTAATTAAATTAGGAAGTTATATATTGTTTCAAAGGCTAAGCATAGTAGAAGAAATAAAATCTAAAGTAAAGGAGGTTTCTAATAAGCTTCTCGAGAAAAATTTTCTCGAAATAGAATATATTTCCACTGTTCCTTTAGGAGATTCGGAGGAAGAGATTGCAAAAAATTTTGAAGTGATGTTAAAGGCAAAAGAAGCAGAGGAAAAAAAGAAAGGGTACACATTAGTTGGTCCTCATAGAGATGACATAGTTTTGAGGATTATAAGGGATGATATCCAATATGACTTGAGGAAATATGGTTCCGCAGGTGAGAAAAAATTGGGTTATATTATTTGGAAATTAGCTCAAGTTGAGATTCTTTCTGAAAAAAGAAAAGAAAAGCCTATCCTTCTTATTGATGATCTTTTTGGAGATTTGGATGAATATAAACAGAAAAGAGTATGGGATGGAATAAAAGACTTTCAGATATTTCTGACCACGCCAATTAAGATAGAATTTCTTAGAGATTTTCCCCATTTTTTAGTGAAAAATGGTGAGGTTACTTTAAATGCCTGATTCTTTATATTCAAAACTCTGGGAAGTATTCATAAAGTTAAATCTTGAAAAAAAGCTTTGTGAGTATCTTGCTATGAATAAGTGGGAAGAGGTAGTTGGAGAGACTCTTTCCCAACATACAAGGCCTGCATATGTAAAAGACGGGATTCTTTATGTATATGTGGATAGTAGTGTATGGGTACAAGAACTTTCTCTTTTTAAGGATAAGCTTATAGAAAAGTTAAACAGTAGTGTGGTTATTCCTCATGTTATTAAGGATATAATCTTCATAGATAAAGGTAAAGCTTTTAATAAGTTGAAGAGTAGAAAAGTAAAAAAGGAAGTAAAACTTTCTTTGCAGGAGGAAGAAAGAATTGCTAAAATAGTTGAGGATATAAAGGACGAGGAATTACGAGAGATATTGAAGAATTACTATAAGAGCATAGCTTTAATTCAAAAAGGAGGTATTAAGGATGGCCGTAACAAAAAAAGATAAATACACTGCAGATAGCATTCAGATATTAGAAGGTACAGAGGCCGTAAGAAGAAGACCTGGTATGTACATAGGAGATACCGGGGTAAGAGGGCTACATCATCTTATTTTTGAGTTAGTAGATAATAGTATAGATGAAGTAATGGCTGGGTATTGCGATTACATTCTTGTGGAGTTAAAAAAAGATGGAGCAGTGGTGGTTGCTGATAATGGAAGAGGAATTCCGGTAGATATACATCCTCAGGCTAAAAAGCCGGCTCTTGAAGTTGTTCTTACCACTCTTCATGCAGGAGGTAAATTTTCTAACTCTATATATAAGATAAGTGGTGGACTTCATGGGGTTGGTCTTTCGGTGGTCAATGCATTGTCTTCAAAATTAGAAGTAGAAGTTATGAGAGATGGAAAGATTTTTTATCAAGTTTATGAGAGAGGTAAGCCTATTACACCTCTTACAGTGAAAGGAGAAACAGATAAGACTGGTACTAAGATAAAGTTTTATCCTGATCCAGAAATTTTTGAGACTACGAAGTTCGATTATGATATTGTGGCAAATAGATTAAGAGAGCTTGCTTTTTTGAATCCAAAGGTAACTATTGAATTAAGGGATGAACGAACCGGAAGATCTAATATCTTCAAATATGAAGGAGGACTTCTTGAATTTATTGAATATCTTTCAAAGGGTAAGGAAGTTCTGCACGAACCTATTTATATGGAAAGAGAAGAGGGAAACTTAATTTTAGAGATTGTAATGCAATATAACTCAGGTTATGATGAACTGATCTTATCTTATGTAAATAATATTCATACTATTGAAGGAGGAACTCATGTAACAGGATTTAGAACTGCCCTAACAAGGGTTGTCAATAATTTTGCGAGAAGCTGGGGCTTGTGGAAGGAAAATGAAAGCCTTTCAGGAGACGATGTGAGAGAAGGACTTACTGCTATAGTTAGTGTAAAGGTTCCTGATCCTCAATTTGAAGGTCAGACTAAGACAAAACTTGGAAATACAGAGGTAAGAAAATTTGTAGAGAAAGTTGTTGAAGAAGAGTTAACAGAATATTTTTCCAAGAATCCTGATACAGGAAAACTTATAATAACTAAGATTATTGAGGCTTACAGAGCAAGGCAAGCGGCAAGAAAAGCAAGAGAGCTTGTGAGAAGAAAAAGCCTTTTAGAGTCAACATTACTTCCAGGTAAACTCGCAGATTGTTCCGAGAAGGATCCAGCAAAGTGTGAACTTTTCATTGTTGAGGGAGAGTCTGCAGGTGGTTCTGCTAAACAAGCAAGAGATCGAAGATATCAGGCTATTCTACCGTTAAGGGGTAAAATATTGAATGTGGAGAAAGCCCAACATCTTACTAAGATATTATCAAGTGAAGAGATCAAGGCGATAATTGCATCTTTAGGAACAGGAATAGGTCAAGATTTTGATCTCTCAAAATTAAGATATCACAAGATAATCATTATGACTGATGCTGATGTAGATGGAGCTCATATAAGGACATTACTTTTAACCTTCTTCTATAGACATTTTAGACCTCTTATTGAGGGCGGATATATTTATATAGCTCAACCTCCTTTGTATCTTTTGAGGAAGGGTAAAGAAGAAAGATATGCTTATTCCGAAGAGGAAAAAGAAGAGATTCTTAAAGAATGGGGATATCCCGAAAATGTTTATATACAAAGATATAAAGGTCTTGGAGAGATGGATCCAGAACAGCTCAGAGAAACTACCATGGATCCTCAGAAGAGAATATTACTTCAGGTTACCATAGAGGACGCCTTAGAGGCGGAGAGGCTTTTCTCTATTTTAATGGGTAATAATGTGGAAGAAAGGCGAAACTTTATAGAGCAGAAGGCAAAATTTGTAAGAAATTTGGATATTTAATTATGATTTCCTGTAAAAATATAATTCGCGAAGATGAAAATTTTTATACTTTAAAATTTAAGTGTACGGAGGATTTAGTTTCTCTCTTAAAAGGCGAGAATATAGGAGTAGTATATAAAGGAGATCAAAATCTACTTTGGGATGCCATTCTAACTGATTTAGCAATCTATTTTAGATTGAGAGATAGCTTTCCTTTTAGGCCTTTTTTACATGATGAGAAACTTGGTACTGGTGATCATCGTCTTATTCCCTTTTATGAAGATAATAATAGATATGTCATAACTGAAGATTATGCAGGAAAGCTAACAGGCGCAGTTTATATAAACCAAGATATAACATATGGACTTTTTTATGGGGTTCCTATAGAGCCCTCTGAATATAAAAATTTAAATTTCCAGTTGTCATGGATCGCAGATTCATGGAAAGATTATAAAGAAAACTTAAGGAAGGATGAAGAATTCGTTAAGGCCTTGGAGGATCTGGGTTTTCCCTTGAATTATGAGAATTATTCTCAGGTAACTAAAATTGGCCCTATTGCTAATAAAGAGTCATTGAGAAAATACTTTTGTAGAAATCCAAAAGCAGAAATTTATTATCTCTTTTCTAAATCTTTAGGGTGGTATGGAGTCGTACCTAAATATCCTGAGGAAATAAGTCTTTCCAGTGTATACATTAACGAAGAACTTAAAAGACACTTAGCTAAGTTATTTATTACTGGAGTTAGAGGGATTTTAAAGCAGGTAAGAGATAGAGAAAAGAGAAAGGAGATACTTGAAAGAGCTAGGAGGATAAGGAACCATGCTTTAGAATTATTGAAAGAAGAGATTTCTATAGCTGATTTTCAAATAAAGATGGCTAACTTTATTATAAAAGATGTGACAGGTATTGAGGTATATTTTGATAAGACCTCAGAGATGCTTAAGATTAGGAACTTAGAAGATTATGAAAATAAAGATTTTTATTACTTTTTTGATTTGTTATTAAGAAGTCCTGAAACTTTTGCAAGAGCATATAATACTGCATTGAATAAAGCCAAATTACCTTTAAAGAGATTTCATATAAAAAATAATGTTTTTCAACCTCCGTATTTTCTTGAAGTTTTTACCAAGCATAACGGGAGAAATATTTTAACAAGATGTAATATAGAAATTAAAAATACAGATCAGGAAGCTCACATTAGATTGTTTTCGCCTCATTGTTCATCGGAGACCATTACGAGTACAAGAAATATTAAAAATGCAAGAGATTTTTTGACTTCCCTTGTATTATCTAATAAATTTCCTAATGGTTTTGCTCTTATTGGAAAAGCAGGTCCTTTTATGGCTGAAATGAGAAGAATTCCAAGGGTTCTTGCGGTACCTGAAGAAGGCTCTAAGTATGCACCTATGGTAGATTATTTCTTAGGTGAGTTGAAAAAGGAAATTAAAGATATACCTGAAAGTCATCTTTTGAGGATAAATCTAAATTTGCTTGATAACCTTAGGTTTTTAGGAGATCTGAAGTTTAAGTTGCCAAGGTTTTTAAGTTTATATATTGGTGAGACGGAGATATCTGCAAAAGAATTTTCTAGTATTTGGAGAGGAAAAGTAGAAGAGGCTGAAAAAGTGCTTGAGTTGATAAAAGGTCTTGAGGCAGGACAATATTTTCATCTTGCCAATATAATTTTATGGGAAAAAGGACTTATGGATCTTTCAGATAGAAGCTATAAATTACTGAGTAAGCTGAAAGAAAAAGGATATAATAGGGAGTTTCAGAGATTAAATCTTCCTGAGAGTTTTTTGAAGATGCTACAGAACTTGGTTGAGGAACGCAGAAAGATAATAGATGAGATAAAAATGAAAAAAGAGGAGGCTCCAAAGGAGCTTTTTGAAGAGAGGGAATTTTTAGAGTATAAGATCCTATTTCTTTTTGCTGTACTTTTGAGGAGCCTCCTCCAATTTGAAAAATCTCTTAAATATTTGAATTATAGGCCTTATACCATTATTCTATATTTACTTTCACCAGAATTTCTTAAAGAATTAGCAAGCAAGGCAGAGATATACATTGAGAAGGTAGTTTTTAAGATTTAGCAACAAATTGAGGACAGCTGTTATCAGCTTTTACAGGAAGCCCAAAACAAGTTCCACGGGAAGGATCGTTAGGATTAGGTTGAAAGAATTTACAATTTTTACATTTTCTTTCCTCTGTCATATAAACACACCCCCTTTGCTCTTTTTACTCCTTAAATAATATTTTATCACTTTTGTATTTATACTTGTTTGTATTTATACTTGAAAAAATTTATCTTGTATAATAGATATTTAAAATTAACAGAAAGGAGAATTGGGATGAGAGAGAGATTAAAAGAACTACTTGAGAAGGTAAAATCTGGTGAAATTTCAATAGATAGAGCTATAGATGAACTTAGAATTTTACCTTATCAGGATCTTGGATATGCTAAAGTGGATCATTTGAGAGGTTTGATAAAGGGGTTCCCAGAGGTAATTTTTTCTCAGGGTAAAACTACTGATCAAGTGATAAATATAATGTTAGAGTTGCTAAAAGTTAATAATAGAGTTATAGCTACAAGGGCAACTTATGAGGTTTACAAGAGTTTAAAAGAACGTATTCCTGATGCAGTTTATTTTGATAGGGCAAGGATTATAGCTGTACTCAGGGAAGATGTGGAGAAAAAGGGTAAAATTGTAGTTGCTTGTGCAGGAACGGCAGATTTACCCGTAGCAGAAGAAGCGGCAGTGACGGCAGAGATTATGGGGAGCAATGTGGAGAGGATATATGATGTGGGAGTTGCTGGATTACATAGATTAATAGATCAGATTGATAAGTTTTATTCAGCCAATGTGGTCATAGTAGTTGCTGGTATGGAAGGTGCTTTACCTTCGGTGGTGGGAGGATTGGTGGCAAAACCTATAATTGCTGTGCCTACTAGTGTAGGATATGGAGCTAATTTTAATGGGCTTTCTGCTTTGTTGACCATGCTAAATAGTTGTGTACCTGGTATTGCAGTGGTGAATATAGATAATGGATTTTCAGCAGGTTATTTAGCAAACATGATAAATTTAATGGTGGAGGAGAATAAAAAATGAAAGCATTGTATTTTGATTGTTTTTCAGGAATAAGTGGAGATATGATACTTGGAGCTTTAATAGATTTAGGAATAGATGTGGAAAAGTGGAAAACTGAACTTAATAAAATTCCTGTAAAGGGATATAAAATTGAAATTTCTAAGAAGCAGAAGAATAGCATATGGGGAACAGATGTTAATATAATTATTGACGATCACCATTCTCATCGACATCTGGAAGATCTTTTAAAAATCGTAGATGAAAGTGGGCTTTCTGAAAATATAAAAACTAAGGCAAAAAATATTTTTTATAAAATTGCTGAAGCGGAAGCCAAAATTCATAACCAGCCTATAGACGAAGTTCATTTTCATGAGATTGGGGCTTTAGATACGATTATTGATGTCTTAGGATCTCTCATTTTATTAGAGATGTTAGAAGTTGAAGAGATTTACTCTTCTCCTCTTCCTCTTGGAAGCGGATTTGTTAATACTGCTCATGGGACTATACCTGTTCCTGCACCAGCCACTTTAGAGATACTTAGAGGAATTCCGGTATACAAAGATGGCCGAGAAGGGGAACTTGTTACTCCTACTGGTGCAGCTATTATATCTACTGTAGCAAATTTTGTTCAAGAATTGCCTCCCATAAGGGTTGATAAGATTGGTTATGGGTGTGGAAAGAAAGACTTTTCTTTTCCTAACCTTCTTAGGGTGTATGTAGGAGAATTAGTAGAAAGTACTGTTAAAGAGAGAAATATAGTGTTAGAAACCAATATAGATGATATGAATCCGCAGATTTTTGGTTACTTAGTAGAAAAGCTTTTTAAAGAAGGAGCACTGGACGTATTTTTGACACCAGTGTATATGAAGAAGGGAAGGCCGGGTATTTTACTTAGTGTTATAGCTCCTTTAGTTATGGAAGAAAGGCTTTCTGAGGTGATATTTAGGGAGACAACAACTCTTGGTATAAGAAAAATTTACGTAGACAAGAAAATAATGCCAAGGGAAATAAAGGAAATAGAAACAAAGTGGGGTAAGGTAAGAATAAAGGTAGCAAATATTAATGGAATAAGAAAGGCCTATCCTGAATATGAAGACTGTAAGAGTATTGCAGAAAGAGAGAATATCCCTTTAAAGGATGTAATTTTGGAGATTGAAAAACTAATGGAGAGGGAGTAGGGATATGATTGCGGTTATTGATTTTGGTTCCCAGTATACTCAGCTTATTGCAAGGAGATTTAGAGAATTAGGAGTGTATTCAGAAATTTATCCTCCTAATGTGAAATATTCTTTTTTAAATGAGAAAGGAGTAAAGGGAATAGTACTCTCGGGAGGACCTAACAGTGTATATAATACTGAATTAGAACTTGATAATGAGATATTTAATGGTGATATTCCTATTTTAGGGATCTGTTTTGGTTTTCAGTTAATGGCTAAATTTTTAGGAGGTGAAGTGAAGAAAGGGGAAAAAGGTGAATTTGGTCTTACAAGGATAAAGATAGTTAAAGAATCTGTCTTGTTTGAGGGGTTGGAGAAAGAAGAAAAAGTGTGGATGAGCCATCACGATGTGGTAACAAGGCTTCCTGAAGATTTTGTAGTTACAGCTATTTCGGAAAATGGTTTTATTGCCGGTGCACAGTCTTTAGAAAAGCCTTTCTTTGCTGTACAGTTTCATCCTGAAGTTTCTCACACTGAAAAGGGACAATTAATCATTGAGAATTTTGCCTTTAAGATTTGTGGAGCTGAGAAAAACTGGAATCTTGGTAGGTTTGTAGAAGAAAAAATAGAAGAGATAAGGAAACAAATTGGAGAAAATAGGGTGCTTCTTGCAGTAAGTGGTGGGGTTGATTCTACAACTCTTGCGGTTCTGTTGCAAAGAGCTGTTGGTGATAAGCTTACTGCTATATTTGTAGATCACGGATTGTTGAGAATGGGAGAAAAAGAAGAGGTAACAGAAGTATTAAAGAGACTTGGAGTTAATCTTGTGGTGGTTGATGCAGAAGAAAGATTTCTTGAGAAGTTAAAGGGAGTTGTAGATCCTGAGGAAAAGAGAAAGATTATTGGACATGAATTTGTGGAGGTATTTAAGGAGGAGGCAAAAAAGAGAGGTCCTTTTAAGTTTCTTGCTCAAGGTACCCTTTATCCTGATGTTATAGAAAGTGCTGCTTCTCATACTGGAATGGCTGCTAAGATAAAGACTCATCATAATGTGGGAGGACTACCTGAAGAGCTTGGTTTTGAGTTGATTGAACCCTTTAGGTATCTGTTTAAAGATGAGGTAAGGAGAATTGCGGAAATTTTAGGACTTCCTGAGAATATTATAAAGAGACAACCTTTTCCAGGGCCAGGACTTGCTGTAAGAATTTTAGGAGAAGTTACAAGGGATAAATTGGAGCTTTTGAGAAAAGCTGATTGTATCTTGATGGAGGAGATAAAAAAATGGGAAAAGTATGATGAAATATGGCAGTCTTTTGCAGTTTTACTTCCCATAAAAACAGTCGGAGTCAAAGGCGATTTTAGATCTTACGAATATGTTATTGCTCTTAGGGTTGTAAAGAGTGAGGATGGAATGACTGCAAATTTTGTTGAGGTGCCTTATGAGATACTTGGAAGAATAGCAAGAAGAATAACCAATGAGGTTTCAGGTATAAATAGAGTGGTATATGATCTTACTGATAAGCCACCTGCTACTATTGAATGGGAATAAAATTTTTATAAGGAGGATTGAATATGAAGGATATTAAAGTTTGGCTTACAGAGAAACAGTTAAAAAGGACCGCAGAAATCTTAAAGGAGAGAGGATACGATGTTTTCTTGGTAGAAAATAGGGAAGAAGCAAAAAATATAGTGCTCAAGTTAATTCCTGAAAATGCCACCGTAGGAATTGGTGGAAGTATAACTATAAGAGAAATTGGCGTAATAGAAGAGCTTGAAAAGAGGGGGAATAAGGTAATACACCATTGGAAGGAAGGTTTATCTCCCGAAGAAGACCTTGAGATAAGGCGACAAGAACTAATTTCAGATGTATTTTTATCTAGTGTAAATGCACTGACCTTTTCAGGAGAAATTGTAAATATGGAAGCTATAGGAAATAGAGTTGCAGCTCAGATCTTTGGCCCTAAGAAGGTAATCGTAGTGGTGGGAAGAAATAAGCTTGTAATAAATTTAGAGACTGCTATATGGAGGATTAAAAATGTAGTTACGCCTCTTAATGCAAGAAGGTTGAGATTGGAGCTCCCTTGTGCTGAAGAGGGATATTGTGTGGATTGTAATCATCCAAAAAGGATATGTAGAATAACTACTATACTTGAGGCTCCCCCTGCAAGGACTCCTTTTACTGTTATATTAGTTAATGAGGATTTAGGTTTTTAGGGGAATATATGAATAAATATAGGAATTAGAAATAAAGCTGGTAGAAGATTTGCTACTTTTATTTGCTTTATATTTAGTAGATTTAGAGCAATACCTAGTATTAGTACTCCTCCTACGGCTGTCATTTCCTGAATCACTATGGGGGTAAATAAAGGACTTATAACCTTAGCAAATAAAGTTATACCTCCTTGAACGATAAGCACTGAGATGGAGGAAAATATAACACCTACTCCAAGGGCTGAGGCAAGAGCAATAGAGGCAGTTCCATCAAGTAGAGCTTTAGTATATAGAATTTGAGGAGTTTGTCCAAGACCATCTTGTAGTGAGCCCATAATAGTCATAGGGCCTATGCAGTAAAGAAGTGTAGCTGTTAGAAAGCCTTTTGCAAATGTATTTTGTTCTCTTGCAAACCTCTTTTCTACTTCTAAGGAAAGTTTTTCAAGTCCATCATGTATCTTAAGAAGTTCTCCAATAATTGCTCCTACTACTATGCTAAAAACCAAGGCAAGGAACTTTTCTCCCTTTATAGCCATCCCCATTCCAAGAGGAAGACATATCAAACCGAGAGAATCCATTAATAGTTTTTGAAGACTTTCAGGTATCCTTTTCTTAAATATGGTACCTATTAATCCTCCAATAATTACTGCGATAGAGTTGAATATGGTCCCCATAATCTTACCCTTAGATTTCTTTTGTTATTTCATTTATCTTTTCAAGGAGATCTTTAATCTCAGGATGTGATAATAGGTAATATACTGATTTCCCTTCTCTTCTTGTTTTTAAGAGCTTGACTCTTTTCAACAAAGTTAGGTGCTGAGAAAGATTGGGCTGTCTAACATCGAGTATTTTAAGAAGATCTGAAACGGTTGCAGGATTTTGAGCTAAGATGAATATCAATTTTATCCTTAAAGGGTGCGCAAGAATTTTCAATATGTCACTCATATTTTGCAAGGCTTCATCAGATAAGGATATGTAATCTTCTTTTTTGGTCATAATTCGACCCTCCTTCCTTAACCAAGTAAGCATATTTTAACATAAAAAATTAAAAAATATTAACTTTTTGGTATAATTTCATTGTAAAATAATTTATTTAACTTTATGGAGGCGGAAAGATGCTTTATCCTAAAGAGAGTGAAACAAGAGAGGTAAAGGATTTGTCAGGAGTGTGGGAGTTTAGAACCGAATCTGATAAAAATTATATCCTCATGCCAGTTCCTGCAAGTTTTAACGACATCACACAAGATATTAATTTAAGAGATTATGTTGGCAGAGTATATTATAAAAAATCCTTCTTTATACCGGTTTATTGGAAAGAAAGAAATATTTTTTTGAGGGTGGGAGCAGCAGCTCATTTTTCTGAGGTTTATGTAAATGGTAATTTAGTGACTAAACACAAAGGAGGATTTCTTCCTTTCGAGGCAGAGATCTCTAAATTTGTAAATTATGGACAAGAAAATATTATAGAAATTATGGTAGACAACACTTTAACTTGGGATGTTCTTCCTCCTGGAGAATTAAAAGTTATTGAGGACGAAATGCATCCTAAAGGATATAAGGTTTTGAATTATTATTTTGATTTTTTTAATTACTCTGGAATTCACAGGCCTGTGGTAATATATACCACTCCTAAGGTATATATTAAAGATTTTTCTGTTATTACTGAACTAAGTAATAATTCTGCATTGGTAAAGTACAGTATTGAAAGTGAAGGTAATAATTTTCAAGTTATTTTAAGAGATAAAGATAAAAATATAGTAGCAGAGAATTTTGGTAAATCAGGAGTTTTAGAGGTAAAAAATCCAAAATTATGGGAGCCTGGAAATCCTTATCTATATAATTTAGAGATTAAACTTTTGGAAAAAGACAACTTTGATATTTATAGAATGGACATAGGAATAAGGACGGTAAGAGTAGAGGGAAAACAGTTTCTTATAAATGAGAAACCATTTTACTTTAAGGGTTTTGGTAAGCATGAGGACTCAGATATAAGGGGAAAAGGTTTAGATCAAGTTATTAACATTAAAGATTTTAATTTATTGAAATGGATAGGGGCAAACTCTTTTAGAACCTCTCACTATCCCTATAGCGAGGAGATACTTTTCCTTGCTGACCAATATGGGATAGCTGTTATTGAGGAAGCTCCAGCTGTTGGGTTAAATTTATGGAACCGTAATGAAAAAGTTTTTACTGAAGGAAGGGTTGATGGAAAGACATTAGAGCATCATTTAGAAATTATGAGGGAACTTATAGCGAGGGATAAAAATCATCCGAGTGTAATTATGTGGAGCGTAGCTAATGAGGCGGCAACTTACGAAGATGGAGCAGAGGAATATTTTAGGAGAGTTATAGAGGAAACAAGAAGGCTCGATCCTACAAGACCAATAACCATAGTAGAAAATACTAAGGCAAGTGAGACGAAAGTAAGTAAATATGTTGATGTGATATGTGTTAATAGATACTATTCATGGTATACCGATTCGGGAGATTTAAGTGTTATTGAATATCAACTTGAAAGAGATCTTAGAGAGTGGTATGAATTATACAGAAAGCCGATAATTCTCTCTGAGTTCGGGGCAGATGCTATTTCTGGATTTCATTCTGATCCTCCCTTAATGTTTACAGAGGAGTATCAACAAGAGATGATTAAAAGATTTGTGGGAGTTCTTGACAGGCTTGATTTTGTTGTGGGAGAGCATATTTGGAATTTTGCTGATTTTATGACGAAACAGAGTATAACGAGGGTAGTGGGCAATAAGAAAGGGGTTTTTACAAGGAATAGACAGCCTAAAATGGTGGCTCATTTTTTGAAAGAGAGATGGAGTAAATTACCTGATTTTTGGGAAAAATAGAATTATTGACAATGAACTATATATTTTCTATAGTATCCTATGTGTTATAAAATTCTATAAAAAATTAAAAAGGGAGAAATATGTTTGAGAATTTGACAAGCAGGCTTCAAGAAGTATTTAAAAAATTAAGAGGAAAAGGAAAGCTTACTGAAAAGGATATAGAAGAAGCCTTAAGAGAGGTAAGACAAGCTCTCTTAGAGGCTGATGCTCATTATAAAGTTGTTAAGGAGCTTTTGAATAATGTTAAGGCAAAGGCTTTACAAGAAGATGTCTTAAAAAGTGTTACTCCTGCTGAGCAGATAATAAGGATATTGTATTATGAGCTTTTAAATATTCTTGGGGGCGAAAAGGCAGATCTAAATTTAGGGAGTAAAAAACCAGGAATAATTTTAGTGGTGGGGTTACAAGGATCAGGTAAGACAACTACTTGTGCAAAACTTGCCTATAAACTTGCTCAAGAACAGAGAAGAGTTCTTCTAGTAGGAGCAGATACTTTTAGGCCTGCTGCAGGCAAGCAACTTCAAATTCTTGCTGAGAAAATTAAAGTCCCTGTTTATGTGGATGGAAAAGGTCCCTTCGAAATAATTGATGGGGCTTTAGAGGTAGCTAAAGAGAAGTTATCGGATGTTATGATTGTTGATACTACCGGGAGACTTCATATTGATGAAGAGATGATGAACGAATTAAATGAATTAAATAAAAGATATAATCCTTCGGAAATATTACTTGTAGTAGATGGAATGACAGGACAGGATGCTGTAAATATTGCTGAAAAATTTAATGAAAAATTGCCTCTGACTGGAGTTATTTTGACGAAGATGGATGGAGATGCTCGTGGTGGTGCAGCTTTGTCAGTTAAGGCTATTACTGGTAAACCGATTAAATTTATAGGAGTAGGGGAAAAAATTGAAGATTTAGAATATTTTTATCCAGATAGGTTAGCTTCAAGAATTCTTGGAATGGGTGATCTTGCATCTCTTGTAGAGAGGATAGAGAAGAATATAGAATTAGAAAAGATGGCAAAACTTGAAGAAAAATTAAAAAAGTCTAAATTTGATCTTGAGGATTTTTATATTCAGTTAAAGGAACTTAAAAAGGTTGGGACTTTTGATCAGATATTAGACATGCTTCCTTATTTTCCTAAAAACAAAATAAACGTAGAGCTAAGTGAGAAAGAAATCAAAAAATTTCTTGCTATAATAGAGTCAATGACGCCAGAGGAAAGGAGAAATCCTTCCATAATTAATGGAAGTAGAAGACAAAGAATTGCGAAAGGAAGTGGTACTTCAGTACAGGATGTAAATAGACTCTTAAAGCAATATTTTCAGACTTTAGAATTGATAAAGCAGATAAACAAAGGGAAAAAATCTATATTCCCATTTCTTAGGTAAGATTTAAATAATTTAAGGAGGTGATTTTAGTTGGTAAAGATTCGTCTTACAAGGGTTGGTGCAAAGAATAAACCAGCTTACAGAATAGTTGCTATGGACAGTAGAGAACCAAGGGATGGCAAACACTTAGAGATCTTAGGATTTTATGATCCTAAGACAGATCCAGCTACTATTCAATTGAAGGAAGAAAGAATTCTGTATTGGCTTAGCCAAGGCGCACAACCTACCGATACTGTTCTTAGTATTCTTAAAAAGTACGGTGTTTGGGATAAGTTTTTAGCAATGAAGACATCCGCTAAGAGTTCTGCGTAAAGGGGGCTTTGGTGGATGAAAGAACTTTTGGAATATATTATTAAGGCTATTGTTCAGAAGCCCGAAGAAGTTGAGGTTAGGGAGGTTGAAGGAACAAAGTCTGTAATTCTTGAAGTAAAGGTTGCTCCAGAGGATAGAGGCAGAGTAATAGGAAAGCAAGGGCAAACGGTTAAGGCATTACAGACTATTGTAAGAGTTGCTGGACTTAAAAAGGGAAAGAAGGTTGTAATTGAAGTTCTACAATAAAGGATGAAATCTCGTTTGGTAAGAATAGCCAAGTTAGGTGAGCCTTTTGGTATAAAAGGTGGTATTAAAATTTGGCCCTTCTTTGATTTAATTGGCACTTTAAAGAAGGGACAGAAGATCTATTTATCTTGGGGCGATACTCTACTGGTAAGAAGGGAGCTCTCTTTAGAGAATATAAGAGAGCATAATAAAGGGTATGTAATTTATTTCTCTGAAATATTGACAAGAGATGAGGCGGAAAAGATTAGAGGAAACTGGCTTCTGATAGAGGAGGAGGATCTACCAAAACTTCCAGAAGGTCAATATTATACTTATCAGATAATGGGCCTTTCAGTGTACGAAGAAAGTGGAGAATACTTAGGAAAGGTTAAGGAGATACTTGAAACTGGTAGTAATGATGTATATATTGTGGAGGGAGAAGAGGAAGATATATATATTCCTGCAATTAAAGATGTGATAGTCGAGATAAATTTAGAGGAAGGAAAAATTGTTATAAGAAAAATGAAAGAATATTAAAAATGTTAAGGATAGATATAATAACAATTTTCCCTGAGATGTTTAGAGGTCCTTTTGATGTTAGTATTTTGAAAAAGGCTCAGGATAGAGGTTTTGTAGAAATTAAAGTGCATAATTTGAGGGATTTTACAGAGGATAAACATAGGACTGTAGATGATTATCCTTATGGTGGCGGTTCAGGAATGGTGATGAAGCCTGAACCCATATTTAAGGCTGTGAAAACTTTAAGAAAAGAGAAAAGCGAAGTAATTTTACTTTCGCCAAGTGGAGATTTATTTAATCAGAAAATTGCGGAAGAATTATCAAAAAAGGATCATCTAATATTAATATGTGGGAGATATGAAGGAGTAGATGAAAGAGTGAAGAAAATAATAACAAGAGAGATATCTATAGGAGATTATGTGTTGACTGGAGGAGAAATACCTGCAATGGTTTTAGTAGATGCTATAGTAAGGCTTATACCAGGAGTTTTGGGAGATCCTAATTCCTTGAAAGAAGAATCTTTTCAGTGGGGCATATTAGAATATCCTCAATATACTCATCCAAGAGAGTTTGAGGGTATGGAAGTTCCCGAGATTTTACTTTCTGGAAACCACAAGGAAATTAGAAGATGGAGGAGAAAAGAGGCTTTGAGAAAGACTTTTTTAAAAAGGCCTGATCTTCTTGAAAAAGTAGAGTTAACTCAAGAAGATCTTGAACTTTTAGAAGAAATTAAAAAAGAACTAAGAGAGGAGGTATAAGAGATGGATCTTATAATTCAGAATTTAGAGAAGGAGTATATGAAAAAAGATATTCCTGAAATATGGCCAGGAGATACCGTAAGAGTGCATTATCGTATAGTAGAAGGGGATAAAGAAAGGATACAAGTTTATGAGGGAGTCGTAATCGCCAAGAAGCATGGTGGTATAAGAGAGACAATTACAGTAAGAAAGGTTGTTCAGGGTGTAGGAGTAGAAAGAATCTTTCCTCTCCATTCTCCTTTGGTAGAGAAGATTGAGGTAGTGAGAAGAGGTAGAGTAAGAAGAGCAAAACTTTACTACTTAAGAGAGAGAAAGGGTAAGGCTGCTAAGATAGCTGAGAGGGAAGAAAATGAAGGATAAACTTTTAGAGATATTTAGAAATATACTTTCTAAGAGACAGGAGCTAAAGCAACATGAGTGGTACGATCTTCTTGAGACTATTGTATTAGCATTTATACTAGCGTTCATAATAAAGAGCTTCATATTGCAGATATCTTATATTCCTACAGGGTCGATGATACCTACATTAAATGAAAGAGAAGCAGTTCTTGTAATAAGAATACCTTATTATTTTAGAGAACCTAAAAGAGGAGAAATCATTGTTTTTAAATATCCTGAGGATCCTACAAAGGAGTATGTAAAAAGATTAATAGGTCTTCCTGGAGATACGGTAGAGATAAAAAATGGCATAGTTTATGTTAATGGAAAGGTGTTGGATGAGCCTTATGTGAAGAATAAAAGTTATGATAATTATGGACCAGTAAAAGTGCCTGAAAATAGCTATTTTGTCCTTGGTGATAATAGACCTGTAAGTGTAGATAGTAGATATTGGGGATTTGTGCCAAAGAAAAATTTGGTAGGAAAAGCAGTACTTCTCTTATGGCCTCCTCAAAGAATAGGCCTTGTGCATTAGGAGAAAGAGAAAGAGAACTTTGGTATTATTTTAAATACATTGCAGGAGTGGATGAGGCAGGGAGAGGAGCACTGGCTGGTCCTGTCTATTCAGGAGCAGTCATCCTTCCTCCCTTTTCTTCTATTCCTGTAAATGATTCTAAATTGTTAACTCCAAGAGAGAGGGAAGAACTTTTTGAAATTATTAAAAAGGAATCTTTATGCTGGAGTTTTGGTTATGCAACAGTGGAAGAGATTGAAAAATTTGGTATCTTACAGGCTACTTTTTTAGCAATGAAAAGGGCTGTAGAAGGATTGGAGATTAAGCCTGAGTATTTGCTTATAGATGGGAATATTCCTATACCTGATATTGACATACCACAAGAGACTGTAGTGAAGGGTGATCGAAGATGTTTGAGTATTGCCTCAGCTTCTATTGTAGCTAAGGTTTTAAGGGATAAGTATATGAAGGAGTTAGACAAAGAATATCCTGAATATGGCTTTGGTAAACATAAAGGTTATGCTACAAAGGAACATAGAGAGAAGATAAAAGATTTAGGCACTCTTGTGATCCATAGAAAAGGTTTTAAACTTTTATGAACAATAAAGAAATAGGTAAGTTGGGGGAGGACTTTACCATAGATTTTTTAAACAAAAGGGGGTTTATTATTTTAGAGAGAAATTACAAGGTCCCTTTGGGAGAGGTGGATATCATTGCACAGAAGGGAGATCTTTTAATTTTTATTGAAGTAAAGACCAGAAGAAATTTGGATTTTGGCATACCTGCTGAAGCAGTGGATCGTACAAAGCAGACCAGAATTAAGAAGATAGCTGAGCTATATATAAGTACTAAAAAACCTAAATTTAAAAAAATAAGATTTGACATCATGAGCATAATCTTATCTAAATCAGGGAAAATTTTAGATTGGGAGTATCTAATTAATGCTTTCTAAAATAAAGTCAGCGACTCTCTGGGGATTAAATTGTTATGAGGTAGAGATTGAAATTGATATTTCCAGTGGTGTACCTAGTTTTAACATTGTAGGACTTGCAGAGCAAGAGATTCAAGAATCTAAGGAAAGGGTAAGATCTGCTCTTAAGAATTCAGGATATGATTTTCCTTTAAAAAGAATAACCATTAATCTTGCTCCTGCAGATTTAAAAAAGAATAGTCCTTTGTTTGATTTGCCCATTGCGATAGGCATTCTTTCTACATCTATGAAGTTTAATTTTAATCCTGAAGAAACAGCCTTTTTTGGAGAACTCTCTTTTGAGGGTAAGATAAGAAAGGGTAGAGGGTTGTTGTCTTTGGTTTATGAGCTAAGAAATAAAGGTTACAAAAGATTTTTTATACCTAAAGAAAATGAATTTGAGTGTGCTTTGATAGATGGTGTTGAGATATATGCTGTATCTCATATCTCAGAGGTAGTAAAGTTTTTAACAGGAGAAGCTGAGATAAAACCTTTAAAATACAATTTTCCAAATTACAAACCAACTTTTAGCGAGGATTTTTCTTTTATAAAAGGACAAGCTTATGCTAAGAGAGCCTTAGAAATATCTGCAGCGGGAGGTCACAACGTTCTATTAGTAGGTCCTCCTGGTACGGGTAAAACTCTTCTTGCAAGGACCTTTCCTTCTATATTGCCTCCTCTTACTTATGAAGAGGCTTTTGAAGTAACTCAGATTTATAGCGCTGCTGGCCTTTTAAATAACGAATCATTAATATTAGAAAGACCTTTTAGAAGTCCTCATCATACTGTGTCTTATGCAGGTCTTCTTGGGGGTGGTTCTACTCCTCAAATTGGAGAAGTAACTCTTGCCCATAGAGGAGTTTTATTTTTAGATGAGCTTCCTGAGTTTAGAAGAGATGTTTTGGAGGCGTTAAGACAACCCCTTGAGGAAGGTAAAATTGTTATTTCAAGGTCAAAATATACAGTAGTTTATCCTGCTCAATTTATTCTAATTGCAGGCATGAATCCTTGTAAGTGTGGATATTTCGGAGATAAGGAAAAGGAGTGTACTTGTTCTCCCTATGAGGTTAAAAAATATTGGTCAAAGGTTTCTGGTCCTCTTTTAGACAGAATGGATATTAGGGTATACGTGGGTAGAATTGAGAAAGATAAGATATTTAGTGATACCCAAGAAGAAAGTTCAGAAGAGATAAGGAATAGAGTACTTAAAGCTAGAGAGGTACAGAAAGATAGATATAAAAAAGAGAGATTCTGGTTGAATTCTCAATTGACTCCAAAATCTATAAAGAAATATTGTATTCTTTCTAAAGAGACACAGGGCTTTTTGATAAATGCTGTGGATAAAAAGAATTTGTCAATGAGAGCTGTGGATAGATTGATAAAAGTAGCAAGGACTATTGCAGATTTAGAAGAAAGTGAGTATATTAAAATAGAGCATTTAGCTGAAGCCTTATCCTATAGAGGTCTTGAGGATTTTATCTCAAGTTTATAGAAGTCTTTTTAGAAAGGGGGTATTTTTCTTGTTTCAAGCATTAGCCAAGTATTTTGGTTTCAAGGAAAAGGATACATCATGGTCCAATGAGATCATAGCAGGACTTACCACTTTTGTTACCATGGCATACATCTTATTTGTTAATCCAAACATATTAGGCGATGCAGGTATGCCTAAAAGTGCAGTCTTAATGGCAACAGCTATAGGAGCTGGGATAGCAACTCTTACTATGGGGCTTTATGCAAAGCTTCCCTTTGCCCTTGCACCAGGAATGGGCTTGAATGCTTATTTTGCTTATTCAGTATGTCAAGGATTAGGACTTCCATGGCAAGTGGCTTTAGGTGCAGTATTTATTGATGGTTTAATCTTCCTTATATTGTCCATACTGCCTGTTAGAAAGTGGATTGTACAATCAATTCCTCTTAACATAAAGCTTGCCACATCGGTAGGTATTGGATTATTTATTGCATTAATTGGCCTAAAATCTGCAGGAATTGTAGTAAAGAGTGATGCTACTCTTGTGACTCTTGGATCTTTAAAAACTCCGGAAACTCTCCTTTCTATTTTTGGAATAATTGTCATAGCTTTGCTTATGGCTTTGAATGTAAAAGGGAATATCCTTATTGGTATACTAATTACCACTATTGTGGGGGCTTTTATCAAGGGATCAAATGGAGAATATATTACACATTTTACAGGTAATATAATTGCTTTACCTAACTGGAGTGAGTTTTCGAAGACCTTTTTAGCATTAGATATATTAGGGGCTTTAAAGTGGGGATTCTTTTCTATAATTTTCACTTTTACCTTTGTGGATATGTTTGATACAGTAGGTACTATTTCAGGTCTTGCTTCTAAGTTGAATATTCTAAAAGAGGATGGAAGTTTTGAGGGGGCAGAAAGGGCTCTTGTGAGTGATGCTGTGGGAACTATAGCAGGAGCTCTCTGTGGTACTTCTACTATTACTACTTACGTAGAATCAGCATCTGGTATTGCAGAGGGAGGAAAAACAGGAGCAGTTTCTTTGATTACAGGGCTTCTTTTCCTACTTTCTATTGTTTTCTGGCCTCTTGCGGGTATAATTCCATCTGCAGCTACCGCTCCTGCTCTTGTTATAGTTGGCTTTCTTATGATGGAACCTATATTAAAGGTTAATTTTAAAGATGTATCAGAAGCTCTCCCTGCATTTATAACCATTATTGCAATGCCTTTCACATACTCAGTGGCCAATGGTTTAATCCTTGGTATTTTAAGTTATGTATTATTAAAGCTTCTTACTGGAAAAGTAAAGGAACTTAATCCTGTTTTAATAGTCCTCTCCATACTCTTTATCCTTTATTTCATCTTTTAAGGAAGAGTGGGAAGGAGAAAGTTTTTCTCCTTCCCTTTTTTGATTTTTCTATAAATTCTGGTAAAATAATTCGGAATGTATCATTTTAAAAATGAGGATAAGCCTTATATATATGCTTTGAGTTTTTTCTCTCCTTTGTTTAGAAGGTGGAGAGAGTGGATTGATGTTGTATCTCCAAAAGATTTTTTTCTACTCTCCGAGAGTGAATTGATTAATTTATTTTTAGGATCCTCTTTGATTCAGGAGTTTATCATTTTTAGACGCAAGTTTGATTTGGAAAGAGAATGGGAAAAGTTGGAAGAAAATAAAGTAAAAATGACCACTTTGTGGGAAGAGGATTTTCCTCCTTTATTAAAAGAGATTAAAAATGCACCGCTTTTTTTATTATATAAAGGAGATCTGAAAGGTGATAAGTTCATAGGTATTGTAGGGACAAGAAGGCCATCATCTTATGGGATCAAGATGGCGGAAGCTTTCTCAAAAGAGTTAGTGAAATATGGATTTATAGTGGTGAGTGGACTTGCTTATGGTATTGATACTTATGCTCATAGAGGGGCTATAGAGGGTGGAGGAAAAACCTTCGCAGTTCTTGGAAGTTCTTTAGACCATATATATCCTTCTGGTAATTTGAAGCTTGCAGAAAGAATAATTGAGAATGGAGCTATAATTAGTGAATATCCTCTAGGAACAAAGCCTGCTCGTTATACTTTTCCGCAGAGAAATAGAATAATAAGTGGAATATGTCAAGGGGTATTAGTAATAGAAGCTGGTGAAAAGAGTGGAGCTTTAATTACTGCGAGTTTTGCGGCTAATGAAGGGAGAGATGTTTTTGCTATTCCAGGTAGATTGACTGATGAAAGAAGCGTGGGTACTAATAAGCTCATAAAAGATGGCGCTAAAATGGTAGTTGATGTATTTGATATTCTTGAGGAGTATAATATTGCCTATGAAATAAAGAAAGAGAGAAGATTTAACATAACCCCAGAAGAAAAATTTGTACTTAGTTTTTTAAATTCTGAACCTATATTTATCGAGGACTTAATGAAGAATTTAAATATTGATTTATCGACATTAATGTTTATAATAATATCTTTGCAAGGGAAAGGCCTTGTAGAGGAATATCCTGGATTAAGATATGCAAGAAAAGGGAGTGCTTTAGTTGATGAGTAAAGAAAAATTGATTATTGTAGAATCGCCTGCTAAGGCTAAAACTATAGAAAAGATTCTTGGTAAGGATTTTAAAGTTTTGGCGTCTTACGGGCATATTAGAGATTTACCAGAGAAGGAGCTTGGAGTTGACATAGAAAATGGCTTTAAACCTAAATATGTACTCTTACCTTCGCGAAAAAAGATTATCGATACAATTAAGGATTTATCTAAAAAAGTTGAAAAGTTATATCTTGCTACAGACCCTGATAGGGAAGGAGAAGCAATTGCTTGGCATCTTGTAGAGACTCTTAAGCTTCCAAAAGATAAGTTTACAAGAATAGAGTTTCATGAGATAACTCCTCGAGCTATTCAGGAGGCCATAAGAAATCCAAGGGATATAGACTTGGATAAAGTTGAGGCGCAACAAGCAAGAAGGATCCTTGATAGGCTTGTGGGCTATGAGTTAAGTCCATTGCTTTGGGAAAAAGTGAGAAGAGGGCTTTCTGCAGGTAGGGTACAATCGGTAGCACTTAAACTTATATGTGAGAGAGAAGAAGAGATTGAAAAGTTTGTTCCTGAAGAGTACTGGTATATTTATGGTGAATTTGAAGATAAAGACAAAATAATATATGGGAAGCTTGTTTTTTATAAGGAAGAGGAAATAACTATTAGGAATGAGAAGGAAGCAAAAAGACTTATTGAAGTATTAAATAATCTTGAGTACAAAATTGATAGAGTTGTAATAAAGGAAGAAAAAAAGACACCACCGCTACCCTTTATAACTAGTACTCTTCAACAAGAGGCTTCGAGAAGGCTTGGTTTCCCTGTAAGTAAGACTATGAAGATAGCTCAGTCTCTTTATGAGGGTGTGGATATCGGAGATGAAAGGGTTGGACTTATAACTTATATGAGAACTGATTCTACGAGAATTGCTCCTGAGGCAAGAGAAGAAGCTGTTACATATATTGAATCAGTTTTTGGAAAAGAGTATGTAGGTAAAGAGAGAAAAGAAAGAAAGAAGTTAGGAATGCAAGATGCCCATGAGGCTATAAGACCTACTTCAGTTTTAAGAACTCCTGAGAAAGTTAAAAAGTATTTAACAGAAGATCAATATAAATTATACAAGCTTATATGGGAGAGATTTTTGGCAAGTCAGATGGCTAATGCTTTATACGATGTAATAGAGATAGATATAAAAGGTGGAGATTATACCTTCGTCTCTAAAGGAAGAAAGCTGAAATTTGCAGGATTTATGTCTCTTTATACGGAAAAAGAGGAAGAAGAAGAGGAGGAGGTTAATGTTGACTATATTCCTCAGGAGGGTAGTGACATAGATTTGATAAATCTTACTCCGAAGCAGTTTTTTACACAGCCTCCTCCAAGGTATACGGAGGCTACTCTTGTTAGGACCCTTGAAAAATATGGTATTGGAAGGCCAAGTACTTATGCTACAATAATAGAAACTTTGAAAGAGAGAAAATATGTAGAAGTTAGCAAGAAAGAGCTTGTTCCTACAACTCTTGGAAAAGTGGTAAATGAATTTTTAACAAAACAGTTTCCCCATCTTATTGATGTAAAGTTTACTGCAAAAATGGAAGAAGATCTGGATAAGATAGAAAGTGGCGAAGTCAAAGCTATTGAAGTATTAGAAAAATTCTATCCTTCATTTAAAGAGGAACTTGAAAGAGTATCTAAAAATTTTGGAAAAATTCAGGTGGTGGAAAAAACTGATGAGTTTTGTCCTATCTGTGGTAGAGAACTAGTTATAAGAGAAAATAAACATGGAAAATATTATGCTTGTTCCGCATATCCTGAGTGTAAGTATACAAAGCCTATATATGAAGAAGCTCATGGTAAATGTCCATTATGTGGCGGGATTGTAGTAAAGAAGAAAGCAAGAAAAACAGGAAAGGTGTTTTGGGGTTGTATAAATTATCCTAATTGTAGTTTTGCTTCACCTTATGAACCATTAGATGAAAAATGTCCTCAATGTGGAAGTGTTTTACTAAAGGGAAATGGGTTTAAGAAATGTAGTAATGAAAATTGCAATTATATCGTTTGGGTAGGGAGGAGGAAAAGATGGAAAAAGTCAAAATAATAGGAGGAGGGCTTGCTGGGTCAGAGGCAGCATGGCAACTTGCTAAGAGGAAAATTCCCGTTGAAATATATGAAATGAGACCTGTGGTTACAACTCCAGTTCATAAGACAGAATATCTTGCTGAACTCGTTTGTAGTAACTCTTTCAAATCTACAGAGTTAACAAATGCTTCAGGTCTTTTGAAAGAAGAAATGAAAAAGTTAGACTCACTCCTTTTAAGAGTAGCTGAAGAAACAAGAGTTCCTGCTGGAGTGGCTCTTGCTGTAGATAGAGAACTTTTTGCTAAAAGAGTTCAAGAGATATTACTTGAAAGTCCGTATGTCACTGTAATAAGGGAAGAAGTTAAAAAAATACCTGAAGAAGGTATAGTAATAGTTGCTACAGGGCCTTTAACTTCATCAGATTTTGCTGAACATTTAATAGAAATTCTTGATACCGATTCTTTATATTTTTATGATGCTGTATCGCCTATAATTTATGCAGATAGTATAAATTATGAAAAGGTCTTTAGTGCTTCTCGTTATGGTAAAGGAGAAGAGGCCTATCTTAATTGTCCTATGACTAAAGAGGAATATGAAAGATTTGTGGAAGAATTAGTTAATGCTGAAACTGTTGAATCTCATTATCCTGGAGAGGAAAAGTTTTTTGAAGGATGCTTACCTATTGAGGTGCTTGCCAGAAGAGGTATTGATACATTAAGGTATGGTCCTATGAAGCCTGTGGGATTAATAGATCCTAAAACCGGAAAGGAACCTTATGCAGTTGTTCAACTTAGACCTGAGAATATACAGAAGACTCTTTATAGTATGGTAGGATTTCAAACTAGGTTAAAATTTCAAGAACAAAGAAGAATTTTTAGAATGATTCCTGGACTTGAAAATGCAGAATTTGCAAGATATGGAGTAATGCATAGAAATACTTATTTTTATGCTCCAAAATTTTTAAAGCCTACTCTTCAATTTATAAAGAATGAAAGAGTGTTTTTTGCAGGGCAATTGATAGGCGTGGAAGGATATATGGAATCAGCTGCCATGGGAATTGTAGCAGGAATAAATGCAGCACGTTTATATAAAGGGAAACCTTTAATTATATTGCCCCCAACCACTATGATTGGAGCTTTGATTTCTTATGTTACTACCAAAGTTCCGGTAAAACAATTTCAACCCATGAATGCAAATTGGGGTATACTGTTGCCTCTTGAAAGACCAGTAAAGGATAAAAAGCTTAGAAATAGATTACTTGCTGAAAGAGCTCTTAGAGACCTTGATGATGTGATAAGGAGATTTGCTATTAACGTATGATTCTGGATTTAAAAAGAGAAATAGAAAATTACATAAATTATTTGAGATTTGAGAGAAATTACTCTCCAAACACTTTAAGGAGTTATTCAAGGGATCTTATGGATTTTTATAAATATTGTAAAGAAAAAGACTTAGACTTTACAAATAAACGAAATGTTAGGAGTTATATTCAGTTCATAGCCCAAAAAAATTATAAGAATAGTACTTTTGTAAGAAAGGTTATAAGTTTGAGAAGCTTTTTTGAGTATTTATTAACTTTTGAAAAAATTAACGAGGATTTAACGGTATTCATACCAACTCCTAAAGCGGAAAAAAAGCTTCCACAATTTTTATCAGTAGATGAAGTAATGAAGCTTCTAAATTCACCCTCTTTAGATGATCTTATTGGAATTCGAGACAGGGCTATTATAGAAACCTTATACGCTACAGGAATTAGAGTAAGTGAATTGGTTGGCATGAATGAGGAAGATATTAATTGGAATTATGGAGAAATTAGAGTATTTGGTAAAAGAGCTAAAGAGAGAATTGTAATAGTGGGTGAAGAAACCCTTAAGATACTTCAACTTTATAAAGATCATGTAAGACCTAAACTTTTAAAAAAACCCGAAAAGGCCTTTTTTCTTAATGCGAAAGGTGGAAGAATATCCGATAGAGCTATAAGGATGATCATTAAGAAGTATACCAAGGATTTTAATAAAAAAGTCTCTCCTCACACTTTAAGACATACCTTTGCGACTCACCTTCTTGAAGGTGGGGCAGATTTAAGGTATGTACAAGAGCTCTTGGGACATGTAAGAATTTCTACTACTCAGATTTACACCCATCTAACTTCTGAACAGATAAGAAAAACTTATACTCTTTCCCATCCAAGAGCTATAAAAAAGGAAACAAAGGAGGAATAAATGGAAATGAAGAGATATTTAGTGTTAAGTATTATTCTTTTGTTAATGCTGAATATTGGGCTTGCCAAGCAAACTTTTGTCATTGATTTTACAAAAAATCCGCCAAAAGGCAATTTAAGTTATGAGGTTAGTAAAGGAGTTGAACTGGAAAAGGAGGATGGAGCTTATCATTTAGCATTTCTAAAAGGTGGAAGTAATCTAAAGATCTATACTCCTGTTTCTTCCTTAGAATCTCCTAAAAGAGTTATACTCAAAATTACAGGTATATCCTCATCTTTTATTACTCAAGAAACGTGGGCTCCAATATCGATTTTGGTGAATACTAAGGAGTTGATCAGCGGTTTTGATTTTGGAAGTGACTATTATATCACACCCTCTTTTAATATTTCGAGATACTGGCTTAATGGACAGACGAATGTAATAGAGATAAGATTAGACAAAGAGGCTAGCGGGGAATTCTGGCTTAAAAAGGTAGAAATCTCTATTTATGAAAAATAAAGACATCTTCTTTTATTTCTAAGCTTTCAGGAATTTTGTCCTCCTTTGAGGAGATAGAGTTTAATAGTGAGAACTCTATCTCCTCAAAGACTGGTATTCCGCATATTGCAAGGATTAAATTTTGTAAGAAGGTTTTTTCGCTTTCAATTTTGTATGGAATATTGTATTCGTATATCTTTTCTCCTTTGAATCTTTCTGATAACTTAGGAATTTTTTCGAAATTTATTGCAAAAGTTATGAATTTTGTCATTTTTAAATAAAAAGATAAAGTTTCCCATAAAAAATTTTCATAAGATAGAGACTCTTTTTCGGGAGGAACAATATCTTCAGGCAAAATTATTTCAAGTTTATTAATTAGTTTTCTAATATCATCTATTATGAGGCTTACATCGTTAATTTCTTCAGGAATTCTTGCTTTGAGCAAGATTTTTTCTCTTAGATCTTTTATTTCTTTAAGTTTTTTAACAAGTTTATTAAGTTCATCTTCTTTCTGAGATATCTGGTTTTTAAAGGCCTTATAATATTTAAAAGACTTTATTAATTTTTCCT
The DNA here is from genome assembly GCF_000020965.1 of Dictyoglomus thermophilum H-6-12. Lineage (NCBI taxonomy): Bacteria > Pseudomonadati > Dictyoglomota > Dictyoglomia > Dictyoglomales > Dictyoglomaceae > Dictyoglomus > Dictyoglomus thermophilum. The sequence goes on along the minus strand of NC_011297.1, from coordinate 1,350,098 downwards.
CTTCTCCCTTCTGAAAATAATAAAAGTAAAATAGGGTCTCTCTTCCCCACTCAAAGGGGAAATAGAGTTTTTCTAATAGATCTTTCATTATTTTATGAATGATCTCTTGAGGTATTTCTTTCATTCTCTAAAATTTCTTTTAAAAATCTTATTGCTTCTTCTTTTGTCTTTATCTTTTCTTCTATTTGGGCTTCTATAAGTTTTTCTTTCAAGATGCCTACCAAAGGAGAAGGTTGAAGATTGAATAATTGCATGATTTCATGTCCACTTAGCAAAGGTTTTGGTATGCTTTTTAGTTTAAAGAAATCCTGTAAAAGTTTCTCAAAATATTCTTTGTTTTCAAAGGTTCTTTTTATGGCTATTTGGTCAGAAATGAAAAGGAAAATAAGAGATGGCACATCTTCATTTACTCTTGAGATTAATTTATGAATTGGATTTATCTCTTGATTTTTAATAAAATCGATAAGGTACATATGATTTCTTATAATTTTTTGTATAAAGGACAACTCCTTATTACTCAGTTTTAATCTCTCTGCAATTTCTTCTAACATCTCTGAGCCAACCTTGGAATGTCCGTAATAATGGACAAGATTGTTTTCGTCTATGCTATAGGTCTTACTTTTTCCGATATCATGTAGTAAACTTGCAAGTTTTAAAGTCTCTTTTTTTGTAAATTCTGAGAACAATTTTTCGCTAAAATACTTTTCGAGTTCTTTTTTAATAGAGGGGAAAATTTTGTCTATATTATAGAATAGCTCCTCTAATACGTATAGTGTGGTTATAGAATGCTCTAAAGGGTTTTCGTGGTGAGGCTCGCTCCATGGAATGTTTTTCATCTCGGAAAGCTCAGGAAATATTTCTCTCAATACATTATATTCTTCCATTTCTTTCCATATATAAGAAGTAAAAGGATTTTTTAATATTTTATATAATTCCTCGTGAATTCTTTCAGGTTTTATTTTTGAGAGTCTTTGACTATTTTTTCTAATACTTTCAAAAACACTCTTGTCTATCTTGAATCCTGATGCTCCAAACCTAAAAACTCTTAATATTCTTAGGGGATCCTCTTTTAGAGAGTCAGGAGAGGATAGTTTTAATACGTTCCTTTCTAAATCTTTTAAGCCTTTTAATGGATCGTATATTTCGAAGTTTCTAAGATTCAAAACGATGGAATTTATTGTAAAGTCTCTTCTAACTATTTCAAGAAGTAAATTTTGCTGATATATAGGAGTAAAATCAAGGACAAAAGTGTTTTCTTTATTTTTTACTACTATTCTGAAATATTTCCTCTCCTCATCTAATATGACAAGTCTGCCCTTTAGGATTTTTGATAGATTGTCTATAAAATCTATATTAAAAGGATCAATTAAAAAGTCTATATCTTGAGGTTTCTTCCCTAATAGATAATCTCTGATGAAGCCACCTACTATATAGGGTGTAATCTCGTAAATTTTTGAATACTCTTTTATTATGTAGAGAATCTTATATAACTCTTGCTCCATTTTCCAAAAGCAATTTAATTTCGTTTATTTCTTTTAATGTAAGGTCTCTTGGGTAATTATAAGGCGTAATTCTTGGACTTTCATTGTAATAGGGTCGATTGCACTCAGGACAACCTGAGGTTTTGAAGATTTCATTAAAATATGGGTAAGTTTTTTCTATGATAGTTTTAGTAAGTATAAGGTCATCATCTTTGAATTTCAAGTCTTTAAAGTCTATCAAATGGTTTTGCAGTAGATATGTGATTATTTGTATTTTTCTATATTTTTGATAAGAGGGTTGAGGTATATTCTCAAGAGGAGTACCTGGAAGAGGCGTAAAGGCAAAGAGGGCAATCCTAACTCTCCAATTGGAGAGATCTCTTATGAGCTCTACTAATTTATTTTCTTTTTCTCCTAAACCTACAATAATATGGGTAGTTATTTTTTCGGGAAAGTTTTTGCTTGCTTCTTTTATAAGGTTTATTTTCTCTTCCCAGTTTTTTTCTTTAATTTTTTCATAAAGTTCTTTCTCTGCTGCGTCTATGGATATGTTTATCCTTTCTGCTCCTTTTTGAAAAAGAAAGTTGACATCCTCTAAGTTTTCTATAGGTGCTGAGATAGATATAGGTATGTTATGTTTTTTAAGATTATTTATTACCTCTGTGATGTTATTCTTCCATCCTATATGGTTGGTTACTTGTAGGCATATTCTTTTGAAAGGATTAAATTCTGATAGAAGTATCTCAAGCTCTTTAAGCTCTATAGGAGGCCATGAAATTCTCGATAGCATAAAGCTTTCTTTTCTCATATTTCTTGCTTGAATACAGAAGGCACAATTATTAAGACATTTATTACCTACTAAAAGGTAGAGAGTTGTAGGAGAGTCTTTCTTGACTACTCTTCTCTTTAATACCTCAAGGCTTCCAGAAGATACTCCAATCTTCATAGTAGGGCACAGCACTCTTCAAAAATTTGAGTATTATTTGAATTTTTAATTACATCAGAGTGAGGATTAACTATTGCTTTAAAGCCGAGTTCTAAAGCAAGAGAGTCTACATTATATCTGTATTCTCCTTTGGGTCTTACGCATCCTAAATATAGATTGGTTTGGGGTAGTTTTCTCTTGGTAAATTTCCAAAGTTCTTCTATTTCTTTTAAGGAAGGAAGATTTATATCTCTAAAAGTTGTATTTTCTAAGGGAGTGATTATGATAAATATAAGCTTCTTAGGTTTTATTTTTTCTAAGAATTCTATTGCTTCATATTCCTTTTGAATTTTTCCATAATTTGCTCCAATCAAAATATGAGGACTTACTGGAAAGTTTTCGTTAAGAATTAGAAAGGATTCTTTAAAGTTTTCACTATTTTTGTTTTTAAGATTAAAAATTTCTTTTATAACAAAGTCATCAAGCATGAGATCAAAGGATACCATATCGGGGATATTTTTAAGCTTTTTAATGTTCTCAGGAGTTACCAAACCTAAGTGAAAGTTTAATTCATAACCAAGAGATTTAAGTTTTTTTATTTGTGCTAATTTAGCATCGGTAAGAGGAAGTACTCCCTCACTATTATATCCTCCGCTTATAAGAATACTTTTGTAATTGTTGTCTTTTTGGAGTTTACTTTCTAAGAACTGTAAGGGAGTCATATTTTTGAGAAAATGTCCTTTGCAGTGTTCACATTGTAAAGCACAATAATCTCCTGTTACACTTACAGGTAGAGTATTGATAGGAGTTACTTTGATGGTCATTTCCAATTTACCTTTAGTACCTTTGCTGCATATACTTCGTTTAATCTTTTTACAGGAGTATTATGAGGTGCATTCTTAACTATATCAGGATTTTCATCGACCTCTTTTAAAATATTTCTTATGATTTCTACAAATTCATCAAGAGTATATTTAGTTTCTGTTTCTGTGGGCTCTATCATTAATGCCTCTTCTACTATTAAGGGGAAATATATAGTTGGGGGATGTACTCCATAGTCTAAAAGTCTTTTTGCAATATCAAGGACTTTTATTCCTTTTTCTTTTAGATTTTTACCTGATAGCACAAACTCATGCTTACATATGGATGGGTATGGAAGTTCGAAATAAGCTTTTAATTTTTCTTTTAGATAATTTGCATTTAGCACTGCCATCTCAGTAGTTTTCTTTAGACCTTCATCTCCTAATAGCCTGATATAGGCATAAGCTTTTAGCATAACCAGAAAGTTACCATAAAAGGTTCTTACTCGTCCTATAGTTTTAGGAACCTGGTAGTTTAAATAGTATTTGTTTCCATCATACTCTACCGTAGGAACAGGTAGGTAATCTTTTAGAAAGTCTTTTACTCCTACGGGACCCGCACCTGGACCTCCCCCACCATGGGGTGTAGAGAAGGTTTTGTGTAAGTTGACATGTACCGCATCAAACCCCATATCTCCAGGACGAGCATAACCCATAATTCCGTTTAAATTGGCACCATCATAGTACAAGAGTGCTCCCTCATCATGAACCATTTGAGCTATTTTAAGGATGTCTTTTTCAAAAAGTCCAAGAGTATTAGGATTTGTTAACATTAACACAGCCACATTTTTATTTAGATATTTTCCCAAAATGTTTGGATTTACAAGGCCTCTTTCATCGGATGGTATTTCTATAGTTTCAAATCCAGCCATTGATGCACTTGCTGGATTTGTGCCATGGGCAGAGTCAGGTACAAGTACTATGTTCCTATTTTCTCCTTTGTTCCTTAGATAGGCTTTTATTATAAGAAGGGCTGTTAATTCTCCATGGGCTCCAGCAGAAGGCTGGAATGTAAATTTGTCCATCCCTGTTATTTTAGAAAGGGCTTCTCCAAGTTTGTAGATTATTTCAAGGGCTCCCTGAGATAGTTCTTCAGGAGTGTAAGGATGTAGATCAGTAAAATATTCATTATTTGCAATTTCTTCGTTGATTTTTGGATTATATTTCATAGTACATGACCCTAAAGGATAAAAACCGAGGTCAACCCCATATCCCATATGGGATAGATTTGTGAAATGTCTTACTACTTCAATCTCACTTATCTGAGGAATGGGTAGAGATTCTCTTAACAAATCTTTGGGTAGTATTTTTTCAGGTAAAAAATCTTCTAATGGCTCTGGTAAATGTATAGTAGGTTTCTCGTCATTGTTTAGTTCTTTTATTAAAGGTATTTTCTTTTTCAATTCTTCTTAAGGACCTCCTTAAGAGATTTTATATAATACTCAAGTTCTTCTAAAGAATTTCTTTCTGTTACCGCTACGAGTATTTCCTTATCTCTGTCTTTATAAAACCTGGATAAAGGAATTCCTCCTAAAATCTTTTTTTCTTCTAACTTTTTCAAGAAATTCTCACTATTTTCAGGAATTTTAATTACAAATTCGTTAAAGAAATGGGAATTTGGATATGTGATTTCTAAATTTACTTCTTTTTGCATTCTCTCTCTCAAATAATGTGCCCTCGAAAAACAGACTTCTGCGATTTTCTTAATACCTTTTTTTCCAAGAATTGCCATATAAACAGCTGCAGATATAGCTGATAGGGCCTCATTTGTGCATATATTTGATGTGGCCTTCGCTCTTCTTATGTGTTGTTCTCTAGTTTGTAGGGTATTCACAAAGCCTCTTTCACCTTCTAGATCTATGGTTTCTCCAACTATTCTTCCTGGAATTTGTCTTATAAATTCCTTTTTTGTGGCAAGAATTCCTAAATAAGGTCCACCAAATCCCAATGGTATTCCTAAGGATTGTCCTTCTCCCACAACAATATCTACATTGTATTCAGAAGGGGGTTTGAGAATACCAAGAGATATAGGATATATGGAGAGAATAAACAGGGCATTATTTTTATGAATTAGTTCTTCTATATCTTTGAGTTTAGTCTCTATAACTCCAAAGAAATTAGGGTTTTGTATTATAACTCCAGAAGTTTTAGGAGATATATTTTTTTCAAGAAAATCAACATCTGTTTCACCCTTTTCATCAAGAGGTATTATTTTAAGTTCAATGTTTTGGGCTTGAAGATAGGTCTTAAGTACTGAGATATATTCAGGATTAAGACCTGAAGATGCAATAACTTCCTTTTTTCCTGTGATTCTAACTGACATAAGAGCAGCTTCTGCTATTCCTGAACCTGCCTCATATAAAGAGGCGTTTGCTACCTCCATTCCAGTAAGATCACAAATAAGGCTCTGATACTCAAAGATAGATTGTAATACACCCTGACTTATTTCTGGTTGATAAGGGGTATAGGCAGTATAAAATGTAGGAAAGAGGGAGACCAATTTCACAAAGGGTGGGATATAATGTTTATAGGCTCCACCGCCAAGAAAGGAAATATAGTCTTTTCCAATATTTTTTCTTGCTATATTTTTTATTTCTTCTAAAAGATCGATTTCTGAGGGAGATGCTGGAATTTTGAAGTTTTCTTTTGCTTTTTGTCTTATCTCTTCAGGGATTTCAGAGAAAAGGTCCTCTATAGACTCTAATCCTATAGTATTCAGCATCTCCTTTATTTCTTGTGGAGTATGAGGAAAGTACGTCATTCAACTATTCTCCAATGAGTTTTTTATACTCCTCTGCAGAAAGCAAACTTTCGTACTCTTTTGGGTCTGAAAGTTCTAACTTAACGATCCATCCTGCATTATAAGGATCTTCATTTATGAGTTCTGGCTTGGTTTTTAAATTTTCATTGACCTCAACGACTTTTCCAGAGAGGGGAGAATAAACATCAGATGCAGACTTGACTGATTCAACTACTGCAAGAACTTCGTTTTGTTTTACTTCTTTTCCTACCTCTGGTAGATCTATGTGTACTATGTCACCTAGCTCCTCCTGAGCATGGTAGGTAATTCCAATGATGGCAATATTACCCTCTAATTTTGCCCATTCATGATCTTTTGAGTATTTTCTATCTTCTGGATACATTTTCACTTCTCTCCTTTCTTTATGGAAGTATTTTTAATAAAAGGTGGCTTTTCAATTTTTGCTTTTAAGAATTTTTCTCTTATTTTAATAAATATTTCATTTTCAATATCCTTGGTAGTATATAACATACCAATACCTGTTTTCAATATAGGAGAAAAGGTTCCGCTTGTGATATAGCCAATTTTTTCCTCTCCTAAGTATACTTCATAGCTATCTCTTGGTATACCATTCTCTAACATGATAAATCCTTTTAGAAATTTCTCTTTCTTATTCTTTTTCTCTATTAGTGCATCCTTTCCTATAAAATCTCCTTTATTAATTTTTACTACCCATCCTAAGTTGGCTTCCCATGGTGTTGTATTTTCATCTATTTCGTGCCCGTATAGAGGGTATCCCATTTCTATTCTTAAAGTATTTCTTGCTCCCAATCCACAGGGTAAAACTTTTTTATTCTCTACCAAATCTTTAAATATTTTTCTCCCTGTATCTAGATCTGATATTATCTCAAATCCATCTTCACCAGTATATCCTGTTCTGGAGATAATTATGTGATTCTTTTGAAAATGATAGTATTTTAGGTTTTTTAGATTTAAATTAAAATAATCCTCAAGGGTTTTTTCGGAAGCTGGCCCTTGAATGGCTAGTAGAGTAGTATCAGTGGTAATATCTAAAATATTTACACCAAATTTGTTGTGTATATTTAACCAGTCTAAAATCTTTTGAGTATTTATTGCGTTTACAACCATTAAAAATTCTTCTTCATCTATTTTATAAACGATAATATCATCTTTAATCGTTCCAGTAGGATTTAATACGAGTGAATATTGAGCTTTTCCAGGATAGAGGTTGTTTACGTCATTAGTAGTAATATATTGGACAAGATCTTTTGCTCCCTTTCCTTTTAAGAGTATTCGTCCCATATGGGAGATGTCAAAAATTCCGACATGGTTTCTTACAGTAAGGTGCTCATTTATAGTTCCTGAGTATTCTAAAGGCATCCACCAACCGGAAAATTCAAAAAACTTCGCGCCATATTTTACATGCTCATCTTCGAGAAATAGCTTCTTTGCCATTTTTCCACTCCCAAAAAAATGTTTCCGGGCTGGGGAAATCCCCAGCCCGGAGATAAGTTTTACTTCTTTACTGCTTCACGAAGCTCTTTTCCTGGACGGAATACTGGAACTTTTGTGGCAGGAATCTTAATTGGTTGTTGAGTACGGGGATTTCTCCCTTCTCTTGCCGCTCTCTTTCTTACAGAGAAGGTTCCAAAGCCTACAAATTGAACAGTATCCCCCTTAGAGAGAGCTTCAGTGATGGTTTCTAATACAGCATTTACTACTTTTGTTGCCTCTTTCTTGGTGATTTTTGCCTTCTCAGCTACTTTTGCGATAAACTCTGCCTTTTTCATCTCTTAGTCACCCCCTTTCTGATTATAGGTTTTTATAAAAACTTCTATAAAGTTTTCGAGCTTTCCCAAAGTTTATCCAATTCTTCTAAGCTAAAATCTTTCCATTCTTTACCAGATTCTTTTATTCTATCTTCTATGTATTTAAAGCGCTCTGTAAATTTTTTGTTTGTCTTTCTCAAAGAAGATTCTGGATCAATTCCTAAATGTCTTGCTATATTTACTATGGTAAATAGTAGATCCCCGATTTCCTCTTCCATATCTTCTTTATTGTCTTCTTGAATTGCTTTTTCTAACTCTTTTAACTCTTCGTAGAGTTTAGGTATTATTTCTTTACTATTCTTCCAATCAAAACCCACGTGGGAGACTTTTTCTTGTATTCTAAAAGCAGTAAGTAAGGCAGGCATATTTTGAGGAATTCCACTCAGGATTCCCTTTTCATCTTTTTCTTTGCTTTTTATACTTTCCCAATTTGTTAAGACATCCTCAACCCCTTCTATTTTAACTTCTCCAAATACATGAGGATGTCTTGTTATTAACTTGACTTTTAAATTTTTACATACCTCTTCAAAATTAAATCTATTTTTTTCTTCTGCCATTATACTTTGCATAAGTACATGCAAGAGAATATCTCCTAACTCCTCTTTTATCATTTCCTGATCATTTTTTTCTAAAGCATCTATGAGCTCATAAGCTTCTTCAAGAAAATATGGTATGAGAGTTTGAGGGGTTTGTTTTTGGTCCCATGGACATTCTTCCCTCACTCTCTTTACTACAGAGTAGAGATCTATAAATTCTTTACATATTTTTTCTTTTTCGTCCATTTTATTTTTCTCTTTATCTTTAAAAATACGAAGTTCACTTAAATTATAGCACTTACTTTATAAAAAGCAAGTTTTTATGCTATATTTTAGAAAAGTAATTCTAAGAAATAAGGCCATATGCTGTTTGGAAAAAATAGTAATTTTACTATTCGTCAGTTTTGGGTAATGGTGTTTTTGCTTCTTTTCTATAAAATATTTGTTGGATTTCGACGATTTTTCTCCATAGTTTCATCCATATATCGTTATCTGAAAAGTCTTTTTCTATCTTAGCTTTACTTACTTGCTCCTCAAGCCACTTATTGAAAACCTTAGATCTTTTATCATAAAGGAGTTTATCCTCTATTTCTGCTTTAGCTTGGAAGTAAGGTGTAGTATAAGCCTCTTTTATTTCAGTAACTTTTGTTATGTAATATCCTTCATCGGTTTTAATAGGTTTGCTTATTTGGTTAAGAGGTAAGGTAAAGGTTACTTTTTCAACCTCCTCAGGAAGAGTACCCTGAGTGATAAATCCTAAATCTCCACCTGAATCTTTTGTGGTTGTATCTTCAGAGTATTTCTTTGCAGCATCAGTAAAGGTTATTTTATTAGAGAGAAGTTCATTATAGACTTCTTTTGCTTTCTTCTCGTCTTTTATAAATATAGAGTAAACTTTATACTCCTTAGGATGTTCAAAAAGTTTTATATTCTCATTGTAATATTTCTTTATTTCATCTTCAGTTACTTTTTCATCTTTTCCAATCTCATCCATAAGTTTTCTCATGAGTAGGTTTTTTCTAAGTTCTTCTTTAAAAGTGTTTCTGTCGTAACCATACTGGGAAAGAGTTATTTCAAATTGTAGTACACTTGGAAATTCTTTCTCTATTTCTTTTAATCTTGTCTCAACTTCTTTTTCGGAGACTGAAATTCCTCTCTTTTTGGTTTCTGCTTGTACAATTTTCCAACGAGCAATATCTTTAATAGTTTCTTCTTTTACTTGTGAAAGCATTTTTTGGCCCTGAGTGGTGGTAAAATCAACACCAAACATGATAGAATACTGAGTTTTTATGAAGTTTAATCTGTCTTTATACTCTTGTCTGCTTACGGGCATACCGTTAATTTTTAGCACAGGATAGTTTTTCATCTGATGATATACAAGGGCTACAAAAGCTCCTCCAAGGATAAAGATTGCAACAAAAACAATGAATAAGATCTTAAAGATACTGTGTTTCTTCATGTCATCTCACCTCATACTTTACAGTTTTTGAAATAAAAACCTGATTGCGATTATAACACAATTTTACTTAATATTGGAGATGTCTTTGAGGAATTGGAGCAGAAATTGGATCTTTTTCTTATAGTTTCCTCTTGGTAGGTTCAAGGTTCTTTCAATGCCTTTTGAATAGGTTAATTTTGTTTTATCTTCTGATATTTCAATTTTTTCTATGCCTATTTTTTCTGCAAAAAACTTTATCTGAGATAGAATAAACAAGTTCTCCACTGGCTCTGGAATTGGACCATAGATATCTTCTAATTCTTTTCTTATCTTATCTATATCATTTATATCTTCTAAGTGAGCTAATTTCTGATAATAATATATACGATCGCTACTTTGACTTATGTAGTATTCTGGTATGATTGCTGGAAATGGATGTGTAATACGGCAATTTACTTTGTTTTTTTCACTTTTTCCTTGACTGTTCTTTAATTCATTTATAGCTTCTTCCAAAAGTTGAAGATATAAATAGAAACCAACAGAGTTTATATGTCCGTGCTGCTCTTTTCCAAGAATTTTCCCTGCTCCTCTTATTTCGAGGTCTCTTAAGGCAAGTCTTAATCCTGATCCAAGGCTTGAGAATTCCTTTAGTGCTTCAAGTCTTTTAATGCTATCTAAAGATAGTTTTTTTAGAGGAGCATGAAGAAAATAGGCATATGCTTGTTTATAGGATCTTCCTATTCTTCCTCTCAGTTGGTAAAGTTGAGCAAGTCCCATATGTTCTGCATTTTCTACAAATAATGTGTTGGCATTTGGAACATCGATACCTGATTCTATAATAGTGGTGGCTATTAAGACGTCTATTTTGCCATCATAGAAATTACTCATAACCTCTGTTAGTTCTTCATCGTCCATTTTTCCGTGTGCTATGGAATAAGTTGCCTCCGGAACAAGTTTTGTTAGTTCTTCTTTTATTTTCTCTAATCTTTCTATATCATTACATACGTAATATACTTGTCCACCTCTTTCTAATTCTCTTCTTATTCCTTCTTGAATGATCTCAGGATTATATTCAACAACAAAGGTTTGAATAGGCAATCGGTTTTCAGGAGGAGTTTCAAGCACAGAAAATTGCCTTATTCCAGAAAGAACCATAGATAGGGTTCTAGGAATCGGAGTTGCAGAAAGATAAAGAATGTCCACATGTGGATATTTCTTTTTAAAGGATTCTTTTTGTAAGACTCCAAATCTATGTTCTTCGTCTACTATGATGAGACCCAAGTCCTTAAATTCCACATCTTTTTGTAATATTCGGTGGGTTCCTATAATAATGTCTATTTCCCCTTTTCTTATTCTTTCTATTATTCTCTTTTGTTCTGATTTAGGTTTGAGTCTGCTTAAGATCTCTACGTTTACAGGAAATACTTCTAATCTTTCTCGAAATACCTTCCAATGTTGGTAGGCAAGAATAGTAGTCGGCACTAAGATTGCCACTTGTTTTCCATCTAGAACTGCTTTAAAACTTGCTCTTAAGGCAAGTTCTGTTTTACCAAACCCCACATCTCCAATCAGTACCCTTTCCATAGGTTTTTTTGATTCCATATCCCTTTTTATCTCTTTAAGGGCTTTTATTTGATCTTCTGTTTCTACATAAGGGAAACTTGCTTCAAGCTCTTCCTGAAGAGGACTATCTGGAGAAAAGGCAAAACCCTCTGTTAATTCTCTCTGGGCATAAACTTTTAACAATTCTTCTGCAATCTCTTTTGCCGATTCTTTTACTTTTCTTTTGGTTTCTTCCCATTGGTGAGATTCTAATCTGCTTATCTGAGGGGGTTCTGGTGAAGAGGATACGTATCTTTGGATAAGATGCATTTCCTCTAAGGGTACATATAAAAAGCTATTGTTAGCATATTCAATGTATATAAATTCCTTTTCTACATCGTCTATTTTAAGCTTTTTTAAGCCCCTGAATATTCCTATTCCATAATTTACATGTACCACATAATCTCCATCTTTTAATAGATATAAATCTTTTGGTTTTAATCCCTTTTCGTATCTTATTGGTTTTCTTTTTCTTTTTTTACCAAATATTTCATAATCGGTAATCACAAGGACTTTTTCATTCTCCCATAAGAATCCTTCTCTTACTTTTTCTTCGGTTAAGTATTTCACATTTAGGTTTTTTAATCTTGTTCTTATTATGTCTTGGTGTTCTGAGAATATGTGTACTTCCCAGCCATTTTCAAGGAAGGATTTTATGTTTTTTTCAAAAAATTCGTTAGTACCTCGGTAGGATGGAGGAGAGTAAATAGTAAATACAAGATCTGGCTCTGTGCTGTTCAAGTCTAAAACTTGGTATTTAGAAATGAAATTTTGTAATTCATAGTCGGTAAGATATAAACCTTCAGGTAGGTTTTCTTTAGTTCTTCTTTTTTCAAAATTTGCAAGTCCTTTTCCAGTCCATTTCTCAAGTAATGCAAGGCTTGCTTTATGGTTTTCAAAGACTAAGATGGTGTCTTTAGGTAAATATGAAAATAGATATGTTTTTATCTCTTTGTTTTTTAGAAAATAGCTCTCTTCATTTTTATCTTCAATCAATTCCGAAATGGGGGTTAAAATAACTTCTTTTGTAGTTTTTATAGATCTTTTGTCTTCTAAGTTAAAGAATCTTATAGAAGAAATCTCATCTCCAAAAAATTCTATTCTTATGGGATTTTCATATAGTGGAGGGAATATATCAAGAATTCCACCTCTTATACTGTACTCTCCTATCTTTTCTACCTGAGGTGTTCTTTGATATAGGTTTTCTGCGAGGAATTTTTCTATCTTTTCTCGAGTTATTTCTTCTCCCACTTTAATTTTTAAAATTCTTTTTTCAATATTTTCTTTGGGTATAAGAGGGTAGATTAGGGATTTTAAGGAAGCTACTATAGAAAAACTATTGTTGTAAATTATGTCGGAAATAGCTTTTAACCTTTTTCCTTGAACCTGTGGCGATCTTAGAGGTCTTTCATACGGAAGATGAACATAAGGAGGTAATATGCTTAATTCCAAATCTTCTTGTAAGTCTTCCCATATGCTTAAGTCCTCTTCATTATTAGTTACCCATAAAATTGGTCTTTTATATCTTTTTAGGTATAAAAAAAGTAAGGGAAAGAATCCCTTGTAAATTCCAAAAAGCTTAATATTGCTCCTTGAGTTAATTTCTTTTTCTAAATTGCTAAATTCACTACTTCTTAAGACCTTTTCTAAGAGAATAGGCATTTTCTGTTGTATAAGTTTTGAGCTACTTCCCATCCTTTCTCTATGATAGTTTCTACTATCTGGGGGGAGCTTTGTATAATTTTGTTAATTATTGTAAATTCCTCATCTTCAAAATTTCCTAATACATATTCTACAACTTGATTTTTATCTTTAGGTTTTCCAATACCTATTCTAAGCCTATAAAAATTAGGCGTATTGATTTCTTTTATTATGGATTTTATTCCATTATGTCCTCCATCTTTTCCATCAAATCTGATCCTAATGGTTCCTACAAGAAGATCAAGATCATCGTGGATTACAAGAACTTCTTCGGGTTTAAAGTTAAACTTTGCTAAAAATTCTTTGACTCCTATACCACTTAGGTTCATATAAGTTTGAGGTTTTACCAGATAGACCTCTGTGTTGTGTACTCTTCCGAAAGTAATTAAATTTGAGCTTGTCTTTTTGTATGGTGGAAATTTAAAGAATTCTTGTAAATAATCAACCACCATAAATCCCACGTTATGGCGAGTGTTAGCATATTCATATCCTGGATTTCCAAGTCCAACTATTCCTAATCTTTCCACTTTCTTTACTTAGGAAAAATTATTCCAGCATATCCTACAACTTGATCAAAATCTCTTGTTACATTACCTGAAGTTTGATACTCAACAAGTTTTGCTCTTTTACTTCCCAGTAATTTTACGGCTATCATTGTGATAACTATTGGGCCTACTCCACATATTGAAATGTCTTTTTCTATAACTCTTTTTATAAACTCTTTTTCGTCCAGATTGAGAATAGATTCTATAGCATAAAGATCCTTCTGTTTTGCAATTTCATGTGGTTCATAGTGAGAAAAATCTGAGCTTGCAATTATCACAGTGTTATACTCATAATCTCTTACGGCTTGGCTTATAGCATATCCTAGATTTTTTAGCACCTCATAGCTGTAGTCAACCACAGTTATGGGTACTATTTTTATGTTGGGATTTATATATTGTAAGAAAGGTACTTGAACCTCAAGAGAGTGTTCTGGTTGGTGAGCTAAGGCGTCTTCTTTAAGATAATCAGATTCTTGTAAGATTTTTTGTGAAAGAACAGAATCTATTTCTACGTCTCCGAGGGGAGTAGTCCAGATTCCTTCACTATAAATAGCAGAGGGGTATCCAAGTCCATTATGGTTCGGACCTATAATTATGGCTACATCTGGAACTTCCATGAGAGAGTATACTGCTCCAGCAACCTTTCCTGAGTAAATGTATCCAGCGTGAGGAACAATACATCCCCAGAGAGGTACTTTGTTGGGCACCTCTTTTATAAACTGAGATAGCATATTTAAAAGCTCTCTTGAGGTGGCAGGATAAAAATATCCTGCCACTGCTGGCAATCTTTTCTTCATATGATATAATTATAACCGATTTTTCTTGAAATTTGTTATTTTTTTAACACAAGTTTAAAAATATTTTCTTAAAATCTATAAAGAAAGGAGGTATGCAAAATGTCAAGAAGATGCGAAATTTGTGGCAAAGGTCCATGGACTGGATTGCAAGTATCTCACTCTCATCGTAGGACTAAAACCAGATGGCTTCCTAATCTTCATAAAGTTCGTGCTCTTGTTAATGGAAAAGTTAAAACCATAAAAGTGTGTACCCGTTGTTTGAAGGCTGGAAAAGTGCAAAAGGTAGTGTAGAGCTATGAGAGAAGAGAAAATTAAAGATGTTATTTCTTTTATAAGTGAGAAAGAAAAAGAAGTAGAATTTGAGATTGAGAAAGCAAAAAAGGAATTAGAAGAAGAATATTATTGGAAGGTTCAAGAGTATGTTACAAAGGTAGAAGAGGAGAAACAAAGATTTTTGGAAGAATTAAAAGCTGAAGAAAGAAAGTATTATGATTCTTTAAAAGTAAAGCTGGAAAAATTAGAGCAAGAATATATAAACGAAACTAATGCTTATAAAGAAGTAGTAGAAAAGAGAATACCTAGTATTGTAGATTATCTTCTGGATAAATTAATTGAAAAGTAGGGATGAAAAAATTATGGCTATTTTAAAAGTTGAAAAGTTCTGGTTGATCTTTCCTAAGGAAAAAGAAGAAAAAGTAGTTTCTATTTTTAAAGGCTTTGAAGACATACACTGGGAGAAACTGACTGAAGAAGGAAACCCTGAAAAGAGTTCTCCTTATGATGCTTATCTTACAAAATTAGATGAGATATTAAAAATCTTAAGATTTTTTTATCCAGAAGGAAAGGGATTTTTAGAGGCATTTTTTGCTGGAAGAGAGGAGATAACAGAAGAAGAGTTTGAGAAGTTAAGATCAGAAGTTTCTGTTGATGAACTATATAAAGAAGCAAAGATTTTAGAAAGAACTCTTAATGTGATAGAAGAGAAGAAAAAGCTATTGTCTAATTTATACGAAGAGACAGCTTATTGGGTAGATGTTAATGAAATTCTTGATTTTCCTAGAGTTTTTAAAAGATTTGCTTTGTATTGTGGTGGCTTTACACAAGATGAATGGAATAGTTTTTTAGAGGATAGTAAAGATGTGCTTGAAGAAAGTTGGTATAAGGCTTTTGTTAGTAATAAAACTGTGAAGGTTATATTTGTTGTACCTAAGACTCTTTCTGAAATTTTTGAAAACCTTCTTCAGAAACATAACTTTAATCATAAACGTATTCCTTATTTGAAATCTTCTCCTGTCGAAGGTCTTGAGAAAATTCAGAGGAGTTTGAATAAGGTAGAAGAAGAATTAAAAGCGTTGTATCTAAAGGCTGAAAAATTATTGGCTAAAAAGAAGAATATTCTTGCATGGTACGATTATTATGTGGCCAAAATAAAAGAGGTAGGGGCAAAAAGTCTTGCTCATCACAGTAATTACTTTACCATATTTTCAGGATGGATACCTAAGAGGGATAAAGAAAGATTTTTAACGTTACTTAGGGATAATATTCCTGATGCTATCTTTGATAGTAGAGAGCCAGATCAGGATGATGATCCGCCTGTAATTTTACATAATCCTAAATTGATTAAACCCTTTGAGTTTTTGACTAAATTGTATGGGCTTCCTCCTTATGGATTTATTGATCCTACACCTTTTATGGCTCCTTTTTACATGGTGTTTTTTGGTATATGCTTAGGGGATATAGGTTATGGGCTTTTGCTTCTTCTAAGTTCTTTATGGATAAAGAGAAAATTCAAACCTGAAGATGACACAAAGCAACTCTTAGATCTTTTAACTGTGCTTAGTATTCCATCTATCATAGTTGGAACATTAACTTGGAGCGTTTTTGGAAATCAACCATTTTTAGGTCCTGATGGAAAATTTCTGGGAGTATTTCCTATTGTAAATCCGTCTCAAGATTTGATTACGGCTCTTGGCATATCGTTATTTATAGGCATAATCTCACAATTCTATGCTTTAATTCTTCGTTTTATATCTTGCATTAAGGTAAAGGACTACGAAGGAGCTTTATACGATGCTGGTTTATGGATATTATTCCTTGGATCATTGTTAATTTATTTTGGATCTAAAGCCTTAGGGATAAGACTTGGAGGTATGGAGGTATTTAAATACGTACTTCTCTTCAGCCTTATTGGGCTTATATTGACTCAGGGAAGAGATAAAAAAGGTTTTGCTCGTATTTTAGTTGGTTTAATTAGTATTTATGGAATAATGGGAGGATATGGTTTGACATCCTTTGTGGGGGATGTACTTTCTTATTCAAGGCTTTTTGCATTAAACCTTGTTGGCTCTATATTTGGATTTGTGATTACCCAGCTTGCCAATATGGTAAAAGGTGTGCCTATTTTAGGATGGATATTTCTGATTTTAATCTGGATGGGGGGTCAACTCTTAAACTTTGTTCTTAGTGCATTATCAGCTTTTGTTCATTCTACCAGGTTACAATTTTTAGAGCTTTATGGAAGATTTTTTGTAGATGGGGGAAGAAAGTTTCTTCCTTATAGAATAGAAGGGAAATTTTTTAGAATAAAGAAAAATTATGATGGGAGGTAAGTAGTATGCTTGGTTTGGCAATTGCTCTTATTGGGGCTGCTTTAGGTGCGGGATTAGCAGCAGCAGGTTCTGGAAAAGGAGTAGGAATAGCTGGTGAGGCTGCGGCAGGAGTACTTGCTGAAAAGCCAGATCTTTTTGGTACAGTTCTTATTCTTCAAGCCCTTCCTGGTACACAAGGTTTTTATGGATTTATAGGTGCATTTCTTATACTAATGAGATTGGGACTTCTGGGAGGTAATGTTCCAAATCTTACTTTGGAGCAAGGGTTAATGGTATTTGCAGTAAGTATTCCTCTTATGATTGGAGAATATGTGAGTGGTATGTGGCAGGGTAGGGCGAGTGCTGCTGCTCTTCAAATGGTAGCTCAGAAGCCTCAAACCTCTGGACAGGCTATTATTATTCCTGCTCTTGTGGAGACTTATGCTATTCTTTCTTTAATAACATCAATAATTCTTTTGTTCTTTGGAGTGAAGCTATAATGTCCTTAGAGAGAATAGTTGAGAGACTTGAAACTGAAAAGAGAACAAAGATTGAAGAGATCAAAAATAAAAAGGAAAAAGAATTCCAAGAGTTTGTAGCTAAAAAGGAAAAAGAATTAGAAGAATGGAAGGAAAAACAAAAGAGAAGCTTGAAAGAGAAGCTTAATAGAGAAGAAAATACTTTGGCTGCTCAGTTAAAGCTTAAGTATAATGCTGAAAAGCTACGTATAGAGTCTGATGCAATTGCTAAAGTTAAGAATTTGGTCTTAGAGAGGCTTAAAAGTTCCTCTAATGAAGTTTACAATAAGATTTGGGAAAATTTGCTTGAGAGAGAGTCCATAAAAAGTGGAGAGATGATTCTCACAAAAAATGAGGATAAGATTGACGTAGATTATTTTTGCAAGAAATATAGTTTAACTTTAAGTAAGGATAGAATGGAGGGAAATGGTGGATTTGTAATTCAAAAAGATAATTTAGTGATCGACCTTACTGTTGATACGATTATTGAAGAATTAGTTAATAAAAACATACTTGAAATAGCGCAAATTCTTCATGGAGAAAGGTAAGTATGTATACAGAATATTTATTTCTTTCTACAAATTTAAAAGCAAAGCTACCTAAGCTTCTTGATAAGCGTCAATGGGAAATTCTTTTGAATGCTGATTTGAGTGATGCTTATAACCTTTTGAAGGAGACTATTTATGCCCCTCTTTTAGAGGGATACTCTGGTTTTTTAAAGGTTTTATATGACGATTTGAAAATAATGGCTAATACTGTAAAGTATCCCTATTGGGATTTGGTGCTTTTTGAATTTATGACCCATGATGTAAGAAATGAGTTATTGCAATTAAGCAAAAGTGAAAGTTTAGAGGTATTTTTTAATTTCTCTTATGGAAGGACATACAGTGAACTTAGGAATAAATTGACTTCTAAGATTCAAAAGGCTGATTCTCAACAAATTAGTGATTTAGGGCTATGGAATTTAATAATAGATTTTGGAATTCTAGATACTTCAAAGGAATTGTTTAAAAGAATAGAAAACAAGAAGATAAGAGATTTTGTTCTGCTTAAAAATAAACTTAATTTTATAAAAATAGATGTAAGACTGGAAAAAGTTCCTTATGTAACAGAGATTCTTAAGAGGCTGAATTGGGATTTAGCTTCTTACAGAGTGCTCTATGGAGACGAAGAATTAAAACAAAGATTTCTAGAAGATTTAAAAAATTACGATTTTGATATGCTTATTAAAAAATACCTTTATTCTTATATGAATAAAAACTTTAAAAATGTAGTTAGTGGGCCTGAGGTAGTTTTGTACTATTTTTATGTCAAGATGTGGGAGATGGAAGATATATTATTCATCCTTGAAAATAAGAAATTGAAAATCCCAAGAGAATATTGGGAAAGAGGGTTGTTGAGAGCAAATGAATGAGAATAAAATTGCCATAATAGGACTTGGTAGTCTTATAGAGGTTTTTAGGATTTTTGGTCTTGATGTATATCCTGTTAGAAACCCTGACGAGGCATACGAAATTTATATGAGTCTTTCAGAGAAAGAATATTCTCTAATTATTGTCCTTGAGAGCGTAGCTGGAAAAATAGTTGAGAATTTAAAAGGTAAAGGAAAGATTCCTTTGATCCTACCTGATACTTTTTCCAATAGAAAGATGGGAGAAGAGCTTTTGAGAGATATGGCTGAAAAGGCCTTAGGAATTGATATTATTTCTGAAGGAGAGGGATATTATGGAAGGAAAAATAGTTAGAGTAGCAGGCCCTCTTGTGGTAGCAAAAGGGCTTCCAAATGTAAAGATGTATGAGATGGTTAGAGTAGGTAACCTTGAGCTTTTTGGAGAAGTGATAGGACTTGATAACGATTTGGTATATATTCAAGTGTATGAGGAAACTCAAGGTATAGGTCCTGGTGAGCCTGTTTATGCTTTGGGGGAACCTCTTTCTGTAGAACTCGGGCCTGGAATTATAAGTCAGATTTACGATGGTATACAAAGACCCTTAAATAGACTTGCTGAAGTAAGTGGAGATTTTCTTAGCAGAGGTTTATCTTTTCCTGCTCTCGATAGAGAAAAGAAATGGGATTTTGAAGCAAGGGTTAAACCTGGTGATTATGTAGAAGGTGGAGATGTTCTTGGAATTGTACAAGAAACCTCTGCTTTAGAACATAGGATACTTGTCCCTCCTTATTTGAGGGGTAAGATTCTTGAGATTAAGAGTGGGACTTATACAGTGGAAGAAGTTATTGGTGTTCTAGAGGACGATAGTGGAAAGAAACATGAATTAAAATTGATGCATAAATGGCCTGTAAGGTATCAGAGGCCTGTCAAAGAGAAACTTCCTCCTCAAGTTCCTCTTATAACCGGGCAAAGAGTTCTGGATACGTTCTTTCCTCTTGTAAAAGGTGGTACTGCATGTGTGCCTGGACCCTTTGGAAGTGGTAAAACTATAATTCAGCACCAGCTTGCCAAGTGGGCTGATGCAGAGGTTGTGGTTTATATAGGGTGTGGTGAAAGAGGGAATGAGATGACGGAAGTTTTAATAGAATTTCCAGAATTAAAAGATCCTAGGACTGGAAAGCCTCTTATGGAGAGAACTGTTTTGATAGCTAATACCTCAAACATGCCTGTGGCTGCAAGAGAGGCTTCTGTATTTACTGGTATAACCATTGCTGAGTACTTTAGGGATATGGGATATCATGTAGCTCTCATGGCAGATTCCACATCTCGTTGGGCGGAAGCTATGAGGGAGATATCTGGAAGACTTGGAGAGATGCCTGGTGAGGAAGGATATCCTGCATATCTTGCTTCAAGGGTTGCGAGTTTTTATGAAAGAGCAGGCTTAGTTAAATGTCTGGGCAAAGAGGATAAAATTGGTTCTGTAAGCATAATAGGTGCAGTATCTCCTCCAGGAGGAGATTTGTCGGATCCTGTAGTTCAGGCTACCCTTAGGGTCACAAAAGTATTTTGGGGACTTGATGCTCGTTTGGCTTTTAGCAGACATTTTCCTGCTGTAGATTGGCTTGTAAGTTATTCTCTTTATCTTGAACCTGTGAGTAAGTTCTGGAAAGAAAATGTGGCAGAAGATTTTTATGATTTAAGACAGGAAGCAATGGCTATTCTTCAGAGAGAGGCAGAGCTCCAAGATATAGTAAGGCTTGTGGGTATG
Organism: Dictyoglomus thermophilum H-6-12; assembly: GCF_000020965.1. NCBI lineage: Bacteria > Pseudomonadati > Dictyoglomota > Dictyoglomia > Dictyoglomales > Dictyoglomaceae > Dictyoglomus > Dictyoglomus thermophilum. The sequence continues at coordinate 1,329,358 of NC_011297.1, read as the reverse complement.
GAGGCTTTATCTCCTCAAGATAGATTAACTCTTGAGACAGCTCGTTCTATAAGGGAAGATTTCTTGCATCAAAATGCTCTTCATGAGGTGGATACTTATACTTCTCCTTATAAACAGTATCTAATGTTAAAGAATATAATAAGTTTTCATAGGATAGCTCAAAGCTTGATTGAAGAAGGTTATCCTTTAGAAGATATACTGAGGCTTCCTGAGAGAGAGAAGATAGCAAGAATGAAATTTGTTCCTGAGGATCGTATAAATGAACTTGAGGCTCTATTGGTTGAGATTAAGCAAAGGCTTGAGGGAATAAAGGAGGGAACAAGAGAATATGCCTAAAGAATATACTTCAGTATCGAAAATAAGTGGGCCTTTAGTTTTAGTGGAGAATATTGAAAATGTAAAATATGGAGAAGTAGTAGAAGTAAAGCTTGCTAATGGTGAAATAAGGCAAGGACAAGTGCTTGAAGCTCAAGAGGGCGCTGCTTTAGTACAGATGTTTGCAAGCACACAGGATTTATCTTTGAAAGGAATGCGAGTAAAATTTTTGGGCCATGTTCTTGAGATAAACTTATCTCCAGAGATTCTTGGAAGAACTTTTGATGGACTTGGCAGACCGAGAGATGGTGGACCTGAAATTATCCCTCAAAAAAGGATGGATATAAATGGAAGTCCTATAAATCCTTATTCAAGAGCTTATCCTCAAGAATTCATCCAAACTGGAATTTCCGCTATAGATGGTATGAATACTATCGTAAGAGGCCAAAAGATTCCAATTTTTTCAGGAGCGGGTCTTCCTCATGCTACGCTTGCTGCTCAGATTGCGAGACAGGCAAGACTTCTTAATGAAGAAGAAAAGTTTGCTGTGGTATTTGGAGCCATGGGAATAACTTTTGAAGAAGCAAACTTCTTTATAGAAAATTTTAAGAATACAGGAGCTTTAGAGAGAACAGTACTGTTTATAAATCTTGCTAATGATCCTGTAATTGAAAGAATAGCGACTCCAAGATTTGCATTAACAGCAGCAGAGTATCTTGCTTTTGATCTAGATATGCATGTCCTTGTAATATTAAGTGATATGACTAACTATGCAGAGGCTTTGAGAGAAGTCTCAGCTTCAAGGAAAGAGGTACCAGGAAGGCGTGGATATCCTGGATATCTTTATACAGACCTTGCAACTCTTTACGAGAGAGCAGGAAGAATTAGAGGTAAGAAAGGTTCAATAACTCTCTTGCCTATATTGACTATGCCTGAAGATGATAGAACTCATCCTATTCCTGACCTGACCGGATATATCACTGAAGGGCAGATATTTTTGAGTAGAGAGCTTCATAGGCGTGGTATATATCCTCCTATTGATGTGTTGCAATCCCTTTCAAGACTGATGAGAGGTGGAATTGGAGAAGGAAGAACTAGAAAAGATCACGGAGATTTGTCCAACCAATTATATGCTGCTTACTCAAGAGGACTTGAAGCAAAAGAACTTGCTGTGGTTTTAGGTGAAGCTGCGCTTACCGAAGAAGATGTTCAATTTCTTGAATTTGCCGAAGCTTTTGAAATGGAATTTATCAAACAAGGAGAATATGAGAACAGAAGTATATTTGAGACGTTAGATTTAGGATGGAAACTCCTTAGAAGATTACCAAGGTCTAGTCTTAAGAGAATTAGACCTGAATATCTTGATGAGTTCTGGGGGAAGGAAGATGCCTCTTAGAGTAAATCCTAATCGAATGGAACTTTTAAGATTAAAAAAGAGACTTGCTATTGCAAGAAGGGGTCATAAACTTCTTCAAGATAAGTTAGAGGGTTTGATTCAGAGATTTATGGAAGAAGTTCAAAATTATAGAACCTTAAGGGAGTTAACAGAGAGAGAATTCCTTGAATTTTTGGCAATAGGAGGTACTCTTTATATAAGGCTTTCTGGTCCACTTTGGGAAAGTTTGCTTCAGATAAATGATGGTAAAACTACTATATCTCAAAAGTTAGAAAAGAGAATGAATATACCTGTTAAAGAACTTACTATTGAGAATGTTTATACTCCTCTTTATAGTTATATAGAAACTCCTTATGTTATGGATGAGCTTGTAGAAAGATGGAGTAGGATAGTTGAGAATATAATAGTCCTTGCAAATAAGGAAAGATACCTGATTTCTCTTGCAGAAGAGATTGAGAGAACTAAGCGAAGAGTAAATGCTTTAGAATATAAGCTTATACCTCAAATAGAAGAGACTATTAAATTAATAACTGTTAAATTAGAGGAACTTGAGAGGAGTAATTTCTTTAGACTTTTGAGATTGAAGGAATCTTGATGAGAGATATATTGGCTTGGAGAGAGATTGATCTCTCAGCCCTTTTAAATAATATAAAAGTTATAAGAGAAAAAATTGGGAAAAAGGTTGATATAATTGCAGTGGTTAAGGCTGATGCCTACGGGCATGGAGCTAAGATTGTATCTTTATTTTTGCAAAAGTATGCTAATGTTAACAGCTTTGCTGTAGCGCATATAGATGAAGGTATTTTTTTAAGAAAGATAGGCATAACTAAAAAAATATTAGTACTTTCTCCTCAACTCAAGTCTTCCATACCCTATTATCTCGAATATCAACTTACACCAGTGATCTCCGATATAGAGTTTTTAGAAGATTTGGGGAAATTCTCTCATAGTAAAGGTAAAGAATTAAAGATTCATCTCATGTTTGATACAGGTATGGGAAGAGAAGGTCTTCTTCCTTCAGAGGTTGATAAAGTGCTGAATGTTATGGAGAAATATCCAGGTTTGATCCTTGAGGGGATTTCGTCACACTTATCTAATTCAGAAAATAAAAAGGATCCTTATAATATTTTTCAAAAGAAATTATTTTACGAGATATATGATAAATTTAAAGATGAAGAGTTGGTTTTTCATTTTTCAAATACTGGTGGTATCTTTAATTTTCCAGAGTTCCATTTTAATGCGGTAAGGCCAGGAATATCTCTATATGGATATGGAGATAAAGCGTTAAAACCTGTTATGGAAGTAAAAGCAAAAATTACTCTTATTAAGGATCTTCCAGAGGGTTGGGGGATAGGGTATGGTCATACATTCATGACAGAAAAGAATACGAAAATTGCTCTTGTGCCTTTGGGATATGCCGATGGGTATAGGAGAGATCTTTCTAACAAGGGAAGGGTTATTCTTAATGGTGAATACTGTAAAATCGTAGGTAGGATTTCTATGGATCAATTTACTATTGATGTAACAGATAAAGAAGCAAAGAAGGGAGATGTAGTAACGATATTAGGTATGGAAAAGGATAAAATAATTGATGCTCAAGAACTTGCAATTATATCTAACACTATTCCCTATGAGATTTTAACAGGTTTTGGCTCAGCAAAGAGGCTTAAGAGTGTATATAAGTTTGAAGGAAAGATCTTAAATGATCCTATTTTAGATTTGAGTTTATAATTTCTTTTATAAATTTTTCCTCTTCCTCTCTTGTTTTTACTTCTCCGTAATAATGTTTTAAAAATAACTGTTTTAAAAGTTCTCCAATTATCTTTCCTTTAAACCCCATATTTAAGAGATCCTTTCCTTTAAGGTAAGGTACTCCTTTTTCTTTAAGTAATCTTATTCGTAGAATATCTTTACCAGTTTTTTTGGAATTTAACGAAAGGAGAAGTAAGAAGTCGTCAGGAAGGTCTGATAGATTTATAATGTCTTTTTCAGATAAGGTACTAATGTTTTGATAGTGTTTGAGAAGAATAAATTGATAGGCTATTTTTTGGGGAAACTTTAAATCTTGTAGCCATTTTTTTCCTTCATCTAAAGTGGCTTCGGATATTATATTTAGTATTTGAAGTTCATATTTTTGAGGATATTCGTTTTTTAATATTTGGTTTTTCTTCTCAAAGTTTTTAGGAAGTTTTCTTATGGGAAATATGTAAGAAAGAGCATTTAATTCTTCGAGGCGTTTTAATACTTTTTCAGGTTGAGATTCTTGAAGTATTAAAATTATTTCATCTTTCAATCTTTCTTTAGCGATCTTATTTAAAAAGCCGTTTTCTATAGCTTCTTTAAGAAGTTTGAAGGTCTTCTCTTCGAAGGTAAATCCAAGTCTTGCTTCAAGCCTTATACCTCTTAATATTCTGGTAGGATCTTCTACAAAGCTTAAATTATGTAATATTCTTAATTCTTTTCTGGTAAGATCTTCTAATCCTCCATAAAGATCAATGATTTCTCCAAAGTTCTCTTCATTGAGGCTCATGGCTAAGGCATTTATGGTAAAATCTCTTCTTTTAAGATCCAGCCATAAAGAGCTTCTTTCTACTTTAGGAAGACTTCCAGGTTCTTCGTAGTGTTCTATTCTTGCTGTAGCAATGTCTATTCTTTTTCCATCACTAAGGATTATCTCTGAGGTTCCAAATTGGGGATGAGTTATTACTTTACCTTCCCATTTGTCCATAATCTTAGATATAATAAGTTGAATATCTCCCTCTACCACAATATCTAAGTCAAAGTTGGACTGTCCTAATAAAAGGTCTCTTACAAATCCCCCTATAGCATAAATAGATATATTGTATTGAGAAGTTATTTTTCTAAGTTCTTCTAATATATCTCTCCAGGGAGATGATCTAATTTTATCCTCACTTATTTGGAAGATACTGCCTAGTGGTGAGTAAATATTAGATCTTAAAAATCTAAATCTCAAAATATCCTGTCTTGTTATTATGCCTACAATTTTATCTCCATCTAATACTGGAACTCTTCCAATATTTTTTTCCACGAGTATTTTTTCTATTTCCCATATTGGTGTTTCGGGAGTTACCGTTATTACAGGTTTAGACATAAAAGATTTTACTTTTCTCTTGGTAAGCTTAAGATTTATAGCTCTTTCAATATCTCTTCTACTTATAATTCCAACAAGTTTTTTGTTCTCCTCAACACACAAACCTCCATATCCATATTTCATCATAATTTTGAAAGCTTCTTTAATGGAGATATCTGGTGGAATAGTAACTACAGGATAAGACATTATATCTTTTGCTAAGAAGTCTCGTGGTAGATATTTTTTAAGTCTTTCTATAACTAAATCCTCTGCGGAGTTCAGTCCTATCTCTTGAGAGTTGAGAACAATTGTAGTAGCGGTTTTGTGGCCTCCAGGGTTAAAGTCTCTTAGTACTTCTCTTAAGTCAACATTTGGGGTTTTAGATCTACCCATGACAAAGATTTTGTCCTTTACTTGAAGTAGGATAAATAAGATATCTGCTTCTTTTTCATCTAAAACTTTATGGGCTAAGATTGATAGGCCCTCTACATATTTATCTTTCTCTAAACTAGCAATAACTATCCTGTAACCACTTATGGATATTTCCTTAGATGCCTGTAGAAGTTCATTGAGTAATTCTTTTTGTTCATCGGTTAATTTTTCATAGATATAACGATTTATAATATTGAGATCTGCACCTCTTTCTAATAGATAACTTGCTATTTTTAAATCCTTGGGAGTGGTATTTAAGAATAAGAAGTTTCCAGTATCTTGGTACATACCTAAGAGGAATATAGTTGCCTCGATAGGGTCTATAGGAATTTTTTTCTCAATAAGTTTTTCCACTAAGATAGTAGTGGTTGATCCAGTTTTTTCAATAAATTCTATATCTCCTTTTATGTCTCCTGTTTCATGATGGTCATATATCTCTATAGGAACTTTCTTTTCCTTTATAATATCTTGAAATTTCTTTTCTACACGGTTTAACCAATGATTATCAACGAGAATTATCTTTTCTATCTCTACATTTATATCAGGATTCTCGACAAATCTTAAGATATCTTTGTAGAGCAAATAGAATTCGTAGACTTTTCTCTCCATGCTTTTACCTGCATAGGCTATTGCTTTAGGATAAAGCTTTTTAGCAGCATAGAGAGAAGAAAGAGCATCAAAATCAAGATAGTTATGAGTCAGGATTATAGGTACCTTTTCCATAATTATATTGGCTTGTAGGGAAAGTTTTCTTTATTATAAGGAACTACCTCTATCTCTTTTTCCCCTTTTCCTAATTTGGCTTTTACTTTAACTTTTGGCTCCATCTTGTGATCACTATAATAAGCAGTTATTCTTGCAACTTCTTGAAGCTCTTTTTCATCTTCAATAATTTTGTTGGGAACAATAGTTATAGGAGAGGGTTCTGTCGCTTTTAGAATAGTATCATTTTCTCTTGCCAAAGATAGTATTTTTTCGTTTTCTTCTTTATTTCTTCCTACTATTACTTTTGTATTGTCATTTATTCTAAGGTGTCGACCTATCTTCAAAAGTTTCAAGTCTCGCTTATCGAAATTTTTAGAGTGTTCTAATAGATCTTTTAAGCGACGAGAAAAATTAGGTTCTGTTAGGAGACATCCTCCAGCAGGAGTAGGAATTTCTTTTAGTCCTATTTTTTTAGCAAGTTCCAATTGTACTTTCCTTGATCTTCCTTTTATATCTAAAAGTTTTTCTCTATCTACCCAACCTTCTCTTTCTGGCTTTGTGGGAGGAAGCAATTTGGCAGAAAGAGGCCTTAAGAGTATATCTTCAGTTCCAGAGTATTTTTCTACAAGTCTTAAAGATTGTTTGTTTTGGGACATAGGTCTTTCTCCTAAGACCTCTCCAGTAATAATGAAATCTGCATCAAACTTTGGAAGTAACTCTTTTGCTTTTTTAACCATAAAGGTATGACAGTCAATACAAGGATTCATGTTTTTGCCATAACCAAATCTAGGGTTTTTTAAAATAGCCATGTATTCTTCTGTTATATCTACCACATGCAAAGGGATATTTAAAAATTCACATGCCTTCTTAGGTAATTCTAAGTTAAAAAAGGGAGTATAAAAGGTCACTCCAATTACTTCTATACCTTGTTGGAGAATAAGCCATGTAGCAAGAATACTGTCAAGTCCTCCAGAGATTAATGATATAGCTCTTACTTTCTTCATAGCTTCTCTACTATCTCTTCATTAAGATTTTTGATTACCTCTATAATTAATTTTTTTGCATTTAAGAAGTCTTGTATATTTATAATGCTAGTATGGGAATGAATGTACCTTGCTGGAACTCCAATTACAACAGAGGGTACACCTTTTGCATGAATATGAATTCTGCCCCCATCAGTTCCTCCTCTTTCAAGGGCAGAATATTGTATTGGTATATTTAGTTTTTCAGCAATGTCTATAAACATTCTTCTTAAGTTAGAGTTTGGGATCATGGTAGCATCGTAAATTATTAAGGAAGGCCCTTTTCCTAAATAAATCTTCTTTTCTTCGTTTATTCCTGGCATATCGGTAGCGATATCTGATTCTAATATGATAGCCATGTCAGGGTTAACCACAAAAGAGGAGGTAGTGGCACCTCTTAAGCCTACTTCTTCTTGGACTGTTGCAACCCCATATATTGTGTTAGGATGATTTTCATTGATCAATTCTTTTATTATTTCTACAAGTAGAGCACATCCTACTCTGTCATCCCATGCTTTTGCTAAGAGGAGATCGGGATTATGCATTACCTGAAATTCACTGTAGGGTGTTATGGGATCTCCAGGTCTTACACCCCATTTTAAAGCTTCTTCTTCACTACTTGCTCCAATATCAATATACATCTCTTTCTTTTCTACCACTTTTTTTCTCTCTTCTTCTGATAGTATATGAGGTGGCTTTGATCCTATAACTCCTATGATAGGTCCATTTTGAGTATGTATAACCACTCTCTGGGATAAAAGAACCTGATCCCACCATCCTCCGAGAGGGATAAATTTTATATAACCATTCGAAGTTATGCTTTTTACCATAAAACCAATTTCATCCATATGGGCTGCTAACATTATCTTTGGTCTTTGGTTAGAACCTTCCTTTTTAAAGATTAAACTTCCAAGCCTATCTTCTTCTAATGTTGCAATTTGAGAAAGATATCTCTTTAGTACTTCCCTTATACCCTTTTCATACCCTGAAACTCCAGGAGCTTCAGTAATCTCTTTGAGCATGTTTAATAGATCGTTATTCATTTTTTGTAATTCCTCCTTTTTCTAAAATTTCAATTTCATAGCCTTTTTCTTTTATTTTATCAAAAATTCTCCTAATTTGGTCGGGATTTTTCGTCTCAAGAGTAAATTCAACGGTACTCTCTATTTTAGGAAAGAAAGGTAGAGACGGATCTTGATGTATGGTGATAATATTTGCCTTTTCTTTAGATATAACGTCAATTACCTGAGATAAATGTCCAGGAAGATCAGGAAGTTTTACCTTCATATGTACGATTCTTCCCGCCTCTATGAGACCAAACTCAATAATTTTTGTTAACAGGCTTACATCAATATTTCCACCGCTCAAAATAAGGACAATCTTTTTTTCAGGTATTTGGTCACAGTATTTTAAGACTGCAGCAAGGGTTGAGGCTCCAGCTCCTTCTACCAGGGTTTTTGCTCTTTCTAAGAGTAATAGAATGGCTTCTGCTATTTTCTCTTCTTCCACTATAAAAATATCATCTATATACTTCTCGATTATATGTGATGTTATTTCTCCAGGTTTTTTAACAGCTATTCCTTCTGCTATTGTTTGTTCTGGTTTTTTAGGTATTTCTACTTTTTTAATTTTTTCATACATTGAGGGGAAAGCATTAGATTGTACTCCGTAAACTTTTATTTTAGGATTTATTTCTTTTAAGGCAATTAAGATTCCCGAAGCAAGTCCTCCTCCACCAATGGGTACAATTAAGGCTTCTATATCTTTTAAATCCTCAAGAATTTCAAGAGCTATTGTTCCTTGTCCAGAAATTATTCTTTCATCGTCAAAAGCAGGTACAAATTCTAATCTTTCTTCGTTTGCCAATTCTTTGGCATAATTAAAGGCATCGTCATATACTTTTCCGTGTAGAATTACTTTTGCTCCATAGTTCTTTGTAGAAATTATTTTTATCAAAGGTGTATTTTCAGGCATAACTATTGTAGAAGGTATACCAAAGAGTTTGCTTGCATATGCCACTCCTTGAGCATGGTTTCCAGCTGAAGCGGTTATTACTCCTTTTACTTTTTTTAGCTGAGAGATGTAATTTATAGCCCCTCTGATTTTAAAAGCCCCTGTTTTTTGTAGATTTTCAAATTTTAAAAATATTTCTTTTCCTGTCATATCACTAAAGGTTTGGGAAAGAGAGATAGGAGTTTTGTGAATGAAGGGAGAGATCCTCTCCTTTGAGGACTCTATATCCTTTAAGCTTATCATTTTTGAACACTCCTTCTTTATCTTAAAATTTTTATTCCTAAAGGACTTGACTTTACAGACCTTATTTTATAACCTTTGGCTAAGTATTCCTCGATTTTTTTAATGATTTTTTTAATCTCAGAGTCATCTCTAATTAACACAAACATGGTAGAGCCTGTGCCTGTCAGAGCCACATAGGGGGTTATTTCTGATATTAATTCTTTTATCTCTCTTAATTCCTGATATTCCTCAAAGACTATTTTTTCAAAGAAGTTATAAGGTTTTGAAAGGAAGCCTTTTTCAAAGTTTGATATAATTTCTTCAAAATTTATATGAGTTCCTAAATCTTCTTTTTTTATTTTTGAGTAAATGTCCCTTGTGCTTATGCCATAGGGAGGAAGTATTAGAAGAAATTTAAAGTTTTGGTGTGATATCTTTGTGATTAGTTCCCCCTTTCCTTCTGCTACACATGATCCTCCATAAAAGAAGAAAGGAACGTCAGAGCCTAAAGTTTCTCCTATATTTGCCATTTCTTTTAAAGAAAGATTTGATTTGGTGAGAATATTTAAGCCCCAAATTATTCCTGCTGCATTAGAGCTACCACCGCCAAGGCCTGCTTGTATTGGTATTTTTTTGTATAAAAATATTCTTACTCCTATCTTTCTTCCCGTGGTTTCAATAAATTTTTTATAGGCCTTGTATACAAGATTTTCCTCTAATGGGATATTGAGATTAGAATTTATAATGAATTTAGGATAGGGTAGTGGTGAGATTTGCATGAAGTCCCATAAATTTATGTTATGGAGAAGTATTTTTATATTATGGTATCCATCTTCTCTTTTATTTATTACGTCAAGAAAAAGAGTTATTTTACCAAAAGTATATATGTTTAATCTTTCCATAGAGCAAAGGCCTTATTTGACAATGTTATGTAATCCTCAGGCGATAAATCTTCTGCTCTTATTTTACTATCAATATTGAGTTCGGTGAATAGTGTTTTCCAGTCTATCTCAGGAAAAGCTCTTTGCAGATTATTTAATAGAAATTTTCTTCTTTGGCTAAAACTTTCTTTTAAAAGTTTGAAAAAGAGTTCTTTATTATGGATTTTATCGAGTTTAGGATTTAGCTTTAGTCTTAGTATCACTGATTCTACTTCTGGTGCAGGAAAAAAGCACGAAGGAGGGACTTTTGAGATAACTTCATAAGAATAAGTGATATGGAGGAGTATAGATAAAGGACTATATTTTTTGTTTCCAGGGGAAGAGGTTAGTCTTTCAGCCATCTCCTTTTGAAGCATTATTACCATTAAGCTCGCATAAGGTCCTTTCTGAAAATATTCTCCTAAAAAACTGCCAGAAATGTAGTAGGGTAAATTCCCTGCTAATTTGTAGGGTGGAGTTACTATTTTTGAAAGATCTATTTTCATAATATCTTCAAAAATAATCTCTGTATTTGGATAATCCTTTAAGAGATTTTCAAGGATAGGTTTGAACCTTTTATCGATTTCCACACCTATGACCCTTTTGGATCTTTTTGCAAGTTCAAGGGTTAAAGTTCCAACGCCGCATCCTACTTCTAATATAGTATCTTCTTTTGAGATTTCTAAGGCATCGATAATTTTTTTTAAAATATTTTTATCAACTAAGAAATTCTGACCTAAGCTTTTTTTGAGAAATATGTTGTTTTTCTGAAGGATTTCTATGAGCTCTGATCTACTTGTTAAGTTCATTAAGCTATTCTTCTAAGAAGATAAATAGTAATTTTTCTTCTTCCAAAATACTTTACTTCTCTTAAAGTGGGAAAGCATAGGTCTACTCTCCATCCTTTTATGAGTCCGCCTGTATCTCCTGCTAAAGCAAAACCATAGTTTGGGATATAAAATGCACTCCTTAAAGGTATATATCTTGGATCTACAGCTATAATTCCTTTCGATGCTTTCCATCCAAGGGCAGTGATATTATTTCCATCACCACCGGTCCAGGGTTCGTAGGCAGTAGCAGTTACTTTGATGGGTTTTACTACTTCAAAAGTGGCAGATTCTAATTTAAGATACTTGATAACAGGGGTGGTAACTTCTATAACAGTCGGGGACATTTTTTGAAGTTCTTTTCTTGAGATTAAAACTTCTTTTTCAAGTTTTCCATTAATGATTCTCTTTTTGTAGACTTTTTCTATTTTACCGGGTATTCCGTGAGTTTTTATTCTTTCACTGTAGGATTTAGAATAGGTTACTTTCAAGATTATTTTAGGTTCAATAATTTCTATCCTCTTAGTAGTGCTCTCGCTTACTCTTGTGATTTTTATTTCTTTTATTCTTTCAGTCAGTGGAGTTCTTGCAGGTGGACTTACAATGTCGTACTTAGACAATTTAATTTTTTGCTCTTCAAGTACCTCCCAAACAAATCCAGCATTTGTTTTAACTTTTATAGGTCTTTTGTTCCCATCGGTAAGAATAACTTCTCTTATAGGTCTTAAATGAGAAAAATTCCTCCATAGATAGTTATTCTCTATGATTTTTGCAGAGGCTATTATTACTAAACTACCGAAAAACACTGTAATAGCAATTGCTCTTTTTTTTCCTTTTCTCATGCCCTTTTTATCCTCCTAAAGAAATGCTTTCCAACCCTTAATATAAAGGGTTTGTCAATGGAAATATCCAAATTTATGTCTTCTATTCTCGTGCCATCTATTTCTACTGCCCCTTGGGAAATTAATCTTTTTGCTTCACTGTTGCTTTTGGCTGCTCCGACTTGGGTTAATAATTTCACAATCCATATCTTAGGTTCCGATATTTCAACTTCAGGTACATTCTCAGGTAATTCTTTATTTCTAAAGATTCTATTAAACTCTTCCTCGGCTTTTAAGCTTGCTTCTTCTCCATGATATATCTTTACAATTTCTCTTGCTAATCTTGCTTTCGCATCTCTAGGATTAAGTTTTCCTTCTCTCATTTCCTGTTCTATTTTTCTAATTTCTTCTTTAGGTAATTCTGTTGCAAGTTCAAAATATCTTATTATTAATTCGTCAGGAATAGACATTACTTTTCCATACATCTGGTTGGGTGGCTCAGTAAGACCTATGTAGTTTCCAAGACTTTTGCTCATTTTTTGTTTTCCGTCAAGGCCTTCCAATATTGGCATCAACATTGCTACTTGTGGTTCTAAGCCGTATTCTCTTTGAATTTCTCTTCCTACTATAAGATTAAATTTTTGATCAGTTCCTCCTAATTCTATGTCTGCTTTTATAGCTACAGAATCATAAGCTTGGAGCAATGGGTACATGATCTCATGAATAAAAATTGGTTTTTGTTCTTTGAATCTTTGAGCAAAGTCGTCTCTTTCAAGCATTCTTGCGATAGTGTATTTTGAGGTTAAAACTAATACATCCTCTAATTTCATTTTCCCAAACCATTCTTCTTGATACCTTATTTCTGCCTTTGAAACATCAAGAATCTTACCTACCTGTTCTTGATAAGTTAAGGCATTTTTCTTGACTTGTTCTGGGGTTAGGGGTTTTCTTGTTTCACTTCTACCTGAAGGATCACCTATTCTTGCAGTAAAATCTCCTATGATAAATACTACTTGATGTCCAAGATCTTGAAATTGTTTTAATTTTCTCAATACTACTGCGTGTCCCAGATGTAGGTCAGGGGCAGAAGGATCTGCTCCTAATTTTACCCTTAGTGGCCTTCCTTCTTCTCTTGCCTTTTTTAGTTTTTCGTACAAACCATCTTCAGGGATTATCTCTACCACGTTAGATTTTAATATTTCCAATTCTTCCTCAATACTTATTTTCTTCATCATCCTCTACTCCTTACTGAAGATTTTTTTAAGATTTTCATTCTTGAGTATGTAAAGTAAGAGAGGAAGTCCAATGAAATATGTGGCGATAGCCTCTCCTAAGCCTATATATAGAACATTCAGTAAATAAGGTAACTTGAAGAATAAATGAAGATATAAACTAACTCCAAAAGCATTAACAAGTATAGGCGGTAGAGGAGCAAGGTAAACATTAGGCATTTTTCTTGTTAAAAAAGCTGCAATTAAGGTAAATAAACTTCCAAAGATAACATCTATCCAGCCAGCAGGGCTAAATAAGTTAGCTATGGCGCAGCCTATGAAAAGTCCTGGTATTGCCATCTTATCTATAAAAGGGAATAGAGTCATAAATTCAGATACTCTTACTTGAATGGGACCATAGCTTATAGGACTTAGTATTACAGTTAATACTGCATAAGACGCTGCATATATAGATATTCTTGCGATTTTTTTTGAGGACATCGCTCTTCCTCCTTACAGTCCTAATTCGTCTGATATTGACTTCATGGCTTCTAAGCCTATATTTATGAATTCTTCTAAGCTTAAACCAAATTCCTCGCAAGTTTTGATTTGTTCCCTATTTGCTCCTCTTGCAAAGCTTTTTTCTTTGAATCTATTAAGAATGAAATTTACATCTAAAGGAGCTAATTTCTTCTCTGGATGAATTAGAGCAGCAGCAACAATTAACCCTGTTAAAGGATCTACTGCATATAAAGCCTTTGCAAGGAGAGTTTCTCTTGGTAATTGATGTATCTCGTTGTGAGCCTTTATTGCTTCTATGACGTCTTCTGGTAAATTATCGTCTTTTAATAACTCTTCTGCAAGGAGGCTGTGTTTTTCTGGCTCTTTTTCAGTAAGTTCATAGTCTATGTCATGTAAGAGTCCGGCCAATCCCCATTTTTCTTCATCCTCATTAAATCTTTTGGCAAGGGCTCTCATGATAGATTCTGTAGCTAGCATATGTTTTATTAGATTTTTATTTTTTACATATTTTTTAACTTTGGTTAGGGCTTCTTCTCTATTCATAGATATGCCTCCTAAGATTTGAACTGATTTTGGGGTTAATAAGATAAGACCCAAACTTCTGTGGAAGAGGGAATATTATTCTTATTTACTTCTATTTCTTTCTCCTCAAATCTTTTTACAGGGTAACTAACTTCATTAACGAAGTCGTCTACTTTTGCAAGATCAAATTTTAAGTGAGGAGTTTTATAGTGCATTGGTATCACAATATTAGGCTTTATAAGCTCTACTACTTTTATTGCAGAAGAAGCATCAATAGTAAATGTGCCTCCTACAGGAATGCAAAGTATATTTACCTCGCCAACTTTTTCCTTATACTCATTAGTTAATACATGTCCTAAGTCTCCTAAATGCAATATCTTAATTTCATCGGTTTCAATAAGATAGATAGTGTTAACTCCTCTTTTCTTTCCACCTTCCTCATCATGGAATGTGTTAAATCCTTTTATTTTAACGTTGTTTATTTGGGTTTCTCCTTCTCCTTGTACTACTATTGGATTTCCTTTTAATATATGGACAGCATTGTGATCGAAGTGTTCATGGCTTACAGTAACTATATCAGGTTCTACATCAGGTAAAGGATATCCTACCGATGAATCAAAAGGATCTGTGAGGATCTTTTTGCCCTCAGAATTTATAAAGAGAAAGCATGCATGTCCGTACCATCTTATTCTCATATTCACACCCCCTTACATTTTTTCGGGAGCTGATACCCCAAGTATGCTTAAGGCATCTTTTATTATTATTCTAATACAGTCTATGAGCACAAGTCTTGCTAATGTTAGATCTCTGTCTTCGGTTATAACCTTATGGGAATCATAGTATCCATGGAAGAGAGTGCTAAGGTTTAATAAATAGAAAGGAAGTTGATGTATTTCTAAGGTTCTTGTAATATCGTCGAGTTTTTCAGGATATCTTAAAAGATTTAATATTAGGTCTTTTTCTTTTTCTTCTTTAAGTAGGGATAGGTTGGCTTGATCTAAGTCTGCTAAGTTATATCCTTTTGCTTCTGCGTTTTTAAGAATACTACAGCATCTTGCATGAGCATATTGTACATAGTAAACAGGGTTCTCTACTGATTGTTTTTTGGCAAGTTCTATATCAAAATCGAGTTGGCTTTCAGGGCTTCTTAATAAGAAGAAAAATCTTATAGGATCTTTTCCAACTTCTTCTTGCACTTCTTTAAGGGTTACAAAATCTCCTGTCCTTTTTGACATTTTTATTTCTTCGTTGCCTTTCATTAACCTTACCATTTGGACAAGAATTATTTCAAGGATATCTTTAGGATATCCTAAGGCTTGAATTGCTCCCTTTAATCTGGTGACATGACTATGATGATCTGCTCCCCACACATCAATTATCCAATCGAATCCTCTCTGGATTTTATTTAGATGATAAGCAATGTCAGCTAAAAAGTAAGTTGGTTTGCCATCACTTTTAACAAGAACTCTATCTTTCTCATCACCAAATTTTGTGGATAAAAACCAGATGGCACCATCCTTTTCATAGGCATATCCATTTTTTACAAGAATATCTAATACTTCTTTTACTTTACCATTTTCGTGTAAGGTTCGCTCACTAAACCAAACGTCATATTCTACCCCAAAGTCAAGAAGAGTTGTTTTAATATCTTCTAACATCTTACTTAAGGCGTATTCTTTGAAAAACTTCTTCTTCTCTGTTTCATTCATTTTCTCTATTTGATCTTTTTGGTTTAATAGTTCTTTTGCTAATTCTATAAGATAGTTTCCATGATAGCCTTCATCTGGTACTGGATGATCATATCCTAAGAGTTGCATATACCTCGCATAAAGAGACTCCCCAAGAAGATCAATTTGGTTTCCAGCATCATTTATGTAGAACTCTTTTTCCACATTCCAGCCTATTCTTCTAAATAGATTTGCTAAAGAATCGCCTATGGTTACGCCTCTTGCATGAGCTATATGCATGGGGCCTGTGGGATTGATGCTTCCAAACTCTAATTGTATCTTTTTCTTTTTAGGAGGTATGCTTACAAAACTATCTAAATCTTTTCTGATTAATCTCAAAGTCTCCCATAGTGCTTCGTCGTTAAGGAAAAAGTTTATAAATCCAGGACCAGCAATCTCTGCCTTTCTAATAAATGGGGATTTTTCTAAGTTTTCTAAAATTTTTTCGGCTACTATTCTTGGCGGTTTTTTGTTCTTCTGAGCAATTTGGAGTGCAACGGCTGTTGCATAATCTCCGTATTCTTTTTGTTTTGGGGTTTCTATAATTATTTCAATCTCATCTGTTGTGAAATTTTCTTTTTCTTTTAAGACATTTATAGCATTTTTTATGAGCTCATAAATATGCTTTCTCATTGTTTCTCCTCACCTTATTCTCAAAAACTATTTTAATAATATACATTATATTGAGGCTTAATGCAACTTCTTGCATTGAGTTTTGATTTTAGTTGTCTTAAAATTATTTTATATAATGAGAAATGATTTTTTTATAATGGATCTAAAACAAAAAGTAGAAAATTTTCCTGAAAGTACTGGAGTATATATTTTCTATGATCACTCAGGTAAGGTAATTTATGTAGGCAAAGCCAAAAACCTGAGAAAGAGGGTTCTTTCTTATTTTAATGATGACTCCCCCAAAAGTAACTATATTTTAAAGAAAGCCAAGAATATAGAGTTTTATATAACAGACACCGAGACAGAGGCCTTGATTTTAGAATCAGTACTTATAAAGAAATATAGACCTATAATGAATGTACAATTAAGAGATGATAAGCAATACCCAATGTTGAAATTGACCCTCTATGAGGAGTATCCAAGACTTGTTCTTGCGAGACGTTTTGAAGATGATGGTGCAAGGTATTACGGTCCTTATACTCAAAGTGGAACAGTAAGAGAGACCATATCTATGGTCAAGAAGATATTTAACTTAAGATCCTGTAATTGGAATTTACCAAAATCAAAACCTAAGAGACCCTGTCTAAACTATTTTATCGGCAATTGTAAGGCTCCGTGTCAAAATTATATTACAAAAGAAGAGTATTGGGAAATTGTAAAAGGGGTTATCGATTTTTTAGATGGAAAGTATGAGGAGATTATAGAAAAACTTTATGATCAAATGCAAGAGTATTCTAAAAATCTTGAGTTTGAAAAGGCAGCGAAGATAAGAGATAAGATAAGATTATTACAAAACTTAAGTGAAAAGCAAAAAATTGTTTCTTTTAATCGTGAGAATAAAGATCTTATACAGTTTTATGTGGAGGATCATAAGGCTAAGGCTTTAGTTTACTTAATAAGAGAGGGAAAGTTGATTGAGAAGAGGATATTTAATTTAACTCTACCTGAGATATGTTCTAATGATGAGCTTATAGAAAGTTTTGTATTGCAATATTATTCAAGAGGAGAAATTCCTGAGGTAATAGTGGTACCTTCTCCATTTTCTGAAGAAGAGGTGAATTTAAAAGAATTTTTGTGTAAAAGAAAGGGATCTGAAGTAGTTTTGAGGACACCGGAGAATGAAGAAGAAGAAAAGCTTTTAGGCATGGCATTAAAGGATTTAACAATTGAGAGCATTAAGTCAGAAAAGGTCTGGTTGGCTCTTTCAGAGCTTCAAAGGATTTTTAATCTACAAAATTTACCTGTTTCTATAGAAGGTTATGACATTTCAAATCTTCAGGGGAGAGAGGCTGTAGGATCAAGAGTCTATTTTCAAAATGGTTATCCAGAGAAAACTAAATATAGAAGATATAAAATTAAATATACTCCAGAATTACCTAATGATTACTTGATGCTTCAGGAAGTAATAAGAAGAAGATTGAAAAATATTGAAGAAGATCCTTTACCAGATATTATGCTTATAGACGGAGGAAAGGGTCAACTGAGTGCAGTTTTAGAGGTTTTTAATGAACTAAAAATAGAGCCTAAATTTATATTAGCTCTTGCTAAAGAGAAAGAAGAGATTTTTGTTCCAGGAAGGTCAGAACCTATTTTGCTTTCTTACGATTCTCCTGCTCTACATCTTCTCCAACAGGTAAGGGATGAAGCTCATAGGTTTGCTGTATCTTATCATAGAAAATTAAGGAGTAAGAAATTAATGGATTCTCATTTGGATAAAATACCTGGAGTAGGAGAGAAAAGAATGAAAATTCTTTTGGAAGCTTTTAGTACTTTAGAGAATCTAAAAAAAGCCTCTTTGGAAGATTTGAAAAAAGTTCCAGGAATTTCTGAAAAAATTGCCGAAAAGATTTATCTATATTTCCATGATTCTTCTTAATAAAAATTTAATATACTCTGTTTTGACAAATTCATATAAAAGGAGTATACATTTAGAAAAATAGAAAAATGTGAATAGTTTTTTCGAAGGAGGGTGTTATAAATGCAAGTCTTTACAGGAACAGATAAAGTAAAAAGAGGTTTAGCTCAGATGTTAAAAGGTGGAGTGATTATGGATGTAACTAACGCAGAACAGGCCGAAATTGCTGAGGAGGCCGGGGCTGTTGCAGTTATGGCTTTGGAAAGAGTTCCTGCTGACATAAGAGCTCAGGGCGGAGTGGCAAGAATGGCAGATCCTAAAAAAATAAAAGAGATTATGTCAGCAGTTAGCATTCCGGTTATGGCAAAAGTTAGAATTGGCCATTTTGTAGAGGCTCAAATTTTAGAGGCTCTTGGTGTGGATTTTATTGATGAAAGCGAAGTGCTGACCCCTGCCGATGAAAAGTATCATATAAATAAACATTTATTCAAAGTTCCTTTTGTATGTGGCGCTAGGGATTTAGGAGAAGCACTGAGGAGAATTGCAGAAGGCGCAGCTATGATTAGAACCAAAGGAGAAGCAGGTACCGGAAATGTGGTGGAAGCTGTACGCCATATGAGGCAAATTATGGATGAGATAAGGGCTTTGGCTCTTCTTCCTGATGAAGAATTAGTAGCGAAGGCTAAGGAACTTGGTGCTCCTCTGGAGCTTGTAATAGAGACTAAGAAATTGGGAAGACTTCCTGTAGTGAATTTTGCTGCTGGTGGTATTGCTACTCCTGCTGATGCTGCTTTGATGATGCATCTTGGTGCTGATGGTGTGTTTGTAGGTTCTGGAATATTTAAGTCTAAGGATCCTAGGAAGAGGGCAAGAGCTATAGTTCTTGCTGTGACTTATTATGATGATCCTTATGTCTTGGCCGAGATCTCGGAGGATCTAGGGGAGCCTATGCCAGGTATTGATGTGAGAAAACTTTCTGAAACCGAATTATTACAGGTAAGAGGTTGGTAAAAATGAAAATAGGGATACTTGCTATACAGGGATCTATAGTAGAGCACAAAAATATGTTGGAAAGATTAGGGGTTGAAACGGTTCTTGTTAAAAAACCCGAACATCTGGAAATTATTGATGGAATAATACTTCCTGGAGGAGAAAGTACTACCTTCTTTACTATTTTGGAAAATCGTCTATTATTTGATGCTCTTAGAGAAAAATTAGTTAATGGTTTACCAGCTATGGGAACTTGTGCTGGTTTGATTCTACTTTCCAGTAGAATAGAAAATCATCCTGACCAAAAAACTCTCAAGGTTTTAGATATAACTGTTTCTCGTAATGCTTATGGTAGGCAAAGAGAGAGTTTCTCTACTTATGTAAAGATTCCAGTAATTGGTGATAGAGAATATGAATGTATATTTATTAGGGCTCCCCAAATAGTTGAAATAGGTCGAAACGTGAAAGTACATGCAACCTTTAATGATAGGCCTATATTTGTAGAGGAGAACAACATATTGGGTCTGACTTTTCATCCCGAACTTACGGATGATCCTAGAATACATGAGTATTTCTTAAAGAGGTGCTCAGGTTAGGGATGAAGTGTGATTTTTGCAATCAGAATGAGGCTACATATATTTTGGAGATAGATGATGAAAAAGGAAGAAGAAAATATTCGATCTGTGAAAGTTGTCTTAAACAGGTTATAAAGGATATATTTAAGGGTACTTATATTATGAAAGAAGAAAAAGCTAAAAAGTGTCCAAAATGTAATAGATCTTTAGAAGAAATTAAAGAGACTGGTATGTTGGGGTGCAGCTATTGTTATGCCTATTTTAGAGATGAGATAGAAAAAATGGTATACCAGTATCATGGAAATAAAATCCATAAAGGTAAAATTCCTGCTAAGAAAGAATTTAGAATTGATAAAATATTGAAATATAAAATTGAGCTCTCTAAAGCTATAGAGGAAGAGGATTATGAAAAGGCAGCAAAATTGAGAGATCTTCTTAAAAATATAGATACGAGGGGTGGATGAGAGAATTTTATTATAAATATCTCAAGTGGTTAGGAGAAGATAAAGACAATAATAGAGAAGTGGTGGTAAGTACAAGGATAAGAATTGCAAGGAATTTAGAGGATTTCGTTTTTCCATCCCAATTATTAGAGTCTCAGAGAAAAAGAATCCTTAACAAAGTAGAATGGGTTTATAAAAATGAAACAAGATTTAGTGAATATGATTTTTTAAAATTAGAAAAGTTACCAAATATTGTACTTGATGCCCTAGTTGAAAAACATTTGATAAGTAGTGATCATTTGGAGAATATTAGAGGGGCTGGACTTTTAGTAGATAAAAGTGGTAAACTTAGTGTAATGATAAATGAGGAGGATCACTTTAGGTTACAGGTATTAAGTAGTGGATTGGAGTTAAAGGAAAGTTGGAAAAAATTACTTTCATTGGAGGAAATTTTTTCTGATTATTTTAAGTTTGCCTTTGATGATAAGTTTGGTTATTTGACCTCATGTATAACCAACTTAGGTTGTGGTGTTAGAATTTCTTTTGTCGTTCATCTTCCAGCTTTAACTTATTCTGGTAAAATAAAAGATTTTCTCAAAAAGCTTAGATCTAATAAGATTCTTATAAGAGGTATCTATGGAGAAAGAAGTAAACCTATTGCAGGATTTTATCAAATTACTAGTAGGTCTTCTTTAGGAATTGCTGAGGAAGAATTAATTGAAAAGATGGAAAAGGTAGCAAGGAAGATAATAGATGAAGAGGTGATTGTGAGAGAGTTTTTATTTAGGGAAAAAAGGAGGTATGTAGAGGATATAGTTGCAAGGGCATATGGAATATTGAGTAATGCACGATATTTAAATAGTCTTGAGGCGATAAATTTATTATCAGACTTGAGATTTGGAATATATTTCAAAATGTTGGATATTTCTATGAAAGTATTAGATCTTCTCATGATCCTGATATTACCAGGGCACTTACAAACAAAATATGGGAGGGGAATGGACCCAGAGGAGAGGGATGGGGTGAGGGCGGATTTGTTGCGTGTCTTTCTTAAAAATTATAAAATAAATCAGGGAGGTGTCATTTAAGGAGGTGCATGAGAAATGATGGATAAACTAACACAAAGAGCATACAGAGTACTACTCTTAGCACAGGAGGAGGCACGTAGACTTAACTATTCTACAGTAGGAACAGAGCATATTCTCTTAGGGTTGATTCGTGAGGAAGGAGGTATAGCTGCTCAAGTTCTTATAAATCTAGGTCTTGATCTAAATCATCTTAGGAATGAGATAGAAAGATTAATAGGACGTGGAGATGGTACCTCCTATGGAGCACTTCCCTTCACTTCGAGAGCAAAGAAGGTATTGGAATATGCTTCCGAATCTGCCCAAGAACTTAATCATAACTATATTGGAACTGAGCATTTGCTTCTTGGTTTATTAAAAGAAGGTGAAGGTGTAGCAGCTCATGTTTTGGAGGGAATGGGAGTAAGGTTGGAGGATGTTACTATAGAGATATTGAAACTTCTTGGCGAACCTATAGATCCGACTAAGATAAGAGGTAGACAACAAATGAATACTTCTACCAATAATTCTTTAAAGAAGAAGCGCACAGTTACAGCAACCTTAGACGAGTTTGGTAGAGATCTAACTCAACTTGCAAGACAAGGGAAATTAGATCCTATTATTGGGAGAGAGAAAGAATTAGAAAGAATAATTCAAATTCTTAGTAGAAGAACTAAAAATAATCCTGTTCTAGTGGGCGAACCTGGAGTTGGTAAGACAGCTATAGTAGAAGGGCTTGCCCAAAAGATAGTGGAAGGGGATGTCCCTGATACCTTGTTAAACAAGAGGATAGTTGCTATTGATATGGGAAGCATTGTGGCTGGTACGAAGTATAGAGGTGAGTTTGAAGAAAGAATGCAGAGAATTATCGAAGAAGTTAAAATGGCAAAGGATGTCATTCTATTTATAGATGAGATTCATACTCTGGTAGGAGCAGGAGCAGCAGAAGGAGCGGTTGATGCAGCAAATATTTTGAAGCCCTCCTTAGCAAAGGGGGAGATACAGCTAATAGGTGCTACTACTCCTTCTGAATATAGAAAGTATATTGAAAAAGATGGTGCTTTAGAGAGAAGATTCCAGCCTATAATGGTTGATGAGCCAACTCCCGAAGAAACTATTCAGATATTAAAAGGGTTGAAAGAGAGATATGAAAATTATCATAGGGTAAAAATTACCGATGAGGCTATAGAAGAAGCGGTCAAATTATCAGTGAGATATATAACTGATAGATTCTTGCCTGATAAGGCAATAGATGTGATAGATGAAGCTTCTGCAAGGGTAAGATTAAGAAAGCAAAAGAATACAGCTCAGAGTAATTTAGAACTTGAATTGGCGAGAATAAGAGAGCAAAAAGAAATTGCTATAAGAAATCAGGCCTTTGAAAGAGCAGCTCAATTGAGAGATGAAGAAAGAAAGATTGAAGAATATCTTAGAAATTTCATAGATACAACTGCTCCTTCTAACTTTGGAGTGGTAACTCCAGAGGATGTGGCTCAGGTTGTAGCGACTTGGACTGGAATACCTGTAGCTCAGCTTCTCATTGAAGAAAGAGAAAGATTGTTAAGAATGGAAGAAGAGCTTCATAAAAGGATTATTTCTCAAGATGAGGCTGTAAGAGTAGTATCTAGAGCTATAAGAAGATCAAGATCTGGATTAAAAGATCCTAGAAGACCTATAGGGGTATTCATGTTTTTAGGCCCAACGGGTGTTGGTAAGACCGAGCTTGCAAGAGCTCTTGCAGAGTATCTCTTTGGGAATGAAAATGCTCTGATTAGATTCGATATGTCAGAATTTATGGAGAAACATACAGTCTCAAGATTAATTGGTGCTCCTCCAGGATATGTAGGATATGAGGAGGGTGGTCAACTTACTGAAAAGGTTCATAGAAGACCTTATTCGGTTATTCTCTTAGATGAGATAGAAAAAGCTCATAGTGATGTTTTCAATATTCTTTTGCAAATAATGGATGAAGGTCAACTTACAGATGGTCATGGTAGAAGGGTAAGCTTCAAAAATACCATACTAATAATGACTTCTAATTTTGGTGCAGAATACTTTAAGCAAGAGGCAAGTATAGGTTTTGCTTCCAAAGAAGACAGGGAGAAGTCTTTTGATAAGATAAAAGAATTGATTTTGAGTGAGATGAAGAAATACTTCAGGCCAGAATTTCTGAATAGGCTTGATGAGATCGTGTTCTTCAGGCCACTTACTAAAGATGATCTAAAGCAGATTTTAGAGCTACTGTTAAAACCAGTTAGAGAGAGATTGAGAGAGAAGAGATTAGATTTAGAAATAAGTGACGAGGTCAAAGAGTTCTTGCTTGAGAAGGGTTATGATCCTCAATATGGTGCAAGACCTCTAAAGAGGACAATTCAATACTATATGGAAGATCCTTTGGCAGAATTTATACTTCAAGGAGAGTTCAAAGAAGGAGATGTTATAAAAGCAGAACTTGATAAGAAAGGAAATATAGTTTTTAGAAAGTTGGCTTTTGCAAAAGAGCCTTCATAGTCTTTAAATGTCTAAAGTAAAGAGTAAGTTTGTATGTCAGGTATGTGGATATGAGAGTGTAAGATGGCTTGGCAGATGTCCTAACTGTCAAAGTTGGAATTCCTTTATCGAAATTGTTGAGGATAAAGGTAAAGTAGATAAAAGAGTAAACAAAGAAGAGTTAGAAGTATATAGATTAGATCAGATTCTAAATTACGAACCTGTCAGGCTAAAGACTGGCCTGACAGGTTTTGATTATATTATTGGAGGGGGAATTGTAGAGGGATCAGTAACACTTTTAGCAGGGGAGCCTGGAATTGGTAAATCTACATTGTTGTTACAGCTTGCCATATCTCTTAGTAAAGAAAGCTCGAGAGTTTTATATATTTCAGCAGAGGAATCCTTATCTCAAGTTGGTTTAAGGTTAAAAAGATTAACCTCAAAAGACAGATTGGATATTGATTTTGTCTCTGAAAGAGACATAGAAAATATTCTGCCAGAACTTGAAAAATTTAATTATTCACTAATAATTGTAGATTCTATTCAGACGATTTATTCCTCAGAGTTTCCCACTTCTCCCGGAAATGTGGTACAGGTGAGAGAATGTACCTCGAAGCTGGTGGATTTTGCTAAAAAAAATAATGTGGCTGTTATATTAGTTGGTCATGTAACTAAAGAGGGTGATATAGCAGGGCCCAAAATATTAGAGCATTTAGTTGATGTGGTTTTGTATCTCGAGGGAGAGAGATATCATGACTTGAGGGTGTTACGAGTAGTTAAAAATAGATTCGGACCCACTAATGATTTTATACTTTATGAGATGAAAGAAAGTGGCCTTTTTGAAGTGGAAGATATCTCAGCGAAGATGATTGAAAATAGAAATATTAATGTGGCTGGTTCTATTATTGTTCCTGTTATGGAAGGAACAAAACCCTTGTTGATAGAGTTACAAGCCCTTGTAAGTAAAACAAATACCTCTTATCCAAGAAGAATAGCTTCAGGGGTGGATTTTAATAAGTTAGTTCTTTTGTTAGCAATTCTTGAGAAAAAGCTTCGTACTAATTTTTCCGATAAAGATGTGTTTGTAAATGTAGTAGGTGGAATAAAGATTAATGAGCCTGCAGTAGATTTAGGACTTGCTTTTGCTCTTCTTTCTGCATTGATGGATAAGCCTTTTCCTTCGGATATGATTGCTGTGGGGGAAATAGGTCTTGGGGGGGAGGTTAGAACAGTTCCTCACATAGAAAGACGATTAAAAGAGGCAAGGAAATTTGGCTTTATTAAAGCATTGATTCCTAAGGACAAAAAAATTAAACTAAATGAGTATAATATGAATATATTACCTGTTTCGGATATTGAAGAGGGAATAAAACTAGTTTGGGGGGAAGAATGGCGGAATTAAAAAAATTTGCATTGCAGGCTTTAAGATTTGTAGCTCCAGGTACTCCTTTGAGAGAGAGTCTTGAGCAAATAGTAAAGGCTAAGACAGGAGCATTAATTGTGGTAGGAGAGATAGAAAAACTCAAACCTCTTATGAACGGAGGATTCCCTTTAGATATAGACTTTACTCCTAATAGATTGTACGAACTATCAAAGATGGATGGAGCTATTCTACTTTCAAGGGATGGGAAAAAGATTCTTTTTGCTAATGTGATATTGCTTCCAGATCCTAATATTTTTTCCTCTGAAACTGGAGCACGACATGCCACTGCTGAAAGGGTTGCTAAGCAAACTGGTTGCTTAGTTATTAGTGTTTCTCAGAGAAAAGATACTATAACTTTGTTCCAAAATGATTGGAAATATGTCTTAAGGGATGTGGAGGAGATATTAACTAAAGCCTCTCAAGCTCTTCAAACTATGGAAAGGTATAGAAATATTTATGATGATCTTTTAAATAGGCTTAATTCTTTGGAGTTAGAGAACCAAGCTAATATATATGAGGTTTTGTCTTTTTTACACAGAGCTTGTATGTTATTTACTATAGGAAAAGAGGTAGAAAACTATTTAATTGAGCTTGGTACAGAGGGAAGGCTTATAGAAATTCAGCTTGAGGCTCTGCTTACCGGGGTAAAGGAAGACACTATTCTTGTGATAAAGGACTACTCGAGGAAGAATAAGGATCCTGAAGATATTTTAAAAGAATTGATTATTAATTTTAAAGGAAATTTTCAAGAGTTTTCATATATAGCTGGGGAAATATTAGGATATAGGAAGGAAGAAGTAGATATGGAAATTACTGTAATACCGAAGGGCTATAGAATCTTGAACAGAATTACTTCCATACCTTCAAGTGTTATTGAAAAGATTGTTAATTACTTTGGTGATCTATCAAAGATCATGGAGAGTAGTTTTGAGGATCTGGATAATATTGAAGGGGTTGGGGAGGTGAGAGCTAAAAAGATTAGAGAAGCTTTGACTAGATTACAAAGACTTTCATCTTTTTAAGTTTTGATTTAAGGGGATTTATTTTTTAATTACATTATTATGGGGGACTGAAAATTCATGAGAAAAAATTGGAAATTGTTATTAATTGTAACTTTTATTCCTTTTTTAGGGGATTTTATTTTGTCTTCTTATCTTTTTTATTCTAATGTCAAAAATTTATGGTATATATTTAATTTCGTTTTTTCTCTTTTGGTATTAATTGTTTATATCAGCTTTGCAAGAAAGGTTAGGTTTTTTGATTTGGTAAATTTTCCTTATGTGAAAATACTAGATACAAGTGTCATTATAGATGGAAGAATTGTGGATGTTTTAAAGACCAATTTTATAGAGGGAAAAATTATTATTCCTCGTTTTGTTCTCAAAGAGCTCCAACAGCTTGCTGATTCCTCAGAATCTCTTAAGAAGAATAGAGGTAGGTTTGGTCTTGATAATCTAAGTCAGATAAGGAGAGAACTTGGTAGTCAAGTGATTATTGTGGATATAGATTTTCCTAAGGTGCAAAGTGTTGATAGTAAATTGGTTAAGCTTGCTAAGACTCTGGGTGGTAAGATTATCACTAATGATTACGGTTTAAATAAGCTTGCAAAGATTGAAGGTATAACAGTTTTAAATATTAATGAACTGGCAAATGCTTTGAAGCCTATTTATCTGCCTGGAGAGGAAATAGTGATAAGTATAATAAAAGAAGGAAAAGAGCCTGGACAAGGAGTGGGTTATTTAGAAGATGGTACTATGGTGGTAGTGGAAAATGGTAAGAAATATATTGGTCAGACTGTTAAAGTTACTGTTACTAGTGTTTTTCAGACAGCTGCAGGGAGACTCATTTTTGGTAGGATAAGAGAGGAGAAAGAGCATTGGAAAAGATAGTAGGGATTGTTGTAGCAGCAGGCAAGAGTAAAAGGTTTGGAGAAGATAAACTTCTAATTAATATAAAAGGTATGCCTATAGTGTATTACTCAATAAGAAAATTGCATGATATAAAAGACATAGAGAAAATAATTCTTGTGGTAAGGAATGAAATGTTGGAGTATTACAAAGAAAAGATAAAAGACTGGAAATTGGAAAAAGTTTATAAACTAGTTTTAGGGGGAGAGGAAAGACAAGATTCTGTATATAATGCATTAAAATCGGTTGATTTTCACTGCGATTATGTTCTTATTCATGATGCTGCAAGGCCTTTTGTATCGATCAAAAAAATAGAAGAGCTTATAAAATTTTGTACTGAGAATAGTCTTTCTGCCATTTTGGGTATTCCTGTAAAAGATACTATAAAGGTTGTAGATAATACTACCAAAAGGATTATGGAAACCTTAGATAGAAGTAAACTATGGATTATTCAAACCCCACAAATGTTTCCTTTTGAGATAATTAAAGAGGCTCATAAGAAAGCAAGGGAAGAAAATTTTGTAGGAACTGATGATGCTTCTTTAGTAGAGAGATTAGGTATTCCTGTTTATGTGATAGAAGGTGAGCCTTTTAATATAAAAATTACTACTAAGGATGACTTATTATGGATGGAGGGAATTCTTTCAAAATCAGAGTTGGTTTAGGTTACGATGTACATCCATTTCAAGAAGGAAGAGATCTTTTTTTGGGAGGTGTAAAGATACCTTTTCAGAAGGGCTTGAAAGGTCATTCAGATGGGGATGTTTTGATACATGCTATTGCGGATGCCTTGTTAGGGGCGTCCGCTCTTCCTGATATAGGGTATTTCTTTCCTAACGATGATAAGAGTATGGAGGGTATATCTAGTGTGGTAATTCTTAAAAGGGTAAAAGATTTATTAGAAGAAAAGGGAGTAAATATAATTAATATTGATTCTATTATTATCGCTGAAGAACCTAAGATTTTACCATTTAGGGATAAGATTATTAAAAATTTGTCTTCAATCTTAGAAATTCCAGAGAGTTCTTTAAATATAAAGGCAACAACAAATGAGAAATTGGGATTTATTGGAAGAGGAGAAGGTATAGCAGTTTTTGCTGTGGCTCTTGTAAGTTTTCAATAAGGAAAGGAGAAGAAGATGGAAGATAAGATTTATGGAAAAAATGCTGTATTAGAGGCTTTGAAGAGCAACATTCCTTTAAACAAAATATATATTGCAAAAGGTATTCATTTTGATAATAAATTCAATGAAATATTAAATTTGGCAAAAGAAAAAGGTGTACCTATCAAGTATGTGGAAAGAAGTGTTATAGAAAAGATGGTAGGAGGAAATTCTCAAGGGGTTCTTGCAATAATTTCCTCTGTTCCTTACAGAGAATGGGAAGACATAGAGAAGACTTTAAATAACAAGAGTGTAATTGTGGTATTAGATCATATTCAAGATCCACATAATTTAGGGGCTATAGCAAGGACTTCTGAGTTTGCTGGAGCTTCAGCGATAGTAATACCTAAAGCAAGAAGTGCAGGAGTGACTTCTGCTTCTTTTAAGGCTTCAGCTGGTGCTCTTTCCTATATCCCTGTGGTAAGGGTTTCTAATATAGCGAATTTTTTGAGAGAGTTAAAGAAAAAGGGATGGTTTATAGTAGGTGCAGATCTTGATACGGAGAACTTATATAACCAAGTAAATTATAGATTTCCTCTTGCTCTTGTTGTAGGGAGTGAGGATGAAGGATTACATCGGATTGTTAAAGAATCTTGTGATTTGCTTGTAAAGATACCTTCTTATGGTAAAGTAGAGTCTTTAAATGTTTCTGTAGCTTTGGGGATTATTCTGTATAAGATAAGGGAGAGCCATGAAGGATAAATTAGAAGATTTCTTATTTTATTTAAAGTTTGAGAAGAACATGTCATCGGCTACTATTGATAGCTATAGGAGAGATTTAGAGGATTTTATAAATTTCCTTCAGAAAGAAGGTATAAACATTAAAAATTTAAAGAGGGAAGAATGGCAGAGGTATTTGGTAGCTTTATATAAAAAATACAAGATAAAGTCTATTGCAAGAAAGATATCCTCTATAAGAAGTTTTATAAAATTCCTCCTGAGAGAGGGTTATATAAATAAAAATTATAGTAACTTTATGCTAATTCCTAAAATTCCTATGTATCTTCCGGAGGTTCTTGATCCTAAAGAAATAGAGAGTTTCTTGAAAATCCCTGATCCCTTATCTCCTCTTGGTATTAGAAATATGGCAATTCTCGAAACTTTTTATGCAACAGGTATTAGAGTTTCAGAACTTGTTAATTTAAATATTCAGAATGTAGATTTAGAAGAGAAGTATGTTAGATGTTTTGGAAAAGGAGAAAAAGAAAGAATTGTTCCTTTAGGAGATTATGCTGTAGAAAGTCTTAAAAGATATCTCTCTGTAAGGCATTTATTTAATCCAAAGGATAAAGAAGCACTATTCTTGAACAAAAAGGGTGAGAGGATAACAAGACAGGGTGTATGGTTTATTATAAAAGCCTACTCTAAGATTTTAGGTCTTCCTAAGAAGGTTAGTCCGCATACTTTTAGACATTCTTTTGCGACTCATCTTCTTTCTAATGGGGCAGATATACGTATTGTACAAGAATTATTAGGCCATTCGGATATTGCTACAACTCAGATTTATACTCACATTGTTTCTAGCAAACTTCATGAAGTCTATCAGAGGGCGCATCCTTTAATGAGGAGGAATACTAAATGAAAAGAGCTATTTTAATTGTTTTGGATGGAGTTGGAATAGGCGAACTTCCAGATGCTGCGAAGTATAACGATGAAGGAAGCAATACTTTGGTAAACACTGCAAAGGCTTTGGGTGGACTTAGTTTACCTAACATGGGTAAAATGGGACTTTCTAATATTGAAGAGATTCCTGGAACTCCTAAAGAGGATAATCCAATAGCCTTTTATGGTAAAATGGCTGAGGCTTCTCCTGGGAAAGATTCTACTACAGGACATTGGGAGATTGCAGGCTTAATTCTTGACAGACCCTTTCCAGTTTATCCTAATGGCTTTCCTAAAGAGGTAATAGAGGCTTTTGAAAAAGCCATAGGAAGAAAAGTGATTGGGAATAAGCCTGCATCAGGGACAGAGATCATAAAAGAGCTTGGCGAATATCATATGAAGACAGGGTATCCTATTGTCTATACTTCGGCTGATAGTGTTTTCCAGATAGCTGCCCATGAAGAGGTTATCCCTGTAGAGGAACTCTATAGGATGTGTGAGATTGCAAGGAATATACTCCAAGGAGAGCATGCTGTAGCAAGGGTTATTGCAAGACCTTTTACAGGCTCCCCTGGAAATTTTTATAGGACGCCAAGAAGAAAAGATTTTTCTTTACCTCCCTTCAAGGCGACTTTATTGGATTATTTAAAGGAAAATAATTATGATGTGATAGGGGTAGGAAAAATAGAGGATCTTTTCGCAGGAAGAGGTTTAACTTTATCTTTGCATCAAGATAATAATAGCGAGGGAATAAAAAATATCTTTGAAGCATGGAATAAGTTAAGAGAAGGATTAATATTTGTAAATTTGGTAGATTTTGACATGTTATATGGACATAGAAATGATCCTGAGGGAATGGGAAAAGCCTTAAAAGATTTTGATGACGCACTTCCCGATATAATGAAACTTCTTTCAGACTTTGACTTATTGATAATAACAGCTGATCATGGAAATGATCCTACAACTCCAAGTACAGATCATTCAAGAGAATATGTTCCTTTACTTATTTATTCTCCTAATTTTAAGCGTACTTTTCCTTTAGGTATTAGGAGTACCTTTTCTGATCTTGGTAAGACTCTTGCAGATTTCTTTAATGTGAAAAATGATCTTCATGGAGAAAGTTTTTTAAGTACAATAGAAGAAGGGTGGAAATAAGTATGAGAATGGTAGATATCATTATTAAGAAAAGAAATGGTGAGGCTCTAAGTGAGGAAGAAATTAGTTTTATAGTAGACGGTTATGTTAAGGGAGACATACCAGATTATCAGATGTCTGCTCTTTTGATGGCTATTTACTTCAGGGGCATGAATTTGGAAGAAACCATCAATTTAACGAGAAAAATGGCCTATTCTGGTAAGGTATTAGATTTATCTGGTATTCCTGGAATAAAGGTAGATAAGCACAGTACTGGTGGAGTAGGAGATAAAACTACATTGGTTTTTGCTCCATTGATTGCTTCTATGGGATATCCTGTGGCAAAGATGTCTGGTAGGAGTTTAGGACATACAGGGGGGACCATAGATAAACTTGAATCTATTCCAGGTTTTAAAACGAGCATGAAAGATGAAGAATTTATAAAACAGGTTAAGGAGATAGGCATTGCTATTGTGGGGCAAACAGAAGATTTGGTTCCTGCGGATAAAAAGATATATGCATTGAGAGATGTTACGGGAACTGTAGATTCTATACCACTGATAGCAAGTAGTGTTATGAGCAAAAAGATTGCAAGTGGATCTGATGTAATAATTCTTGACGTTAAGGTTGGAAAAGGAGCTTTTATAAAGGATATAAATTCCGCAAGAGAACTTGCTAAGATAATGGTGGGAATTGGAAAGGGTTTTGGCAAAAGGATTGTAGCAGTACTTTCTCAGATGGATCAGCCTTTAGGTTTTGCTGTTGGGAATTCTCTTGAGATTGTGGAGGCTATTGAAACTCTTAAGGGAGGAGGTCCTAAAGATTTAAAGGAACTTATAGTTACCCTTGGAGTGGAGACTTTAAAATTGATAGGAGATTACAAAAATGAGGATGAGGCTAAGGATAAAATTTTAGAACATTTAAATAGCGGGAAGGCTTTGTTGAAGTTTAGAGAAATGGTCAAAGCTCAAGGTGGAGACGTAAAAATAATAGATGATTATAGTCCTCTACTAAATGCTAAGGTTCAAAAAGAGATATACTCTCTTGAGGGAGGATATGTAGAAGATATAGATGCTCATAAAGTAGCATTAAGTGTTATGGCTCTTGGTGCTGGAAGAGATAAAAAAGAGGATAAAATTGATTTATCAGTAGGAATAAGGCTTTATAAGAAGGTTGGGGATAAGATAGAAAAGAACGAGCCTATTGTAACCTTTTATGCTAATGAAGTTGAAAGGCTAAAGAAAGCTCAAGAAATTTTTAAAGAGGCAATAAAGATAGGGAATAAAAAGAAAGATCCTCTTCCTATAGTTTTAGATATTATTTCATAAAATTAGGAGGAAAGAATGGAATTTAGCGATATAGTTACTTATTTATGGAGAATAGTTGCCATATTAATTGCTATAACTGTTCATGAGTTTGCCCATGGTAAGATGGCGGAGATTGAGGGTGACATTACTCCGAGACTTTCAGGAAGGTTAACTCTAAATCCTTTAGCTCATATTGATCCCATAGGATTTTTAATGCTTCTCTTTTTTAGGTTTGGATGGGCAAAGCCTGTTCCTGTTAATTTTAATAATCTAAGGAGAGGAGAAAAAAGTATCATATTGGTTTCTCTTGCGGGACCTCTTGCTAATTTTATTCTTGCCTTCTTGGTAAGTATCTTTTGGAGAATTGATTTACCACTCCCGTTAGGTTTTATAAGGTTTTGTATAGAGCTTGCTATTCTAAATGTATTTTTGGGAATATTTAATCTAATTCCTATTCCACCTCTTGACGGCTCTCATATATTAGAGTCTATTCTTCCTTATAAATACAGGAGGTATTATCAATCTATAAGTCTTTATGGTGTACTAATACTTATGGTTTTGATATTAACTAATGGATTATATATAATAATAAGTCCTTTTCTGAACTTATTCTTATATCTTTTAGGGTTAAAATGATCCTAATAAGTTAGGAGGTTTTAGATGAATGAAGACAGGAAGAATACTTAGTGGAATGAGGCCCACAGGAAAACTTCATTTAGGACACCTTTTAGGAGTATTAAAAAATTGGGTAGAGCTTCAAGATACTTACGAGTGTTTTTTTGAGATTGCTGATTGGCATGCTTTGACCACTCATTATCGTGAGACCGAAGAAGTAGTTGAGAATGTATTTAATATGATTTGTGATTGGCTGGCTGTAGGTATAGATCCTAAAAAATCTGTGATATTTAGACAATCTGATATATTAGAACATGCTGAACTTTTTTTGCTGTTTTCCATGATAGTTCCTCTTCCCTGGCTTGAAAGAAACCCCACCTATAAGGAACAACTTCGTGAGATTGAAGGAAGAGATCTCATGACTTATGGATTTTTAGGATATCCTGTACTTCAGGCAGCAGATATATTAATTTATAGGGCAGATACGGTTCCTGTAGGTGAAGATCAACTTCCCCATTTGGAGCTTACTAGAGAAATAGCAAGAAGATTTAATTATTTCTATTCACCTATATTTCCTGAACCTCAGGCAAAGCTTTCAGAGGTACCAGAGCTTGTAGGAATTGATGGGAGGAAGATGTCGAAAAGCTATGGAAATACTATCCCCCTTGATACAGAAGAAGAGGAATTGAAAAAATTAGTAAGGAGTATGATTACTGATCCTGCAAGGATAAGAAGAAGTGACCCAGGGCATCCTGAGGTATGTACAGTGTTTGCTTATCACAAGATTTTTAACAAGGAAGAGGTTTCAGAAATTGATTATGCATGTAGAAATGCTCAAATAGGCTGTGTTGAGTGCAAGATGAAGCTTGCAGAGAAATTAAATCAGTTTTTAGCACCTATAAGGGAGAAAAGGAAGATTTACTCAAAAGATCGAGATCTTACTTGGAGTATCCTTGTTGAAGGAAACAAAAAGGCGAGAGAAGAGGCTCAAAAAACTATGGAGCTTGTTAGGGAGGCTATGAAGATAAAAATAGTATGATAGTAAATCCCTTTCTTACAATAAAGGAGTTGTTACAGAAGGAGATCGATATATCTGTTTTTCCTTTGAAAGATCTTGTTGAACAGTATTCTTCTCTAGGAGAAGAGAAATGGAAAGATCTTGAATTAACAACATCTTTTTTAGATGTAACTGTAGATCTTATAGAAGGAAAAATTAGGAAGGTATTTAATAAAGAGGTTGACATAGAACCAAAAAAGGTAGAAGAAGAATTATATTTTTACGATGATTCTTGGAGAAATGTGGCGGAATATTTGAGAGAAAAAGAAGAGAGGAGCTTGTTAATATTTAGAAGAGAAAGAAAAGACGAGATTGAGCTTATCCCTGAGAAAAAACTAAATATAGCTGAGATTTATCTTCTGTTCTTAGAAAGAAAAAATAGCCTTATTTTAGATCTTTCTTATCTTGAGGACGATTATGAATTTGATTTTGAGGGAAAATATAAAGAGATTTTGAGCAAGAGAGAAGGTAGCTTTTCAGAACTCATTAAAAGAAAAACCATACTGGAAGCAATATGTTACTTTCTTGTTTTGTGTGATATGAGTAATAAAAATGAAGTTATCTTACAACAAAAGGAGTTCCTAGGAGATATATACTTCAAGGTGAAAACTTATGAGAGAGATAAGGCTAATAGCTAAGAAACAAATAGAAGCGTTAATATTTATTGCCGAAAAGCCTCTTTATCCTGAGGAAATCGCAAAATTATTAGAGATGAGCGTAGATGAGGTAGAGGAAGTTTTAAAGGAGTTAAAAGAGGAATATGAAAATCGAGGTATTAATCTCTATAAAATAAATGGTGCTTATGACTTTGCAACATCTCCTGAGGTAGCACCAGTTTTATGGAGATATGCTTCGAGAAAAAGAGAAAGATTATCTAAAGCTGCTCTCGAGACTCTTGCCATAGTTTATTATCATCAGCCCATTACTAAGGTGGAGATAGAAACTATAAGAGGAGCAAAAGTAGATAGTGTCCTGAGTACTCTCTTAGAGAAGAAATTGATAAAGATTGTAGGCAGAAAAGAAACCATAGGAAGACCATTTTTATACGGTATTGGTGATGAATTTTATAGATATTTCACTATAGAGGATGAAGAAGAGCTAAAAAAATGATGGAGAGGCTTCAAAAGTTTATAGCTAAGGCTGGGGTTACATCAAGAAGAAAGGCAGAAAAACTTATTTTAGAGGGCAGAGTGAAGGTAAACGGAGAAGTAATTAGAACCCTTGGGGTTAAGATTGATCCAGAAAAAGATATAGTAGAGATAGATAACAAAATAGTTAAACCTGATAAGAAGATATATATTGCTTTATACAAGCCTGTAGGTTATATATCTTCTTTATATGATCCCTTTGGAAGAAGAACTATAAAAGATCTTTTAAGAGATAAAGTCCCTTTTAGGGTTTATCCTGTGGGAAGGTTGGATTTTGATAGTGAGGGACTTTTATTATGTACTAATGATGGCGAGATAGCTAATGTACTTATCCATCCAAGGTATAAAATTCCAAAAGTATATGAAGTATTAATTGATGGCATACCTAAGGAAGAGGAGTTGAAAAAACTTAGAGAAGGTGTTATTTTAGAGGAAGGACGGACTCTTCCTGCAGGATTTGAAATTATTTGGGAAAATAGAAGAAAAAATATATCTCTTTTAAAAATTACCTTATATCAAGGATGGAAAAGACAAATAAGAAGGATGTTAGCTCTTTTTAATTACAAGGTTTTGAATCTTAAGAGGGTACAGATAGGAAAGATAAAATTAGGTGATTTAAAACCGGGAGAGATCAGATTTTTAAGAGATGATGAGATAAGATGGTTAGAGAGTCTAAAAGCTTAGGAGAGATTTTAAGAGAAGAAAGGGAAAAAAAAGGCTTATCTTTAAGAGAGGTAGCAAATCTTTTAAAGATAAGTTATAGGTATCTCAAGCACTTAGAAGATGATGAATATGATAAGGTAAATCTTGCTGAGGTTTATAAAAGAGGCATTTTAAGGAAATATTCTAATTTTCTTGGTCTTAATGAAGAAGAGATAATTAAGACTTATAATACCCAGTATCAGTTAGAAAAGGAAGAAAGCTCACCTGAGCTTGTTAAGCCTAAAAAGAGTTCTTTGAAATACATAGCTTATTTCCTAGTAATATCCATCATATTTCTAACAGTATTTTTAACAGTAAAATTGAATAATAAAGAAGTTATGAGTAATAATTTTAAAAACAGAGATATAACGTCTTATGAGATAAATATACCAGAAAGTTATACTAAGACTATTGAGAGTAGTAAGGTTGATGAAATTGGTAATGAAGTTAGCGTTACTAATACAAACACTTTCACTAATACTATAAAAGTTGTAGCCTTAGATAGGGTTTGGCTCAGAGTTAACTACGAAGATAAAACTATTTATGAAGGTATTTTAAAAAGAGGAGATACTATAACTTGGACTTATACCTCTCTTTACTTTCATATAGGAAATGCGGGTGGGCTTGAGATATATTATAACGATAAGAATATAGGAACTTTGGGTAAGAAGGGAGAAGTTGTAAAACTTAGAGTGCCATGAAAAAAGCTGGAATTATACATCTTGGATGTTCAAAGAATCAAGTTGATACGGAAATTCTTATGGGATTTTTAAAAGAGCTTGGTTATACTTTTACTCCTTATCTTGGAGAGGCAGATCTTGTGCTAGTGAATACTTGTGCTTTTATAAAACCAGCATGGCAAGAAGCAGAAGAGAATATTAATTTTTTGAAAGAGTATAAGGAGAATAATAAAAACTTGAAAATTGTAGTTACAGGCTGTTATGTAGAAAGATTTGAGAAAGAGTTAGAGGATAGATATCCTTTTGTGGATCTTTTTATTGGACCTGGAGAATATGATAAATTTGTTTCTCTAATAACCTCTAATGGAGAAAGAAAAATCCATTCTTCTCCTGCTTCTTCTTTTATGTATACACATAAGATGCCCAGAGTTTTAATTTCTCCTAATTTCTGGGTTTATGTAAAAATTTCTGAGGGGTGTAATAATTTTTGTAGTTATTGTACCATTCCATTTATTCGTGGAAGACTCAGAAGTAGGAGCATAGATGATATTATAAAAGAAGTAGAGATATTGGTGCAAAAAGGTGTTAAAGAGATAAATCTTATTGCTCAAGATACTACTCGGTATGGAGAAGATTTATACGGAAAGTCTGCTCTTGTGGATTTATTGAAAAGTATTGAGAATATAAAAGGAGATTTTTATGTAAGAATTTTGTATTCTTACCCTTCTCGTGTAACCAAAGACCTTATTAATTTTATAAAAGTTTCCGAGAAAGTAGTTCCTTATTTTGATATTCCTATTCAGCATGTAAATGATGAGATATTAAAGAAGATGAATAGAAGTTATAAAAAGGATGATATTATAAGGGTTTGGAGTACGATAAGGGAGAATTTTGAAGATGCTGTAATAAGAACTACTGTAATGGTTGGCTTTCCTGGAGAAACGGAAGAAAATTTTGAAGAACTTATAGCTTTTATAAAGGCTTATCCTTTTGATAGATTGGGGGCTTTTACATATTATAATGAGGAAGGGACTATATCTAAGAATTTTGATGGCCAAATAGATGAGGACGAGAAAATAAGAAGATACGATATATTGATGAGTACTCAGAAAGAGATCTCAAAAAAACTGAATGCAAAACTTTTAGGAAGAGAGTTTGATGTGATAATTGAAAATGAGAAAGGTAAATACTTTATAGGTAGAAGTTGGCGAGAGGCTCCTGAAGTAGATGGGGTAATAATGATACCCAAGGAAGGCTCAAGATCTATAAGTATAGGAGATAGAGTTAGAGTGAAAATAAAAAAATATAGAGCTTATGACCTTTTGGGAGAGTTAGTATGAATTTGCCTAACATTTTAACAATTATAAGAATTTTTATGTTATTTCCTATAGTTATTCTCATAGAAGTAAATGCCTTTTTATCTGGGATATTGTTTATTCTTGCTGTATTTACCGATTATTTAGATGGAAAGATAGCAAGGAGATATAATAAAATCTCCGATTTAGGTAAATTTCTTGATCCTCTTGCAGACAAGATTCTTGTTTTAGGTATATTGGTTTATTTTGTATGGTTAAAGTACTTCTCTCCTTGGATTGTCATATTAATCCTTTTTAGAGAATTTATGGTTACTGGTTTGAGGCTCTCTCTTGTTCAAAAAGGTATTGTTCTTCCAGCTTTAAAATCAGGTAAGTTGAAGACCTTTTTTCAAGATTTCAGTATTTTGTTATATTTGTGGAACTTACCTTTTAAATATATACTACTAATGATATCTTTAGTTCTTACTCTTTATTCAGGTTTTTATTACTTCTATAAATATGGCAAAGAAATCTTCTGAGAAGAACATAGCTTATAGAAGGTTATTTATAGCTATCGAGCTTGAAGATAGCATCAAAGATCATATTTTAAGTTTTCAAAAAGAACTAAAAAATTCGGTATTAGGAGATGTTAAATGGGTTGAGAGAGAAAATTTTCACTTAACCATTAAATTCCTCGGGGAAACACCAGAAAATCTAATTGACGATATTAAAAGTATCTTAGATGAAACTTCATATTATTTCGAACCTTTTTATATTTCTCTTGAGGGGTTTGGAGCTTTTCCCTCCTTGAAAAGTCCAAGAGTTTTGTGGATCGGAATAGAAGAGGGGTTAGATGGTTTAGAAAAGGTTTTCGATTTTATTGAAAAAAGGCTAGTAAAGAAGGGATTTAGGAAAGAAGATAGACCTTTTTCACCTCATCTGACCCTTGGTAGGGTCAAGGATAGGGATGTTAGAATTTTAAAGGATCTGCTTTTTGATAAAGAAGTAGTATTAGTCAGTAGTATAACACTATTTGAAAGTAAGTTGACTCCAGAGGGACCCATCTATACTCCGATATATAGAGTTAATCTTGGTAAAAAATAAAGAAAAAATGCAAAAATTTTTTAGATACTGCAAAATATAGAGTAATATTAAGAAAATTGTTCAAAAATTGCAATTTCTGTCTATTTTCTCCAGAAAAATTATTGTCAAAAGGTTATATTAGTGATAAAATTTGATTCGTAAAAATCTTAAATGGAAGGAGGCGGGACCCAAGGTGAAAATAACAGGGAAGTCTCTTGGGAGACATATTTTAGCAGAGATGTATAATTGCAACAGGGAGATTTTAAATGATGTAGAAAAGATTAAAGAGATTATGGTTAAAGCTGCTATCGAAGCAGGCGCAGAGGTAGTAGAGGTTGTATTTCATAAATTTAGTCCCTATGGAGTGAGTGGTGTAGTAGTAATATCTGAATCTCATCTTGCAATTCATACTTGGCCAGAGTATGGATTTGCAGCAGCCGATCTTTTTACCTGTGGTGACCATGTAAATCCTTGGAAGGCTTTCGAATACCTGAATAATTATTTACAGGCTGAGCAGTTTATTACCTTTGAGGCAAAAAGAGGAATTCTACCGATAGAAGCTGGTAATTTTACTTATAAGCCAGAGGAAAATAAGAAGGAGGTAAAAGAGACAGTAGGTTGACTGGCATAAATAGTTTTGGAGAAGGGTGGAAAAATAAAAATGGATGCTTATTGGATTATTGAAAAAAACCATCCTAGTGAGATACATTGGCATGGAGTAAGCAGGTTTTATTATACTGGTGTTTCGCCATTTCAAAAGATAGAGGTCATTGAGAGTAGCTTTTATGGCAAATGTCTCGTGTTAGATGGAAGAATTCAGTCTAGTGAGAAAGATGAGTTTATTTATCACGAGGCATTAGTGCATCCTGCTTTATTGTTGAATAACTCTAATAGAAAAAAAGTATTAATAATGGGAGGAGGAGAAGGAGCTACATTAAGAGAGGTTTTACGGCATAAAGATGTAGAAGAGGCTATAATGGTGGATATAGATGGTGAGGTAGTCGAAGTCTCGAAGGAATACCTTCCTGAATGGCATCAGGGAGCCTTTGAAGATCCAAGAACAAAATTATACATAACTGATGCAAGGGAATTTGTAGAAAGAGCTGAAGAAAAATACGATGTAATAATAAGTGATTTATCAGAGCCTATGGAAGGTAGTCCTGCCGTAAAATTGTTCACTTATGAGTTTTATAATATTATAAAGGAGCATTTGAAAGAAGATGGAGTATTTGTAATGCAGGCAGGTACAACTCACCATCTTAAGATATTTTTTCATGCTGCAATGAGTTCTACTTTACGTAGGGTATTTAAAATAGTAAGATCCTATCAGGCTTACGTACCAGCCTATGACTTTATTTGGAGTTTTATATGGGCAAGTGATAAAATAGATCCAAAGAATTTCAGTGAGGAGGATATAAATAATTTAATTAAAGCAAAAGGTTTAGAAAATTTGAGGTTTTATGATGGAGAAGCGCATAAGATGATGTTTTCTCTTCCAAAACACATTAGAGAATTAATAGAAAGAGAAGAAAAAGTAGCTTATGATAGCGCTCCTCTATATGCGGTAGAGGATTAAAAGGAGGTTTTTATGTTTTGTTGCGAAGATTGCCCATATTATAATGAATGTCTAAATCATAAGGTAGGTTGTTGTTCTAAGTGTCCTCATTACAATGAGTGTTATGATGTAAAAGAAGGGTACAATTCGGAGGGGTAGAGATGGCAAAAACAAGATCTAAGAAGGAGAAGAAGGAAAGGACAATTAGAATAGTTGCTACAATTGTAGCAGTTTTTTTTCTTTTGAGTATTTTCATACTCTGGGGTATGTATTTTATTGGTAGATGAAAAGGGATAAAATATCCGTTGTAGGATTCATGGGAAGTGGTAAAACAACTATTGGTCTATTATTGGCTAATTTTTTGAATTATTTTTTTTATGATCTTGATGAGTATATTGAAAAAAAAGAGGGAAAAAGTATAAAAGATATTTTTGCAGATTACGGAGAAGAACATTTTAGGAATTTGGAATCTTTTTATCTAAAGGAATTAATAGAAAAACATAACAAGATTGTAATCTCTACTGGAGGGGGCATAATTAAAAGAGAGATTAATAGAAAGCTTCTTAAGGAAAAGACTTTTGTTGTTTTCTTAGATGGCAGTTTTGAGGTTTTTATGAATAGATTAGAAGGAACAGAGGAAAAGGATAAAAGGCCTTTAATGAGTTTGGGTAAAGATGAACTTTATAATTTATGGATTTCTAGGAAACCTTTATATGAAGAGGTCGCTACTTTGAAGATAAATGTAGATAGTAAGACTCCTTATCAAATTGTAAGGGAGATATTAGATTTTTATGGCAAGATGTAAAATTCTTGTAATTCATGGTCCTAATTTAAACTTGCTTGGCGTTAGAGAGCCTAATATATATGGGGAAATAGGCTTTGAGGACCTTAATAGACTGATATATGAAAAAGCTAAAGAAAAGGATTTTGATGTAACTATTCTTCAGTCAAACTGGGAAGGTCAAATTGTAGATTGGATTCAAGATATAGGAGCAAAATCTGATTATATTATCATAAATGCAGGAGCGTTTACTCATTACAGTTATGCCATAAGAGACGCTATATCAGCGGTTAAAAAGCCAACTATAGAGGTACATATAAGTAACATTTATGCTCGGGAAGAATTTAGGCATAAGTCAGTTATAGCTCCTGTTTCTTTAGGACAAATCTCGGGTTTTGGAGTTTATAGTTATCTTCTTGCTTTAGATTATATTGATTACATCTTAAAGACGCAAAAGTAATTTCTTCTCTACATCTCCTTTTTACCATTCTTAACTTGACAAGTTTCCCTTATATATGTATAATTAATATAGATAAAATAATCATATCTATTAATAAAACATAATGTCTTCACACCAATAAGGCTATTTTCAACTCCCTTAAAAACCTTCACGGGAGGTGATGGCTATGAGAAAACAGCAAATAGAGAGAATTAATGTAGCATTTCTTAGCACTTATCCTCCCAGAGCATGTGGATTAGCTACTTTTACAGAGGATCTCGTGAGGGAGATTGATAAAATAGCTCCTTTGTATAATCCCTTTGTTAATACTTCAATTATAGCCATAAGTGATGACACTTATATTTACGATAACAAAGTAATAAAGGAGATAGATCAATTTAATAAGAAAGATTACCTTGATCTTTCTAAGTACCTCAATAATTCTGAGATTGACCTTTTGGTAATACAACATGAGTATGGAATTTTTGGGGGCGAAAGTGGAGAGTACCTTTTGGATCTTATTTATAACTTAAGCATTCCTTTTACTACTGTGCTTCATACTGTTCTGACTAATCCAAGCGAAAAGCAGAGACATATTTTAAGAGAAATTGGCAAGTATTCAGAAAAAGTTGTGACTATGGCTAAGAATACTATTGATCTTTTAACTAATATTTATGAGATTGAAGAAAATAAAATAGTTCATATTCCTCATGGGGTTCCATATGTGTACTATGGTGATAGAGAAGAACTAAAAAAGGAACTTGGCCTAGAAGGTAAGATAGTAATAAGTACTTTTGGACTTATTGGGCCTGGTAAGGGACTTGAGTATGGAATTGAGGCAGTTGCAAAGTTAAAAGATGAATTTCCAAATGTGGTTTACCTGATTTTAGGAAGAACTCATCCTGGAATTATAAGAAATGAGGGAGAATCTTATAGAGAAAAGTTATTAAAAATGGTTGAGGGGTTAGGGGTAAAGGAGAATGTCATATTTGTAAACAAGTATTTAACTAAGGAGGAAATTCTTAAATATTTACAGGCATCAGACATTTACATGACACCATATCTTAACAAGGAGCAGGCTGTTAGTGGTACTTTAAGCTATGCTTTAGCTTGTGGGAGGGTAATAGTATCTACTGCTTATAGATATGCAGAAGAACTCTTAGCTGATGGAAGGGGTATTTTGGTGGATTTTAGAGATTCTGATGGAATTTATAGGGCAATAAGAGATGTACTAAGAGACGAGGAAAGAAGGAAAGAGATGGAGAAAAAAGCTTTTGAGTATGGAAAAGGTATGTGGTGGAATGTGGTTGCAGAGAGGTATATAGAAATGTTCTATGAAGTGGTATTGGGTAAGGATGAAGAAGTAAGGGGGTGGAAGAAATGGAGCTTCTCTACCCCAGAGTTGATCACTTATTTAGATTAACGGACGATACTGGTATACTTCAGCATTCTAAATTTAGTGTGCCAGATCCACGTTTTGGATATACTACTGATGATAATTCAAGGGCACTTATCGTTGCAACAATGTTATATAAACAATATAGAGAGGAAAGATATCTTGAACTCATTTATAAATATAGTTCTTTCATTTTAAATGCTCAAACATATAAAGGAAATTTTAGAAATTTTA
Source organism: Dictyoglomus thermophilum H-6-12 (assembly GCF_000020965.1). Taxonomy (NCBI): domain Bacteria; kingdom Pseudomonadati; phylum Dictyoglomota; class Dictyoglomia; order Dictyoglomales; family Dictyoglomaceae; genus Dictyoglomus; species Dictyoglomus thermophilum. Next base: position 1,286,003 of record NC_011297.1, on the reverse strand, counting down.
TGTCCTATGATAGAAAGTTCTTAGAAGAAGAAGGTTCGGAAGATTGTTTTGGAAGGGTGGTATGGAGTTTAGGGGTTGGAATAGCTACAAAGGAGGTTCCTTTGGGGGTTAGAAATTTGTACAAAGAGTTACTTAGTAGGTCTTTGAAATATATAGAAGAATTGAGATCTCCCAGAAGTAAGGCTTACACAATCTTAGGATTGTATTATGCTAATAAAGATATATCTTTGAGTAGTCTTGGTCTTACAGAATATATTGATTGGCTTGCAAAATCTTTAGTAAGGCAGTTTAGAGAAAATAGTGATACTGATTGGAGATGGTTTGAAGATATAATGGCTTATAGTAATGCAATACTTCCCCTCTCCCTTTTGGTTGCATATAAAATGCTAAGAGATAATGATTTTAAAGATGTTGCTATTGAAAGCATGGAATTTTTAGAAAAAATAGTATTTAGATATGGATATTTCAAGCCTATTGGATGTAACGGGTGGTATGTAAGAGGAGGAAAAATAGCAGAGTTTGATGAACAGCCTATTGAGGCAAGCGAGATGATCCTTCTTTATAAAGAAGCTTATGAACAGTTTAAAGATATTAGATATGTAAACAAGGCTAAGGAAACCTTTATGTGGTTTCATGGAAGAAATTCAAAGGGTGTAAATATGATTGATACGGAAAGTGGAGGTTGTTTTGATGGTATAAATGAATATGGTGTTAATCTTAACCAGGGAGCAGAGAGCATTATATCTTATCTTATGGCCTATCTCACTATGAAAGAAATAGTTAGCCTTAAAAAAGAAGCTGCTATATGTTAGCCTGCTATTATTCCTTTGATGGCAAGCTCTAAGTCAGAAGGATTGGGGCTTGCCATCAAAGCTTCATTTGCATCTATAATATTAGCTTTATATAGCTCTAAGAGATTTTGATTGAAAGATTGCATGCCTTCTAACTTTCCTTCTTCTATGATCTTGGGGATTTCTGAAAGTTTGTTCTCTCTAATCCATTTTCTCACCGTGGATGTACCTATCAGAACCTCGCATGCAGGTACAAGTCCCGTTTTGTCTTTTCTCTTTAATAATCTTTGAGATATTATACCAACCAGAGTACTTGCTAGTTGATATCTTACTTGATTTTGTTGATGCGGAGGAAACATGTCTACGATCCTGGAAATAGTAGAAACTGTGTCTATAGTGTGAAGAGTACTGAGCACTAAGTGGCCTGTTTCTGCTGCTTGAAGAGCCACCGAAACACTCTCTATATCTCTTAATTCTCCTACCATTATTATATTAGGGTCTTCTCTTAAAGCCATCTTTAGGGCTGAATAGAAAGAGCTTGTATCAATACCTATTTCTCTTTGTGAGATTAGAGATAATTTATCAGTAAATACGTATTCTATAGGATCCTCAATGGTTATTATATTCAAACTCTCATTTTGGTTAAGATACTCTATCATAGCAGCGAGGGTAGTGGATTTACCGCTTCCTGATGGGCCTGTAACTAGTATTAATCCTGCTTTTTTGGTAACAAGAGACTTTAATATGCTAGGAAGTCCTAAATCTTCTATGGAAGGAATGTTCAATTTTATGAGCCTCATGGAAATAGCTACAGTTTGTCTTTGAGTATAGACATTTACCCTAAATCTTACTAATCCTTTTTTCTCATATGGAAAATCTACCTCTTTGTTCTTTAAGAAAACCTCTCTTGCGGAAGGAGGCATTATACTAAAAGCCAGGTTTTCAACCTCTTCTGGAGTTAAAGGCTCTTCTTTTAGAAAGACAATATCTTTCATTATTCTTACCGCTGGAGGAGTACCAACTTTTAAATGGATATCAGAGGCTTCTAAATTTACAGCGAGATTTATTATTTTTTCAAATCTTTCAGGTTTTATTTCTAATCCCCCCTATCTGTTATTTTACTCAACCCCTCTAAAATTTTTCTATTTATTTCTAATTTTACCACTTTCTCCGCAAGTTTTAATGCATTTTTTATTGCCTTTGCTTTTGATCTTCCGTGAGAGATTATTACAGTTCCATCTACCCCTAAGAGAGGAGCTCCTCCAAACTCACTATAATCAAGTTTTTTCTTAACATTTTTAAATTTAGGTTTTAACAACATTCCTAGTATAGTGCTCCAAAGAGAACTCTTTATTTCTGAAGAAAGAAGTTCAAAAAGGGTTTCTGCTACTCCTTCGGCAGTTTTGATGGCTATATTTCCTACAAACCCATCGCATACAATAACATTTGCTATTCCTTTGAAAAGATCTTTCCCTTCCACATTTCCAATGAAGTTAAAGATAGGATTATTTTTAAGAAGATTATAAGTCTCTTGTGCTAGCTGGTTTCCCTTTCCTTCTTCCTCCCCTATGTTCAAAAGGGCTATTTTAGGATCTTTTATGTTGAAAACTTCTTCCATATATATTTTCCCCATGAGAGCAAATTGTTCTAAATATTCTTTTTTACAATCCACATTTGCCCCTATATCAAGAATTATTGATGGAACCTCGGTTAATGTAGGAATTAAGGTGGAGATGGCTGGCCTTTTAATTCCTTTTATTCTTCCTAAATATAATAAGGCACTGCTCATTACTGCTCCTGTGTTTCCTGCAGATACTGCCCCATCAACTTTTCTTTCTTTCAATAGTTTTATTGCTTTTACTATAGAAGAGTTTTCCTTTTCTTTTACTGCAAAGGCAGGATGTTCATGCATCTCTATTACTTCTTCTGCATTTACAATTTCTATTCTGGATTTGTCATACTCATAGTCTTTTAGGATTTTTTGTAATTCCTCTTCTTTGCCTACTAATACTACAGTAATATTACTTTCTTTGATTGCTTCTAATGCTCCTTTTGTAGTTTCAAGAGGTGCGTAGTCTCCGCCCATAGCATCTAAGGCTATTTTCATATTCTAAAATTCCTCCTCTTTGAACTTATTTTTTAATTCGATACTTTTTTTATAAATCTCTTTCTTAGGTATATTATACATTTTAGCTACTATATTTACTGCTTCTTTCAAGGAAATTTTGTGCTTTACAACTTGATCTATTAAGAGCGCTTCTATTGATAAAGTTTCTTCAGGCTCCAAATTATTTTGCCAGAAAACTATCACTGTATATTCGCCCTTTTCTTTATAAGGATCGTTACTTATTTCTAAAAGAACTTTTTCTATATCTCCATAATAAGTTCTTTCGAATTTTTTTGTGAGCTCTCGGCATACGCATATAGTGGAGTTTGGAAATACTTCTTTTATGGTATTTAGAGATTTAATTATTCTTTTGGGGGATTCATATATCACAAAAGTCTTGATATTACTTTTCTTAATCTCCAAAAGTTTTTCAAGTTTTTTGTTCTCTTCTTTGGGAAGAAAGCCTATGAAGAGAAATTCGTTTGTAGGAAGGCCAGAAATTGAAAGAGAAGCTGTAAGAGATGAAGGGCCTGGTATGGAAACAACTTCAATGTTTTTTTCTCTTGCTGCTCTTACTATTTTGTATCCTGGGTCTGAAATACATGGAGTTCCAGCGTCAGATACAAGAGCAACATCCATATTCTTGTTTAATAAAAAGTCAAGGAAAAGCTCAGTCCTCTTCTCTTCGTTGTATTTATGGTATGAAATTAAGATTTTATCTTCTATATTATATGCTTTAAGAAGAATGAGGGTATGTCTTGTGTCTTCTGCTGCTATTACAGGACACATTTTAAGAACATCAATAGCTCGGATAGTTATGTCTTTCAAATTACCTATTGGGGTAGCTACCACATATAATTTGCCCATAGGTAAATTATATAAGTTTTTTTCTACTTGGCAAATATTTCTATATAAAGTAAAATAAATAACAATGAGGAGCATGACTGCCTCAGCATTTAGGGAGTTCTCTATTAATAGCCTTAACTTTTTTTTGGAGATAAAAGGCTATAATCATAGATTTTTGGAAATTAGAGTAAATCTTCCTGACTCTCTCTCCTTTATGGAGCAAGATATAACGCGAGAAATTAAGAACCATATTAAGAGAGGATACATTTTGTTTTCCATTAAAATTCTTAAAGATTATTCAAACCTTTATAAACTTAATGTTTCTTTGTTGAATAGTATTCTTGATGAGCTCGGAAAAATAACAGGTAAGGAAGAGAATATCTCTGACTGGAAAGAGATACTTGCTAATCCTCAGATTTTTTATATGGAGAATAGAGTTTTTAATGATGAGGATGTATTAAAATTATTGAATGAGGCGACCCTTCTTATAAAGGATTTTAATAAGGTAAGGGAGGAAGAGGGTAAAAGTATATATAATGCTTTAAAAAGTAGTCTTGATAGGATCGAGACTTTACTTTTTTCTATCAAAAGAGAGGAGGAATTGTGGCATAAAGAGGCGAGAGGTTTTGTGGAAAGAAAATTAAGGGAGTTTAGTTTTAAAGAAATAGATGAGAATAGATTGTATCAAGAATTAGCTCTGTTACTTATGAAGACAGATATTAATGAAGAAATTATAAGAATAGATGAATTCATAAGAAGATTTAGAACTGAGATGGAAAAAGAAGAACCTATAGGAAAGGCTCTTGAGTTTATGGTGCAAGAAATGCATAGAGAGGTCAGTACTCTTTCTAGTAAAACTGCAAAGACTTTGGTTATGTTCTATGCTGTGGACATTAAAAAAGAGCTTGAAAAAATTCGCGAGTTAATATTAAATGTTGAATAGGAAGGAGAGGGTTTTAAATGAAACTTGTTAATATAGGTTTTGGAAACATGGTAGTTAGTTCTCGTATTGTAGCTATTATAAGTCCTGATTCTGCACCAATAAAAAGGTTTTTATCTGATGCTAAAACAAGAAATGAACTTATAGATGCTACTTATGGGAGAAAAACACGAGCAGTTTTAGTCCTTGATAGTGGTCACATAGTTTTGTCTGCTTTACATCCCGAAACTATCGCGGCAAGAATAGAGGGCGGAGATAAGGAAGAGGAGAGTTATTAAATGTTTAGAGGAAATCTTTTTGTCTTGTCAGGACCGTCAGGAGTTGGGAAGGATGCTATATTGGAGAGGATTTTAAAGATCGTGCCTAATCTTGTTAAATCAGTCTCTTATACTACAAGACCTAAAAGACCAAGTGAAGAAGATGGCAAAAATTATTTCTTTGTGGATGAAAAGAAGTTTAAAGAAATGATTGAAAATGGTGAGTTTTTAGAGTGGGCAGTGGTGCACGGATATCTTTATGGTACACCCAAGAAAATGGTTGAAGACTGTATTAAAAGGGGTATGGATGTAATATTAAAAATAGATGTACAGGGTGGAGTTAATGTAAAAAAGATTTATAATGAAGCCAAACTCATTTTTGTATTACCTCCTGACTTTAATGAATTGAAAAGAAGGCTTATAAGTAGAGAGACAGAAAGTTTAGAAGATTTAAATTTACGTTTAAGGAATGCCCCTCTTGAAATTTCTAAAATTTCTTATTATGATTATGCTGTTGTGAATGATAATCTAGATGAAGCTGTAGATATGGTAAGATGCATCATATATGCTGAAAGGCATAGGTTATGTAAAGAAAAGATAGAATATTTCTTGAATATTTTTGGAGGTGCAAAGGATGAAAGAGATAGATATTGATACTCTTATTTCAAAGATACCTAATAAGTATATTTTAACAGTAGTTATATCAAGAAGAGCAAGACAGCTTTTTGAGGAATTAAAGATTTTAAAAACTGTGGCGAGGGATCCATTAATACTTGCCATGGAAGAGGTAGCACAAGATAAGATTACTTATGGAGAGGGAAGTGATTCGGAAGATTAGAAAGAGTGGTGAGAGTTAGTAAAGTAGTACTTTTTGATACATATATTCCAGAAAAGGATTTCTTGTATTATTCAATTCCTGAGGAATTTACTGAATCGGCTGATATTGGAAAGGCTGTTGTTGTACCATTAAAAAAATCTAGAAAATTAGGATATATTTGGGATATTGAAGAAATTGAGGATCCTGAATTTGAAGTATATCCTATTCTTAGTATATTAGAAAATATACCTCCCCTATCAAAGCCTCTCGTAAGGCTTGTTAATTGGATAAGTGAATATTATGCTAACTCTTTATATAAAACTGCCAATTATATATTTCCTTCAGGGGTTGAATTAGAAGTACTTCGTTACTTAAAAGCAAGAGCCACCGTAGTAGAGATGTCTAAAAAACAGGAAAAGATATTTTTAGCTTTGATTGATAATGAGATGGAAGAAAAAAGTCTAAAAAAGAGCTTAAAGGTTTCCGAAAGTGTTATAAAGGCTTTGCTCAAAAAAGGAGCTATTGAAGAGAGGTTTGAAATAAAATTGATAGAGAAAAAGCCTAGGAAACATGTATATTTAAGTGAAAAAAGTGGGGACTCTTGGGGAAGTTTTACTATAGATAAAAAGATATTAGATTTAATGAAAAAGCCCATTCTTTTATTTATTGAATCAAGAGATGAACGATGGAAAACATACTTTGAAATAATGAAACATTTTTATCAAAGAGGGAAGAGTATACTTTTTGTATTTCCTACTGTAAAAAGTTTAATTCAATTTGGAGATTTTCTTTCTCAATGTGTACCATTTTCGATATATTTCTATCATAGTTTTCTTACAGAAGCACAGTCTTATTCTGTTTTTAAAGTTGCTACTACAGAACAGGCTGTAGTTTTAAGCACAAGCAAAGGTTTATTTTTACCTTTTAAGGATCTTGGAGTAATAATTGTAGATCAGGAGGAGAACGAGTTTTATAATATGCGTGAGAAAGAGCCTAGATATGATAGTGTAGTGGTAGCCTTAAAAAGAGGAGAATTGGAAGGTATACCTGTTGTATTAGGTAGTAGCTCACCTTCTATAGTTTCATTTTATAGAACCATATATAGAGAGATGGAACTTTATAGAAAGCCTCTTTTTTACAGGCCTCAGATTACTGTGATTGATTTGAGAAAAGATAAGACACAAGAAATTCTTGATTTTTATTCCTTAAGAAAGATTGAGGAAAATTTGAGAAATAGAAGAAAGGTTTTTATTTTACTAAATAGACTTGGATATTCTCCCTATATCCAATGCCAAGATTGTGGTTATATATTTATGTGTCCTCACTGTAAGTCTTCTCTTGTGTACCATTTAGAGGAGAAAATCATGAAATGTCATTATTGTGGTTTTGAAATGTTGCCTCCTCAAAGGTGTCCAGTGTGTGAGGGTTATAGTTTTGTATATGGTGGTATCGGTACTGAAAAACTTTATCGTTACCTTGTTAATTTGTATGATAGGGCAAAGGTACTAAGGATTGATAGTGAAGTGGAGTTACAAGATGAAACTATAATTTATGGGGCAGATATTGTGGTAGGTACAAGACTTATAGAACCATGGCTTGATGATGAGAAGATTGGACTTTTGATTATATACAATTTAGACAATTTTCTACATATTCCAGACTTTGCAAGTCCTGAAAAGACTTTTAATATGATAAAGAGAATAATTGGTATTTATAAGGGAAGGGAGATAATAATTAGGACTTACAATCCTTCTCACTATGTTGTAAGAGCATTAAAAATTAATTCTTTTGGAAATTTCCTGAATAGAGAGTTATTAAATAGAAAGTCTCTGAATTATCCTCCTTTCTCAAGAATTCATCAAATACTTCTTGAAGATATAGATGAGAAAGAGATATTAGATGAGGGAGGTAGGATTGTTAGTAAGATAAAAGAGGAGTTTAAGGATCTGGCTATTCTTGGTCCTGCACCATATTTTCCATATTTTGTTAGAGACAAATATAGATATCAGATTATAATAAAAGATAATGAGAACTTAATAAATAGCGATTTTTTGAAAAAGGTATGTGAGGAAAATAGAAGTCCATTTTCAAATTTGAAATTTATAATTAATATAGATATGAGAGAAATAATAACATGAGGTGACTGAACATGATCAGAGAAATAAGAAAAGTGGGAGATCCAATTCTAAAAACTAAAGCCAAGAAGGTAGAAAAAATTGATGAGAAAGTTAAAGAGTTGGCAAGAGATATGATAGAAACGATGAAATTTTGTAATGGTGTTGGGCTTGCAGCCCCTCAAGTTGGGGAAAGTTTAAGAATTATTGTTGTGGATTACGAAGATAATCCTATTGTCCTGATCAATCCAGAGATTATCGAGATGTCTGGTGAGGAATTAGACTATGAAGGATGCTTGAGCGTACCTGGAGTTGAAGTACCTGTAAAAAGGGCTGAAAGGATAGTTTTTAAGGCTCAAGATCTAGATGGTAGAACCAAAAAGTATAGAGCAAAGGGGCTTCTTGCTAGAGTGGTTCAGCATGAGGTTGACCATCTTGATGGTATGTTAATACTTGATAGGGCTGTAGAAGAAACTCTTAAGACGGAGGAAAAATGAGAGTTATATACTTTGGAACGCCTGAGTTTTCAAGGATAATTTTAGAAAAAATTTATGATCATCTTAATATAATTGGAATAGTGACTCAACCTGATAAACCAAAGGGGAGAGGTAAAAAGATATTACCATCTCCAGTGAAGCAATTTGCTATTAATAAAGGTATTACGGTTTATCAACCAGAAAAACTTAAGGGAAATATAGAGTTTTTTAATATTATTAAAGACTTGAAACCTGATGCTTTAATTGTAGCCTCATATGGAAAAATAATTCCTGAGGATATTTTGAATATTCCTCCTTACGGAGGAATAAATGTTCATGCTTCAATTCTTCCTAAATATAGAGGGGCAGCACCTATAGAGAGAGCACTAATGAATTGTGAGAAGGAAACAGGGGTATCTATAATGAAGATGGAAAAGGGGCTTGATACTGGCCCTGTTTATGCTATAAAAAAAATTCCTATACTTCCTGATGATGATAAGGGAACTCTTTCTATAAAACTTGCTAATTTAGGAGCGGACTTGCTACTTGAGGTTTTACCTCTTATTAAGGAAGGAAAACTTATTCCAGTACCTCAGGATGAATCTTTAGCATCCTATGCACCCAAATTGACAAAAGAAGAGGAAATAATAAATTGGAATATGGATGGAGAAAAAATATGTTGCCAAATAAGAGCTCTCTCTCCTGAGCCAGGAGCTATGACCTTTTTTAGGGGTAAGATTTTAAAAGTATTTAAAGCTAATTTTGAGAAAAGATTTTTTGACGAGGATGTAATAAATGGTACAATAATTGAACAAGACAGGAAGAAAGGTATTGGAGTTAAAGTGGAGAATGGAATATTATGGCTTCTTGAGCTTCAACCTGAAGGTAAAAAGAAAATGAATTTCTTGGAATTTATGAATGGATACCGTCTAAATATAGGAGAGAGATTCGAATAAATAAACAATATGAGGAGGTGAGTGTTGATGTTCTTTTTATGGGATCCTACTTATATCTTGCTTTTGCCTGCTCTAATTCTTTCCATATATGCGAGTATGAAAGTAAGATCAACTTTTCTATATTATTCTGAGATACCAAACTCTCGTAGGCTTACTGGAAGAGAGGCTGCAGAGATTATTCTCAAAAGTGTAGGGCTAAATGATGTGAAAATAGAACCTATTCCTGGAACTTTAACTGATCATTATGATCCTACCACAAAAGTTTTAAGACTCTCGGAACCTGTCTATTCAGAACCTTCTGTTGCGGCTCTTGGGGTTGCTGCTCATGAAATTGGACATGCTATACAACATGCTACAGGATATTATGCTTTAGCTCTTAGATCATCTTTAGTTCCCGTAGCTAATATTGGAACAAATCTTGCTTTTCCACTCTTTTTCTTAGGATTTATTTTTGGAAGCCCTAGCTTAATGAATATAGGTATATTAGCCTTTTCGTTGGCAGTATTGTTTTATTTAATAACCCTTCCCGTAGAGATAAATGCTAGCAAGAGAGCTCAAGAAGTTTTATTGTCTCTTGGACTTGTAACTCAGAAAGAAGCTGAGGGAGTAAAAAAAGTGCTGAATGCAGCTGCACTTACTTACCTTGCTGCTGCTCTTACAGCATTATTGAACTTACTCCGTCTGATACTTCTTGCGAATATGAGAAGAAGGGACTAAATGGAGGTAAGATTAAAGGCTGCTGAAATTTTATATGATCTTGAGAAGAGGGAAGCTTATTTAAATCTCCTTTTGAGAAGTAGGCTTCCCTCTTATAATTTATCATTAAAAGAAAAACACTTTATCACAGAGCTTGTTTATGGTGTAACTCGATGGAAAACTACTCTTGATTATATTTGGTCAAGATTTGTAAAGAGGGATAATCTTAGTCTTTTTGGTAGGATTCTCTTAAGATTAGTTGCTTATCACATATATTTCTTAAAAGATACTATTTTGCCTATTGCTGTAAATGAAATTGTAGAAATAGCCAAAAGGAAGGTTCCGAAGGAAGCAAAGTTAATAAATGCAGTTTCAAGAAGAATGGTGAAAGAAAGAAATAACTTAGATTTGAATTTAATTCCCTTCCATATACGATATGCAATTCCAGAATTTATCTTTGAGGAATGGCAGGATTATATAGGAAAAGGTGAGGCTGTAAAAATTTTAGGATGGTTAAATAAAGCTCACAATATCGCCATAAGAGTTAATACTTTGAAGATATCGGTAGAGGATTTAAAGGAGAAACTAAAGGAAAGAGGTATAAAATTTAAGGACGGGAATTTGGTAACCCAAGCTCTCTTAATTGAAGATGGATTTGATTTTGAGAAATCTGATTTATTCCATAATGGTTATTTTGTAATTCAGAGTGAAGCTTCCATGTTGCCTGCACTGATTTTAAATCCAGAGCCAGGAAGTAGAGTAATCGATTTATGTTCTGCTCCAGGTCTTAAAAGTACTCATCTTGCGGAGTTAATGAATAATAAGGGTAAGATTGTTTCGGTAGATATTAATAAAAACAGAGTAAAACTAGTAGAAGAAAATGCTAAAAGGCTTGGAATTTCAATAATTGAGACTTTAGCTGAGGATGTTTTAAACTTACCAGATTCTTTAAATGGAACTTTTGATAGGGTGCTTTTGGATGCTCCATGTTCTGGTTTGGGAGTGATAAGTCATAAACCAGAGATTAAATGGAGGTTAAAGAGAGAAGATATCTATAAATTGTCTGAGATGCAGATAAAGATGCTTGAAAGAGCAGGAAAATTACTTAAAAAAGGTGGAAGGATGGTGTACAGTACTTGTACAATTACGTGGCACGAAAATGAAAATGTAGTATTGTATTTTTTGGAAAGGAATCCTGAATTCAAATTAATTGATTTTTTTTACAAAGGAGAAAAATTCCCTGGTATAATGAGGGTAATTCCATATAAGTATAAGACTGATGGATTTTTTATCAGTTTAATAGGTCGTGAATAACATACTATCCTTTGATATAGATGAAATAAGGGATATTTTAAGGGGATGGGGTGAGCCATCCTACAGGGCTGATCAAATTTTTGATTGGGTTTATAAGAAGCTAATTCTGAATCCTTCAAGCATGACAAATCTTCCTAAAGGGTTAAGGCAAAAAATTGCAGAATATTTTTCCTTCGATATTCCTAAAGTTGTCAAGATTACCGGAGAAGGAAATACCAAGAAATATCTGTTGGAACTTGAAGATGGTGAGAATATTGAGACAGTACTTATTTCTCATAAAAATAGAAATACTGTTTGCGTTTCTGTTCAAGTGGGTTGTGCCATAGGGTGTAAATTTTGTGCTACAGGCCTTGTTGGTTTAAGGAGAAACTTAAACACTCATGAGATCGTAGGACAAATAATTTTAATTCAGAAGGAATTATTCGAAAAAGGAGATAGAATCTCTAATGTGGTTTACATGGGTATGGGAGAACCTCTTTTAAATTATGATAATGTTGTTAAATCTATAAGGATTATAAACAGGGAATGGGGACTTAATATAGGTTCTAAGCATATAACCTTGTCTACTATTGGAATAGTTCCCAAGATATATCAATTGGGAGAGGAAGATTTGAAGGTAAGGCTTGCCATATCTCTTCATGCTCCGAATAATGAGTTGAGAAGTAAGATCATACCAATAAATAAAGAATATCCTATTGAGAAACTTTTAGAAAGTGCTTTTTATTATGCTGAGAAGACAGGAAGAAGGGTAACTTTTGAATATGTTTTGATAAAGAACTTCAATGATAGAGAAGAGCATGCGATAGAATTAGCAGGGCTTTTAAAAAATAAACCTGTTCATGTTAATCTTATTCCCTGGAATAAGGTTCCAGAATATCCTTGGGAGACATCAGATTTAAAAGACATATTTAAATTTAAAAAAATACTTTCCGATGCTGGTATAAACGTTACTTTGAGAATTTCTTATGGTAGTAGAATAAAAGCAGGATGTGGACAACTTAGGGCTTTATATTTAAAAAGTAAGGGGGAATTAAAGTGAAAAGATGGAATATATTTAGAAAACTTTCCATAAAGGAATTAATCCTTTATGGACTTATTTTTATAAATCTTATTATCTTAGGTCTTGTGATCTTCTTTTTTCAGAAGACAATAAATAATAGTCCTGACTTAGTTTTTCCTCCTGATGTTCGTGGTAAAGATCTAAAAGAAGCTACAGACATTTTAGCTAAAAACAACTTTAAGGTTGTTATAGAAGGAGTGCTAATCGATAAAAATAAAGATCCATTAGTGATTCTCGATCAAAATCCACTAAATACTAAGATACCTTCTGGAAGCATAATATCTTTGTGGATAAATATGCCTCAAATTGTTAAGATACCTAATGTAATACAGAAGGATACAGGAGAAGCAAGAAATATTCTAGAGAAGTTAGGATTAAGGGTGGAAGTTGTTAACGGAGAAAATGGATATATTGTGAGGCAGATACCCGAGTCTGACTTCTTTATAGAAAAAGGTGCAAGTATTGTTCTTTATTCCTATGTATCGCAAGAGCAAACTTTCACTTCTTCTACTACAGAGACCTATACGGGGGGCCAGTAAGATGAATATAAAAGTTTTTCCATCGATTCTTTCGGCAGATCTTCTTAACATGGAAAAATCGATAGAGCTTGTAAAAGATCTAGCTGATGCAATCCATATTGATGTTATGGATGGACATTTTGTTCCCAATTTAAGTTATGGTCCTGCCTTAGTGAGGGCTTTGAGAAGTAAATATGATATTTCTTTAAATGTACACTTAATGGTAGAAAGACCAGAGAACTTTGTTGATATGTTTATGGACGCTGGTGCTAATCATCTTGGTTTTCATATAGAAGCTACATATCATCCTCAAAGGCTTTTAAAATATATAAGAGATCATGGGGTTCGTCCTTTTATTACTTTAAACCCTGCAACACCTTTAAATACCATAGAGTATCTTTTAGGTGAGGTAGATATGGTATTGATAATGACTGTAAATCCGGGTTATGGAGGACAAGAATTTTTACCGTTTTGCCTGAGAAAGATAAGGACTCTTAGGGAGATGGCTTTAAAGGAGGGAATTGATCTTGATATTATGGTAGATGGAGGTATAGATCTTAATACTGCTCCTCTGGTGGTGGAAGCAGGAGCAAATATTCTAATTAGTGGAAATACAGTATTTACCTCAGAGAATCCAAAAGAAGTAATCATTAAAATGAAGTCTATAGGATATAAGGAGGTATAGAAGATGGGGTTGATATACCAACCTTGGTTTATTCCCATAGTTATAATTTGCTTCATATTCCTTAGGCAATATTTAGAGAGAAAGGAAGAATTATATTATCAGGAGGATGCTAAAAAATATATAAAAGTAGAGGGAAATGAAGAGATTGTTCCTCCGTGGCGAAAGCAAGAGGAAAAGAAAATTGAGAAACCCAAAAGGAGTTTTGGCTTTTGGATTTTAAATATTGTATTGATATTGTATTTACTTTTTGTATGGGTACTTACAAAATATTATGGGTTTAGTAAAGATGTGTACGAGATCATCGCAGGATTTACTATGGCACTATATTTTTTCTTCCTGGATATTCCTGGTTACATAAGTAATATATGGACCTATAGAGAATACCCAGGAAGTGTTAAAGGTGAGATAACTTTAAGCAAGCATTTTATATATTCCTCCAAAAAGAACGAGACAAAGATATTTTTAATAATCTCATTCTTCTATTATCTTCTAACCTTTTCAAATATTATCTTAGGAGCTATATTTGCTCTTATTATAAGAATCTGGTTTATTGACAGAAGACTTTCAAAGATTAGTCTTCCTGATTGGTAATATTTATTGGAACAAAGAATTTTTTTTCATTTAATTTAATTTCTTTGTATTTTACTTGGAATACATTTTCCAAAAGATCAGGTGAAAGGACTTTAATGGGCTCCCCATAAGATATTATTTTTCCATTTTTTATTACAAGAATATAGTCCGAATAGGCAGAGGCCATATTTATATCATGAAGACTTGAAAGCACAAGAATTTTTGAACTGAGTGTTTTAGCAAAATCTAAAAAATATATCTGGTAATATGGATCTAAGTTATTAGTAGGCTCATCGAGAAGTAAAATAGAGGGGTTTTGAGCTAGGACTCTTGCAAGTAACACTCTTTGTTGTTCTCCACCAGAAAGTTCTACTAATTTTTTCTTCCTAAGATGCATTGTATCTGTAATATTTAGACTCTCATTAATTTTGTTGATATCTTCTTTACTCAAAGGTCTCCAATGGGGATGATGAGGATATCTTCCGAGAGATACATATTCTTCTACTGTGAGATTTCCCTCAAAGAAAGGTTTTTGGGGTAATAAAGCTATTTTTTTCCCTATTTCTTCTTGGCCTATGGATTTTAGGTTTTTATCTTCTATTAATATATCTCCTTGGATAGGTTCTATATATTTGATCAATAGTCTAAATAAAGTGGTCTTTCCAGAGCCATTAGGACCTATGATCCCTATAAAACCAGTTTTAGGGGTTTCCCAATAAAAATCTTTTATAACTGTCTTGTTTTTGTAACCTGCAAAGACATTTATAAATTTTATCATCGTTTTCTAAGAAGTAGATAAACAAAAAATGGTACTCCTAAAAAGGAGGTAATGATTCCTACAGGAATCTCTGTAGGATAAAAAAGTATCCTTGATAAAATGTCTGAAGCAAGAAGTAAATTTGCTCCGGCAAGAAAACTTGATGGGATTAACCATTTGTAGTTGGCAGTTTCCCAGGTTCTCATTAAATGGGGTGCTATGAGCCCAACAAAGCCGATACTTCCTGATACTGCTACTGATGGAGATATGAGAAGGGAGAGTAATATTATTATAAGGGGTTGATATTTTCTTAGAGAGAAACCGAGACTGTATATTTCTTCTTCGCTAAGAAAAAGCAAATTAAATTTATTTCTCCATATGAAAGCCCAAATAATGCCAAGAATAGAATAAGAAATTAATAAATAAAAGTGATCCCATGTTTTACCATTGAAGCCTCCAAGAAGCCAGAAATAAACTCCTTGAAAGGTTTTTTGTTTGAGAAACATTATAAGGGCAATAATGGACGAAAGCAGAGAATTTAGGGAAACTCCTAAAAGGATTAGTGTATAAGATGACTGAAATTTTCTATTTAAAATAATGAGCAGTATAAGTGCTATCAGAGATCCTGCAATGGCAAACCATGGTGTTATTAATGGGTCAATATCCCAGGTGCTTCCGGAAAGAATAAAGTACAAAGTTGCTCCTAAAAGAGCACCTGAGGAAAGTCCAATCACATGAGGCTCTGCAAGAGGATTATGAAAGAAACTTTGCAGAATCGCACCAGCAAGGCTTAGATTTCCTCCTACAAATATGGAAAGAAGAGTCCGGGGAATTCTTATATTTCTTATTATTTTTCCCCGGACTTCTTCTGGAATATCTTTAGTTTCTCCGGTATAGATCGAGAAAAGTGTTAAGACAATTAAAAAGATAAGTAAGAGAGAAATTTTTAACCTCATTAATTTATCTCAGGATAAATCAACTTAAAGAGCTCTTTTAGACCGTCTGCAAGTCTTGGTCCTGGTCTAAACACAAGATCATCGTTTATTGTATAAACTCGTTTATTTTTAACAGCATTGGTTTCCTTTAAGAGAGGGTGGTTTAATATGGAATTTATGGATATACCTGACATTTCTCCTATAATTATTATGTCGGGATTTTTGGCAACAATGAACTCTACGCTCAATACAGGATATTCTGGCTCCTTATTTTCAACAATATTAATAGCCTTAATTTTTCTAAGAAGATCACCTAAGAAGGTAGATGGAGAGACAGATATAAATGGATCATTCCATACAAGGAATAGAACTTTGGGAGATTTTCTTATAGATATGGTCTTTTTCTGTATTTCTAGCCAAGTTTTGAGCATATTGTTGTAGACTTTTCTTGCTTCATCTTCTTTTCCTACAGCTTTTCCTAAAAGGTTTATATCTTTCATTACATCTTCATAGGTTTTTGGGTCTAATACAATGAAGTTTGTATTAGGTAGATTCTTTTCAAGCTGGTTGAATATTTCTTTGGGGAAACTCTTATAAAGAACAATGAGGTCTGGATTTAAAGAAATTATCTTTTCTACGTTAGGATTGCTAAATCCTCCTACTTTTTCCTTAGCTAAAGCTTCTTTAGGATAATTGCAATAATCTGTGACTCCAACGATTTTATCTCCTGCCCCTATTGCAAATAGAATTTCAGTAGAAGACGGAGCAAGGGATATAATTCTTTCTGGATATTTTTTTATAGCTATGGTTCTTCCTAAGTCGTCTTTTAAAATAATAGGAAAGGTTTTAGAAAATGAGAAAGATAAAAGTAGTAATGTTATTAGTATAATTGTTATCAGGTTTAGCCTTCTTTTATTAAACATAAACCTATCACCCCCTACGCATATCTATGCCTTTTCAAAACCTACTGTTATTTCTTCGTCGTATACCTTGATATTCTTCTTATAGGCTGACTCAGGTATATTACCTTCTTTTATGTCTACAGCTAATATTTCTTCTCCAAATTCTTCTTTGTTATTTTCTATTATATTCTTTATTCTGTCGGATCCTTTGTAATAGAATTTTATCCTATCAGTGTAATCTAATTTTGCTTCTTTTCTTAACATTTGAACTTTGTGCTCCAGCTCTCTTAAGATTCCCTTATTTAGTAATTCTTCACTTAGGCTTGTGTCAAGAGCAATTTCAAAAAATTCTTCTTTGTGATGGATAATACCATCTCTATTTTCAGGGGTTCCTATTATTATCTCTTCAATATTTAGTTCTTGTTGTACATATTTTTTAAGAAGTTCAATATCTTTTTCAATTCTAGGATCAACTTTAATCCAAAGTCTAGAAAGTGGTTGTCTTATCTTTATATTGGCTTGATTTCTTAGCATTCTTCCTGCAGTTACGATTTCTCTTATTATTTCCATGTTTTCTTCTAAGGTAGTGTCAATTAGCTCATTTATTTCATTAGGATAATCACATAAGTGGACACTTTCAGGAGAGTTTTTCTCTGCTACTCTTATTACTTCTTGATAAATCTTTTCGGCTGTGAATGGTATAAATGGAGCTATTAACTTAGTAAGTTCTTTTATAACGGTGTATGTAACAGTATAAGCAGCCCATTTGTCTTTATCTTTTTCAGATTTCCAAAATCTTTCTCTATTCAAACGAATGTACCAATTACTGAGATCATCAATAACAAAAGATTGAATTGCTCTTGCTGCTTGAGTTGCATTGAAATTTTCCATATCATTTTTTACTTTAGCAATTAGAGAGTTTAAGCGGGAGATTATCCACTTGTCAGATAGATCTTCAAGTTCCTTTAGGGAGACAGAGTATTGATTAGGATCATACCCATCAATTTCAGCATAAATAGAGAAAAATGATACAGTATTCCATAAGGTTAACAAAAACTTCTTTAAAGCTTCATTTACGGCATCAGGAGCAAACCTTAACGGTACCCATGGAGGGCTTACGGTGAAGATATACCATCGGAGAGCATCAGCCCCGTATTTATTTAATATTAGCCATGGGTCTACTACGTTTCCTTTGTGTTTGCTCATTTTTTCGCCTTTTTCATCAAGGACCAGCTCTGTGACAAGAACGTTTTTATAAGCAGGTTCGTTAAACACAAGAGTCGATATAGCAAGTAAGCTATAAAACCATCCCCTGGTCTGGTCTATAGCTTCACATATAAAGTTTGCAGGGAAAGAAGCTTTAAATTCTTCTTCGTTTTCGAAGGGATAATGCCATTGAGCTACAGGCATTGCTCCTGAATCAAACCAGCAATCAATAACCTCAGGTACTCTATGCATTGTTCCGCCACATTTAGGGCATTTAAGAGTAATTTGATCTATATAGGGTTTGTGAGGATCAAAATTTTTAGTGTCTGTAATGCCTAATTCTTTAAAACTTCCAATACATTCTTGATGTCCACAAGAATCACATACCCATATAGGAAGAGGAGTCCCCCAATATCTCTCTCTTGATAAAGCCCAATCAATGTTATTAGCAAGCCAATTACCAAATCTTCCTTCTTTTATATGCTCTGGGTACCAGTTTATTTTTCTATTGTTATTGATCAAATCTTCTTTTACGGCTGTGGTTTTAATATACCAAGATGCTCTTGCATAATATATAAGAGGAGTATCACATCTCCAACAGAAAGGATAGCTATGAAGATATTTTTCTGCTTTGAATAGAAGATTTCTCTCTTGTAAGTTTTGAATAATTAAAGGATCTGCATTCTTTATGAACATTCCTGCCCAAGGTGTTATATCCTTGATAAATTTCCCGTTTTGGTCTACTGGTTGTAGGAAGGGAAGATCATATTTCTTGCCTAACTGAAAGTCTTCATCTCCAAAGGCCGGAGCAATGTGTACTATTCCTGTACCATCTTCTAAGGTGACAAAATCTCCTAAGACTACGTAATAGGCATCCTTATCTACAGGGATAAAACTAAATAA
The DNA here is from genome assembly GCF_000020965.1 of Dictyoglomus thermophilum H-6-12. Classification (NCBI taxonomy): domain Bacteria; kingdom Pseudomonadati; phylum Dictyoglomota; class Dictyoglomia; order Dictyoglomales; family Dictyoglomaceae; genus Dictyoglomus; species Dictyoglomus thermophilum. The sequence continues at coordinate 1,267,153 of NC_011297.1, read as the reverse complement.
AGGCTCATAATAGGTTTTTTCAAGCTCTTTTCCTTTTTTCTTCTCTATTATTTCATAGCTTCCTTCTTCAAATACGTGTGGTAATCTTTTTTCTGCAAGGATATAGTATTCATCAGAGTATTTAATTTTTACGTAATCTTCATCAGGGTGTACTGCGAGAGCTACATTAGAGATCAGAGTCCATGGAGTAGTAGTCCATGCAAGGAAGTATGTGTTTTCCTGATTTCTAATTTTGAACTTTACAAAAATTGATGGATCTTCTGTCTCTTTGTAGCCTTGAGCTACTTCGTGATCCGAGAGAGCTGTTTCACATCTCGGGCACCATGGTACAATTTTATAACCTTTATACAATAAACCTTTTTCCCATATTTTTTTAAGAAGCCACCAAACAGATTCAATATAATCATTACTTAGAGTAATGTAGGGATTGTCCATATCTATCCAAAATCCGATTCTTTCTGTAAATCTTCTCCATTCTTTCTCATATCTAAATACGCTTTCTTTGCATTTTTTGTTAAATTCCTCTATACCGTACTTTTCTATATCCTGTTTACTATTAAGTCCAAGTTCTTTCTCTACTTCTAATTCTACAGGTAAGCCGTGAGTATCCCATCCTGCTTTTCTTGGTACGTAATACCCTCTCATGGTTTTGTATCGAGGGAAAAGATCTTTGTATATTCTGGGTAAAACGTGTCCAGCATGGGGTTTTCCATTGGCAGTTGGGGGGCCTTCGTAAAAGTTAAATCTTGGAGAACCCTTTCTTATCTCTAAAGACTTTTTAAAGGTATCGTTGTCTTTCCAGAATTTTAGGATCTCTTCTTCCATTTGTGGAAAATTTATCAATGATGGAAGTTTCTTAAACAAATTATCCCTCCTTCCAATATTTAAATGCTGTTAACTTAGGTTAAGTATATTACAAACAGGTCCTATGTCAAGCTTTACAATTTTCTTAAAAAATAAAAAAAGGTGAGGGACTATAAAAATCCCTCACCTTTCAATTATATTTTGGTCTAATGGAAGAAAATAGGTAAGAAAACTAAGGAGATAACAGCCATGAGCTTAATCAAGATGTTGATAGAAGGACCAGCTGTGTCTTTAAATGGATCTCCTACTGTGTCTCCTACTACTGCTGCTTTGTGAGCATCGGATCCTTTTCCACCAAATTTGCCATGTTCTATGAGTTTTTTAGCATTGTCCCATGCTCCACCGGAATTTGCCATAAATATAGCAAGAAGACCACCTGATATGGTTGCACCGGTTAGCATTCCACCAAGAGCTTCTTTTCCTAGAAGGAAAGCAATTATGAATGGAGAGAGGATCATGATTAAGCTTGGTAGAACCATTGCTTTTAAGGCTCCTCTTGTACTTATATCAACACATCTTGCATAATCTGGTTCTGCTTTTCCTTCTAGTAAACCTTTAATTTCTCTGAATTGTCTTCTTACCTCTTCTACCATGTGAGTTGCAGCTTCTCCTACAGCTCTTAATGCCAAGGATGAGAATAGGAATGGTAACATTCCTCCTATAAGCGCACCTGCAAGGACACTTGCCTTTGATACATCAATATAGTTTATTCCTGCCCACTCTTTAAATGCAGCAAATAGGGATAGAGCTGTAAGTATTGCTGATCCAATTGCAAAGCCCTTTCCCATTGCTGCTGTTGTGTTTCCATAAGCATCAAGAGAACTTGTTATTTCTCTTACTTTTTCTCCTTGATGGGCCATCTCAGCTATACCTGATGCATTATCTGCAATAGGGCCATAAGCGTCTACAGACAGAGTAATACCTAAGGTTGCAAGCATTCCAACACCAGCTATTGCTATTCCCCACATACCATTGGCAAGGTAAGCGAGGTAAGTTCCAATTGCAAGGACAATTATAGTCAAGAATGTACTTTCCATTCCAACAGCAAGTCCAGTTATGATGTTTGTGGCTGGTCCTGTAGTACTTGCATAAGCTATTCTCTCTATGGGTTTATTAGAAGTATAGTACTCACTTATTAATCCTACTCCAATTCCTGCAAGGACACCTATGAGAGATGCCCAGAAAGGTCCTAGGTTCCCTACTAAACTTTGAGAGAGAAAGTAAGATCCAATTATGGTTATTCCTGCGGCAAGAAAGGTCCCATTTCTTAACGCGCTAGCTGGATCTGCGTTCTTTCTTGATGCATAAACTTTTGTGAATATTATACCAATTATGGATGAATATAAACCTATCACTGCTAAAAGGAATGGGAATAATAGTCCTTTTAAGTCCATATATGCAAATCCCAGCACTGCTCCTGCATGGATTGCTCCTACATAAGATTCATATAAGTCTGCTCCCATTCCTGCCACGTCTCCCACGTTATCGCCTACATTATCTGCTATAACTGCGGGATTCCTTGGGTCATCCTCAGGGATTCCTGCTTCTACTTTACCTACTAAGTCTGCTCCTACATCGGCAGCTTTAGTATAAATTCCACCACCTACACGGGCAAAGAGAGCAATGAAGCTTGCTCCTAATGCATATCCACTGATAATTTCAAGTTTTAATCTTGGATCTGGCATGAATCTGCTAAGAATCAGATAAATCAAGCTTGATCCAAAGATTCCTAAACTTGCTTCCATAAGTCCCATAACAGATCCGCCGGAGAAAGCAATGTCTAATGCTTTTCCAGGACCGTATTTGGCTGCTGCATAAGTGGTTCTACCATTGGCTCTTGTGGCTATTTTCATACCAATGTATCCTGTAAGCATTGAGAAAGAAGCACCTATAACAAAGGAGAGGCCTAAAAGAGGTTGTAAAACTATAGCCATAAAGATTCCAAAAAGGATAACAAAAATTGCTACAGTTTTAATTTCGCGATTTAGGAATGCATCTGCGCCTTGCTGTATTGCCCTCATGATTTTTCTTATTTCCTCTGGTCCTTCTTCTTCTTTCAGGATACCACGAGCAATAATATAGGCTACTATAAAGCCAATGACACCTGAGATGGGGACAATCCAGAGTAGATTTTGCATTTTTCAACCTCCCTTTAAAAAAATTTCTCCTTAGTTTATGATAAGTTTAGATATTTTAATGTCAAGTTAAAATTAGTTTAAAGTAAGATTAAGTTCTTTAATAATATTTGTAAATTCTTCTAATAAATCCTGTGATTCTTTAAGAGTAGGTGATTCTGCATAGACCACAAAAGAAGAGTCCTCCGGGTGCGGTAAAATTAATACCCAAGAATGGTCAAAATATATTTTTATTCCATCGATATATTCAATTTGTTTTTCGGCGAATCTTTCTATAAGCTTTCTCATTATTTTACCTTTATTTTCCCAAAAACAATCTACTATACTACTTACTTTGTAGTATCTGGGCATACTCTCAACAATTTCAGTTATGGGCACATTGACTATAGAAGATAATTCTAAAAATTTTATCAAGGCAAAAATACCGTCAAAGGACAATTGGAATTCGGGGAAGATAAATCCATCTTCACTTGCACCAAATTTTGCTTCAGATCTCAATATGGTTTTTGTTATTTCTGCCGGGGCCGTTTTACTACGTATTATACTTCCTCCTAAATTTTCGGCTATTTTTTCTACTGATTTTGAAATAGTTACTGGTATTACGATTTGAGCTTTAGGATCTCTTTTGAGAACAAGATAGGTCATTACTGCAATTAAGTCATCTTTTGATATAACTTTGCCCTCGTTAGTTATCAGAGAAAAACTTTCGCTATCGTTGTCAATTACCATTCCAAAATCAGCTCTTACTGATTGAGTTATTTTTAATACCTCTTCTTCAGGGATTAGAAGTTTTTTGGTTTCTTCTCCATATAAGTTTAGTGCTATATTTTCTATCCCGAGTCTCGAAAAGATATTTGGTAGAAATAGAGATGCACTATTACCTTGGTAATCTATTACAATTTTAAATTTTCTTTTTCTAATTAGAGAGGAATCTATTTTGTTAAGTAATCCTTCCACATAGTATTCGATTATGTGAGGAGGAAACCTTATGACTCCTATATCTTCGGCATAAGTTCTTCGAAAATCTTCACGGAAAAAGATATTCTCTATTTTTCTCTCAGTATTTTTGTCAATGTTTGTGCCTTTTTTATCTAAAAACTCAATTAATATCTTTTCAGAATTATAAGGGGATATCCTTATATGTACTCCAGCAACAGCATGTAGATTTTCTATGGAATATCTAGATACAGGGATAGGTAGGGTTCTAATGTCGAAGACGTTAACTCCAGTAGATAATATTCCTGTGAGAATTGCTCTCTTTATCATTCTGCAAGCAGGCTTTTCGTCTCTACTCATTACTACAAAGGAATTTTTAGGAAGTATAGTTCCAAAGGCAGCACCAATCTTAGTAGCGATCTCTGGCGTTATATCTATGTTTATCTTGCCTGAAATTCCTCTATATCCAAATAGAGTTTTCTTCCATTGGCTCCCCCATATTATGCTAGTATTTACAATAGTTCCCGTTTCAATGACTTTATTAGGCCATATTTTTACCCCACTGTTTATAAATACTCTTTCTCCAATGTTGGTATTGTCGCCAATGGTAACTCCCTCTTCGATCTTAGTAGAGTTTTTAATATTGCATTTGCTTCCTATTATGGAAGAATAAATTGTAACTTTTTTACCTATATAAGTATTGTTAAAGATTACACATCTTTGTAGTTTTGATTCATTGTCTATGTAAACGGAATCCCCAATAACGGTAGGTCCTAATATGGTAGTATTGTTACTGATTTTAGTAAATTGTCCTATATATACTGGAGGTCTTATAAAAGCTGAGGTGGCAATTTCCACCTCTTCATTGGTATAAATGCCAGGTAAAATCTCTCTTCCTGGGATTTTGATTTTTACTTTTTTATTCAAAGCGTCAAAGTTAGCTTGTAAAAACTGTTCTAAATTTCCAATATCACACCAATATCCTTGTGCCAGGTATCCATATAGGGGGGCGTTTTTTTCAAGGAGCATTGGAAATAGATCTTTACTGAAGTCGAAGGGTTGGTTATCTGGGATATAGTCTAAAACCTCTGGTTCAAGAATATATATTCCTGTGTTTACACTGTCACTAAAAACCTCTCCCCAGCTTGGTTTTTCAAGGAATTTTATTATCTTTCCATCTTCCTTTGTTATCACTACTCCATACTCTAATGGGTTTTCTACACTGGTTAATACAATGGTAACTAAAGCTCCATTTTCTTCATGGAATTTTATGGCTTCTCTAAGATTAAAATCAGTAAGAGCATCACCACTTATTATTAATATGCGATCTTTAGGTTTATTTTTTAAGGCATATTTTACACTTCCTGCTGTTCCTAAGGGGGATTCTTCTATGGAGTAGTCTAAGTTTACATTCCAATTTGAACCATCATCGAAATATTCTTGTATTATTTCGGGAAGATAATAGAGAGTGGCTGTTAACTCTCTAAATCCTTGTTCAGAAAGAAGGTTAATTATATGTTCCATTATGGGTTTTCCTACAATATAAGTCATTGGTTTAGGGCGAGTTAGGGTAAGGGGTCTTAATCTCGTCCCTTCACCTCCAGCCATTATTACAGCTCTCATTAAATAATACCCCCTTTACCAATCGGTTTTTAAATATTCTGTATAGACTTTAAAATATAGATTTTTAGTCTCTTCAGCTATTTTCTCCCAGAGGTATTTTTCTTTCACTTTTTTTATGGCATTATTTTTGATAATTTGAATATGATCCTCATTTGTCAAAGCCCAGATTATCTTCTCTGCTAGATTTTGGACATTTCTAGGTTCAAAAAGAATACCATCTTTTCCGTCCTCGATTATCTCAGCAAATCCTCCAAGGTTACTTGCTATTACAGGCTTTCCAAGAGCCATAGCTTCTAAAGCTACTATTCCAAAAGGCTCATAAATACTGGGGAATACACATATATCTGCAATATTTAATAGGGCATTTCTTAGGTTGTCATCTATAAAACCTGTAAAAATAACTCTCTCATTTATACCTAAGTATTTAGACTCTTCTATTAGGCTGTTGAGTTGAGGACCTGTTCCCACAAATATAAATTTTACATTTTGAAATTTTTGAAGAACAATAGGAATACTTCTTAGAAGATATTCAGCACCTTTTTGAGGATGCATGCGTCCAATAAATAGGATAATTTTCTCCCCATTAGGAGCGTAGATCTTTCTTAGTTCTTCAACATCAATAGTTGTTCTTAAGTTTTCAGTGTCAATTCCATTGGGAAGAACAATTATCTTATCTTCAGGTAAACTAAATAGATGTTTTACTTCTTCTTTCATATTAAGACTACATACAATAACTTTCCAAGATTCGTAAGTAAGCCACCATTCCACATTGTGGATAAATCTTTGCTCATCGGTATAAATGCCCTGGTTTCTTCCGTATTCTGTTGCGTGGATAGTAGAGATTAAAGGTTTTTTTAATGTATGCTTTAAAGTGTAAGCCGAGAAAGTTGTTAGCCAGTCATGAGAATGGATAATATCAATAGGCTCTTTTTTGTTTACTTCCATTGCTTTAACTATCATAGATATATTAAGAAGATAAATCCAAGAGATAAAATTGTAAGAATCTATTAATTTTTCAGGTACTCTATATATGGATAAATTGTCAAAATGCTCTTCAAAAGGTGTATCTGGAGCTTCACAGGTTATCACAGACACTTTTATATTTTGTTTTGCTAAGTGCTTACTTAAATCATAAACATGTCTACTAAGTCCTCCTACAATTCTTGGAGGATATTCCCAGGTTAACATTAGAATATGCAGCTTCTTTTCTTTATTTCTTATGAGATATAAATCATATGCTCTTCTTAGAATTTCTCTTTCTTGATCAAAAGTAAGAAAATTATATGCTTCACGGAAATTAAAAAATCTTCCCTCTAAAAAAGTATCTTCCTCTACCTTAATGTGCTCTTCCTCAGTTTCCATTAGAAACCATATTACAGTTTTTTCTTCCTCGGGATGTTTTTCGGTGGCAGGGGCAAAATAATGGGTTTTTCCAATATAATCTATTATTTTTACATTTAAACCTGTCTCTTCTTTTACTTCTCTGATAGCTGTTTCTTCTGGGTTTTCACCTTCTTCAACATGACCTTTTGGAAGTACCCAATTACCGTTTTTCTTTTTAAGGAGAAAAATTTCTTTAGATCTCTTGTTTATTATTACCCCGCCGGATGCCAAGGCTTTTTTCATAATTCTTCTCCTGTAATGTCTCTAAGAAATCTTTCTAAGAGATCCTTAGGAAGATTTGTTTTGAGAAGTTCATTTAAGATTTCTTCTTTGCTTAATCCCTTGGATTTTAAACTTTCGTACATTTTTTGTACAAATTCTTTTCTTTCCCAGGGAAAGACTATCCAAGCTTCTGTTTCACTTATATAAAAGTCAGGTTTTATTATAGACCAAGGTTTATAATAAATAGTTGCTATCTTCACTTGTGAGGCACCACACTGTTCAAGATGTTCTTTGGCTACTTTAAGACTCTTTCCACTATCTGCCACATCATCGGTGATTAATACTTTTTTACCTTCTACTATCGTGGAGATGGTCTGAGTTATTACTGGCCTATCTTTTGTTTCTCCGACTCCTCTGTAAAAGTCAATTTTTAAGTTTGCAGTATAAGAGTTGCCAAGGAGATCAGAAAGAATCCTTGCGGGGATCCACCCACCTCTTGCTATTCCTACAATTATTTCAGGTTCATATTTTTGTTGTTTTATCCTATCTGAAAGGTCAAGACATAGATTGTAAATCTCTTCCCAGCTTGGTGCTATGAATTCCATTTTTAACCTCCTTTCAACCTTTTTTGTTTTAATTCTATTCTATCTTAATAGAAATAAATTTAAAAGAAATTTTAAAAAATAAAGTTTTCTTTAATGTTATAATACTTCTGTGAGTTCATTTAAAAAGATAAATAAAAAAGCTAAATCAGGAGGTGTAAAGATGCCTGCGATTTTAGATGTTCGTGGAAGAGAAGTGTTAGATTCACGAGGAAATCCCACTGTAGAAGCAGAAGTATATTTAGAAGATGGTTCTGTTGGTAGAGCAATCGTACCTTCTGGAGCTTCTACTGGCAGTAGAGAAGCTCTTGAATTAAGAGATAATGATCCTAAGAGATATAAGGGGAAAGGGGTTCTTCAGGCTGTAAAGAATATTAATGAAATTATAGCTCAAGAACTAATAGGGCTTGAAGCCCTCGATCAATATACCGTGGATAAGACTATGATTGAGCTTGATGGGACTGAAAATAAATCAAGACTTGGAGCCAATGCAATCCTTGCTGTTTCTCTCGCAACGGCGAGAGCTGCTGCTGCATCTTTAGGAGTACCTTTATATCTTTATCTTGGGGGAGTTCAAGCTAGAGAACTTCCTACTCCTCTTATGAATGTAATAAATGGTGGAAAACATGCTGATAACCCATTAGATTTTCAGGAATACATGATTGTTCCTCTTGCCTCTACTTTTAAAGAGTCTTTAAGATGGGCAGTTGAAGTATTTCACACCCTGAAAAGCATACTTAAAAGTAAAGGTCTTAATACTAATGTGGGTGACGAGGGAGGTTTTGCTCCTTACCTCGAGAAGAATGAAGATCCTCTTGCAATACTTGTAGAGGCAATACAAAAGGCAGGTTTTGAGCCTGGAAAAGATGTTGCATTAGCTTTAGACCTTGCTGCAAGTGAGTTTTATGAGAATGGTAAATACATATTGAAAGCTGAAGGAAAAGAATTAACTTCTGATGAGATGATTTCATTCCTTGAATATCTCTGTGATAAATATCCCATTGTGTCTATTGAAGATGGTTTATCGGAAAAAGACTGGGATGGTTGGAAGAAGTTAACGGACAAGTTAGGAAAAAGGGTACAGCTTGTAGGTGATGATATTTTTGTGACGAATCCCAAGATTTTAGCTGAAGGAATCGAGAAAGGAATAGCTAATGCTATTTTAGTAAAAGTTAACCAGATCGGATCTCTTACTGAAACATTAGATACCATAAGAATAGCTCACCAGGCAGGGTATAGGACTGTTATCTCCCATAGATCAGGCGAAACTGAGGATACCTTCATAGCAGATCTTTCTGTGGCAGTAAATAGTGGGCAGATAAAGACAGGATCTCTAAGTAGAACAGATAGAATTGCAAAGTATAATCAGCTTTTAAGAATTGAAGAGGAACTTGGTGAGGCAGCATTATATAGAGGAATATTGAACTTTAAGAGATAAGTTAATATAATTGAATGAGGTCTCGTATAATCCCGGGAATATGGCTCGGGAGTCTCTACCAGGCAACCGTAAATTGCCTGACTACGAGCGGAAGCGCTCCTTAGGGTCTAAGGATCCAAGCGGAGCGGGCAAGATTGTGAAATCTTGCTACACCGAAGGGATAAAAGCCCAGGCGGGTAGGTTCCCTCGTAAGGAGAACCTATAGGCCTGGGCTTTCATTTTAAGGAGGTATAAAAAGTGTTATTAAGGTATAGCAGGAAAGAGTTGAGAGATTTATGGTCAGACGAACATAGGTATGCTCTATGGTGGAAAGTAGAAGAAGCAGTGTTAGAGGCAAGAGCAAGGTTAGGAGAAATTCCATTTGAAGTTTTGAAAAATATAAAAGAGAGAGTAAGGTTTAGTGTTGAGGAGATAAGGGAGATAGAAAAAGAGAATAACCATGAGATGATAGCTTTTCTTACTAATGTGGCCCAATATGTGGGTGAGGGTTCAGAGTATATTCATCAAGGATTAACCTCTTCTGATGTTATGGATACTGCCTTCTCTTTGCAAATTATTGAGGCTTTGAATTTTATAGAGGATGATCTGATAAAGTTGATGGAAGAAGTTAAAAAGAAGGCTATAAAGTATAAAGATCTTCCAATGATGGGAAGGACGCATGGAATGCATGCAGAACCTATAACTCTAGGTTTTAAATTTTTAGGATGGTGGGCAGAATTAAAGAGGGATTTAGAGAGGTTGAAAAAAGCTAAAGAAAATATTAGTTTTGGAAAGTTTTCTGGAGTTGTTGGTACTCTTGCCCATTTGTCTCCAAAGGTAGAAGAAGAAGCATGTAAAATATTAGGTCTTAGACCAGAGCCTGTGGCAACTCAAGTTATACCAAGAGATCGGCATGCAGAAGTTATTTATGCTCTCTCTATGATCGCTTCCACGTGTGAGAGGATGGCTTTAGAAATAAGGCATCTTCAAAGAACGGAAGTTGGAGAGTTAGAAGAACCTTTTAGGGAAAAACAAAAAGGATCTTCTGCTATGCCTCACAAGAGGAATCCTGTTCTTTCTGAGAGAATTTGTGGTCTGTCAAGAGTAATAAGAGGGTACATAAGTTCAGCCTTAGAAAACATTCCATTGTGGCATGAGAGAGATATAAGTCATTCATCGGTTGAAAGAGTTATATTTCCTGATGCTACTTCTCTGACAGATTATATACTTAACCTTCTTATTGGTATTGTTAGAGATTTGAGGGTAAATGAGGAAAGAATTAGGGAAAATATGATGATGAACTATCGTATTTACTATTCTCAGAATGTCCTCTTAGCCCTCACCGAAAAGGGGGTTTTAAGAGATGTAGCATATGTTTGGATACAAGAAGATGCTTTTAAGGCTATGGAACAGAAGAGAGATTTTATGGAGATTGTTTTAGAGGATAGTCGTATTAGGGAATATTTAAGTAGAGAAGAGATTGAGCGTTGTTTTTCTCCTGAAATTTTTCTTAAGAATATTGATGTAATTTTTGAAAGGTCAGGAATATATGATAGTTAAAGTTGTATAAGGAGGATTTAAAAAGTGAAAAAGTGGACGGTAATTTTAGAAATATTTCTGAAAGAAGGTATATTTGATCCACAAGGAAAGACTGTTAAGAATGCTTTATATAATTTAGGTTTTGGGGAAGTAGAAGACGTAAGAATAGGAAAAGTACTCAAGATAGAGATCTTAGGGGAGAATAAAGAAGAGGTTGTGGGTAAAGTAAGAAAAATGAGTGAAATATTTCTTGTGAATCCTGTTACTGAAGATTTTAGCATAAGGGTGGAAGAATGATGAGGGTAGGAGTAGTAATTTTTCCAGGTACTAATTGTGATATGGATACTTATCATGCTTTAAAAGTTGTAGGGATTGATCCAATTTACTTATGGCATAAAGAACATGATTTAAAAGATTCGGAGGTAATTATTCTTCCAGGAGGTTTTTCTTATGGAGATTACTTAAGAGCAGGTGCTATTGCAAGATTTTCTCCCATAATGAACGAAATAATAGATTTTGCAAAAAGAGGCGGTTATGTTCTTGGTATATGTAATGGTTTTCAAATTCTTCTTGAAGCTGGTCTTCTTCCTGGAGCTATGCTTCCTAATGAGACTAACTCCTTTATATGTAAAGAAGTTTTGTTGGAGGTAGTAAATAACAATACTCTGTTTTTAAAGAATTACAGGGTGGGAGAAATTCTTAAAATGCCCATAGCGCATAAAGAAGGAAGATATTATATTCCTGATAGAGGTCTTGAGGAATTGAAGGAATATAATCAAATAGTTCTTAAGTATCATGGAGAGAATCCTAATGGATCGGTGGAAAATATTGCTGGGATCATAAATAGAAAAGGAAATGTGATGGGGCTTATGCCTCATCCTGAGAGGGCTGTAGAAGAGATTCTTGGTAGTACTTCAGGCTTAAATTTATTTTTATCTTTACTAGAAAAAGTTTAAGGAGTGAAAAGAAAAATGGGTGTATTTGGACTTAAGGAAGAAGAAATAAAACATGCCATTGAGCTTTTAGGTAGAGAACCTAATGATGTGGAATGGTCTGTGATATCAGTTATATGGTCCGAACATTGTAGCTATAAGCATTCAAGAAAATATTTAAAAGATTTTCTTACAAAGGCAGAATGGGTAGAACAGGGCCCAGGGGAAAATGCAGGAATAATAAATTTAGGTGATGGATATAGGGTGGTTTTTAAAATAGAAAGTCATAACCATCCCTCTGCGGTAGAGCCTTTTCAAGGAGCAGCCACAGGTGTGGGAGGAATAGTAAGAGATATACTTGCTATTGGGGCAAGACCTATAGCTTTACTGGATTCTCTTAGGTTTGGTCCTATAGAAAAAGGAAGGAATAAGTATCTATTTGAGGGGGTTGTAGGGGGAATTAGTTTTTATGGAAATTGTATAGGTGTTCCTGTTGTTGGTGGAGAAATCGTCTTTGAGGATTGTTATTCTTCAAACCCTTTGGTTAACGTCATGTGTGTTGGTTTATTGGGTCCTGAACAGAAATCTTATAGGGGAAAAGCTGAAGGCAAGGGAAATCTTTTACTTCTTGTGGGAGCAAGAACGGGGAGAGATGGCTTGCAGGGTGCAAGTTTTGCTTCTGAAAAGTTAGATGATGAGGTGCACAAAAAGAGGCCTTCTGTACAAGTTGGGGACCCATTTTTAGGAAAACTCCTTATTGAGTCTTGTTTAGAGGCAGCTTCTACTGACGGTGTAGTTGGAATTCAAGACCTTGGTGCTGCTGGACTTGTTAGTAGTCTTTCAGAATCTGCAAGAAGGGGAAGAAGTGGAGTAAAGGTATATTTGGATAAGGTTCCTCAAAGAGAAGAGAATATGACTGCTGAGGAAATCTTACTTTCAGAGTCTCAGGAGAGGATGCTGCTTGTTATAAGGCCAGAGAAAGCAGAAGAGATAATAAGTATATTTAAGAAATGGGATCTTGAGGCAGAGATTATAGGAGAAGTAATAGAAGAGGAAAAATTTATTGTTTACTTTAAAGGAGAAAAAGTGGTTGACCTTCCTACAGAGCTTCTTGTAGATGGATCTTTAATATTTGACCCTCCTTATAAGGAATATAAGGTTCCAAATTTATCCTCTGATCTTAGGTCATTAATAAAAAAAGAACATATAGAGAAATTTATGAATAATGCTATTAATGATCTATCTTTGAAAGAAAAAATATATAGGCAATATGATTACTCAGTGCAAACTAACACAGTTCTTCCTCCTGGATTTGGTGATGCTTCTGTATTAAGAATAAAAGGAACCAACAAAGGTATTGCAGTGGTTACCGATGGAAACGGAAGATATTGCTATCTTAACCCTAAAAGAGGTGCAATGTATGCTGTTGCAGAAGCTTGTAGGAATATTTTATGTGTTGGGGGTAGACCTTTAGCAATTACAGATGGACTTAATTTTGGTGATCCTGATGAGCCTGAAGTCTTTTATCAGTTTAGGGAAGTAGTTAAAGGGATAAATCTTGCCTCAAGGACTCTTGAAATACCAGTCGTAAGTGGAAATGTTAGCTTTTATAATGGCCAAGGAGAAAAGAAGATATTTCCAACACCAATTATAGGAATGGTTGGGGTTCTTGAAGATTTGAGTTATCTAATAAAGCCTGGCTTAAAGGTTGTTGGAAATCGTCTTTATTTAATTGGTGACTTTTCTTGGCTCTCTTTAGAAGGTTCTAGATTTATAAAAGATGTTTTTGACAAGATAGAAGGAGAAGCACCCTATGTAGATCTTATATGGGAAAGAAAATTAAAGTTATTTATGGAGGAAATAAGGAAAGAAAGAGACATAATTGTATCAGCCCACGATGTGAGTGAGGGTGGTATATTGGTTGCTCTTCTTGAAATGGCTTTTTGGGGAAATAAAGGGGTAGAAGTTAGCCTTCCTTCAGAGAAACTGGATAACTTGGTTGGAGAAGGATCTGGATTGATAATAGTTGAGGTTAACAAAGATAGGGAAGATGAATATATGGAATTTATAAAGAAATATGAGTTAAAAACTCACAAAATGGGAGAGGTTGTAGAAAAAGATTTCATCATAGAGCCTTTTATTAAAGAGGATATTAATGAATTTTATCAAAGAAGGTGAAATCTATGAAGCTAAAAGAGGAGTGTGGGGTTGTAGGTGTATTAACTAGGGATAAAGTACAAGCAAGTTTTATAGCATATAGAGGCCTTTTGAAACTCCAACATCGAGGTCAAGAAAGTGCAGGAATTGTCACTTTTTCTGGGAATGAGTATTACTTATATAAAGATTTTGGCCTTGTATCTCAGATTTTTAACGGAGAAAAATTAAAGAAATTGAAGGGTAAAATAGCTGTAGGACATGTAAGGTATTCTACTTCTGGAAAAACTGAAAAAGAAAACATTCAACCTTTCCTAGTAAATTTACCAAGATATGGATATGTTGCTCTTGCTCACAATGGGCATATTTCAAATGCGGTTTCTTTGCGAAGGGGTTTAGAGAAAGAGGGTGTTATTTTTCAGAGCACCTCTGATACAGAGGTTATTTTACATTTAATAGCTAAATCTAAGATGAGTGATTTAAAAGAAAGAGTAAAGGAAGCACTCTCTAAGGTGGAAGGTAGTTACTCTTTGGTTATAGGATCTCACGAAGGAGTATATGGAATAAGAGATCCTTACGGATTTAGGCCTCTTTTTTTAGGAAAATTGGAGGATGGAAGTTATATCTTTGCTTCAGAGACTTGTGCCCTAAAAGAGTATCCTCTTTCCGAATTGGTAGAGGTAAAGCCTGGAGAAATGATTTATATTGATAAGGATGGAAGAGTAAGCAGAGAAAGCTTTGCAGAAAGCAATATTTCGCGGTTTTGCCTTTTTGAATTCATCTATTTTTCGAGACCTGATAGCATATACGACGGAAAGACTGTATATCACTACCGAAAAGAGATGGGAAAAGTTCTTGCTAAAGAGGCTCCTGTTGATGCAGACTGGGTTGTGCCAGTGCCTGATTCGGGTATTCCTGCAGCAATAGGATATGGTGAAGAATCAGGAATCCCTCTTCAGATGTTACTAATGCGAAGTCACTATGTAGGGCGAACTTTTATTCAGCCTAAGCAGAAAGAGAGAGAATCTGGAGTTAGAATGAAGTTTCTTTTTATCAGTGATCTGATTAAGGGAAAGAGAATTGTTTTAGTGGATGATTCCCTGGTTAGAGGTACTACTGGAAAGATTCTTGCTGAGAAGCTTAGGGAAGAGGGTGCAAAAGAGGTACATTTGAGACTTTCTTCTCCTCCTCTTATTCATCCTTGCTATTATGGTGTTGATATTCCCAATACTAAAGAATTGATTAGTTATTACTACTCTCCTGAGGAGATCTCAAGAATTTTGGGATTTGATTCGGTGGCCTTTTTAAGTATAGAAGGGCTTTTGAGTATTCTTCCAGAAAGGGGATATTGTGGAGAATGTTTCGGAAAGAAAATAGTAAAAAAAGAAAAGGGAAAAGTATTACTTATAGTTTGAGTGGGGTAAGTATAAGTAAAGTAGAAAAAGCTCTTAGTGAGGTTAAAGATTTTATTGTTTCTACATATAAGCCTTATGTTTTTAGTTTTTGGAACAGTTTTGCAAGTATGCTGAAAATTCCTCTTAAGGAATATGAAAATCCAATTCTTGTGGCAAGTACTGATGGAGTAGGAACAAAATTAATGATAGCTCTAAAATACAAAAAATTGGATACTATTGGAGAAGATCTTTTGGCAATGAACGTTAATGATATTCTTACGGCTGGAGCAAAACCTTTGTTTTTTATGGATTATTTTGCAGGAGGCAGGATAGATCCAGAGGTATATAAAAAAGTTCTTGTAAGTATTGCCAATGCATGTAAAAAGGCTGATTGTAGCCTTGTTGGAGGAGAAACTGCAGAAATGCCTGGTGTGTATAAAGGTAAGGAGATAGATCTTGCGGGTTTTGTGGTTGGAATTGTAGAAGAAGAAAATCTACTTCCTAAAATGGGTAAAATCCAGGAAGGGAATATTTTAATAGGAGTTTCTTCCTCAGGGCTACATAGTAATGGGTATTCATTGATTAGGTATATCTTAAAGAAAAAGAGAATTTCTATTAGGAAGAAAATAGATGGTCATGATTTACTGGAGGAACTATTGAAACCCACTAAAATATATTCACCTGTTATTCTGCCATTACTAGAGAAGTATAGGGATAATATCTTAGGTATAGCTCATATAACTGGTGGAGGAATACCTGGAAATTTACCAAGGATTTTGCCTGGGCATATCCAGGCAGAAATTGATCCCTCTTTATGGGAGATTCCTTGGATTTTTAAGTTTCTCATTAAAAAAGGAAATTTGACATGGAAAGAAGCTTTTAAGGTGTTTAATATGGGAATAGGTCTAATACTTATTGTATCGGAAAGAGAGAACGAGATTTTAGAAGACTTAAAGAATTCAGGTGAAAAGGCGTATGTTATTGGTTCATTAAGTAAAGGAGAAAGAAGTGTGAAAATCAGATGGAAAGAAAGCGTCTTGGAGTCTTAGTTTCAGGAAGAGGGTCAAATCTTCAAGCTCTTATTGATGCTTCTAAGGATAAGGATTATCCTGCGGAAGTTGTTGTGGTTATAAGTAATAATCCTTCTGCTTATGCCATAGAGAGGGCAAAAAGGGAAAATATTCCCGTTTTTGTAGTGGAGAGGGAAAATTATAAAAATAAAAAGGAGTATGAAGAAAAGATAAAAGAAATTTTGCAGAGTTTTAGGGTCGATTTAGTAGTTCTTGCTGGATATATGAAAATTGTAGGAAAAACTTTGCTTGAGGCTTTTCCTAATAGGATCATAAATATTCATCCTTCACTCCTTCCTTCTTTTCCTGGGCTTGAGGCGCAAAAACAGGCCTGGGAGTATGGAGTTAAAATATCGGGTTGTACTGTCCATTTTGTAGATGAGGGGATAGATTCGGGACCCATTATTGGTCAAAGAGCTGTTCCTGTTTATGACGATGACACTCCAGAGACTTTAGCAGAAAGGATTCTTCAAGAAGAGCATAAGCTTATAGTGGAGTCAGTTAAGAAAGTATTAACAGAAGAATACGAAATAATTGGAAGAAGAGTAGTTTTTAAAAAGAGGGGGTAAAAACATGAAAGTATTAGTTGTAGGAAGCGGAGGTAGAGAACATGCTATTTGTTGGAAGCTTTCACAAGATAAGAACATAGAAAAGATATATGCAATTCCTGGTAATCCAGGTATAAGTGATATTGCTGAGTGCATACCTTTTAGAGTTGATGATATTGAGTCCATAGTAAGGTTTGCTAAAGAAAATAAAATAGATTGGACTATAATAGGGCCTGAACTACCTCTTGCCCTAGGGATAGCCGATAAGTTCAAAGAAAATGGTTTAGAAATATGGGGACCTATCAAAGATTTGGCAAAATTCGAATCTAGCAAGGCTTTTGCAAAGGAAGTTATGAAGAGGGCTGGAATACCAACCGCTGATTTTAGAATTTTTGATGATTTTAATGATGTAAGAGAATTTTTGAAAAAAGAGAGGTATCCCTTGGTGATAAAGGCGGACGGACTTGCAGCTGGGAAGGGAGTGTTTATTGTAAATAGCGAAGGAGAAGGATTGGATATAGCAAATAAGCTTTTAAATGAAGGAATACTTGGGGAGGCAGGGAAGAAGGTAGTTATTGAGAAATTTCTTGAAGGTAAGGAGTTTTCTCTCATAGCAGCCATCAAAGGTGAAAAGATTTATTATCTTCCGCCTGCTCAAGATTATAAGAGAGTAGGAGAAGGTAATACTGGACCAAATACAGGAGGAATGGGATCTTACGCTCCTGTACCTTGGATAGATGAGAAACTTATTAATGTATGTGACAAAAAGATTTTTAAACCTCTTATGGAAGAGATTTACAAAATGGGTTTTAAATATGAGGGATTTTTATACGGTGGGCTTATTTTGGTGAATGGTGAACCTTATGTTTTAGAGTTTAATGTGAGACTTGGGGATCCAGAAGCTCAAGTAATTTTACCACTTTTAGATTTTTCTTTACTCTCTTTTAGAGAAGAAGTTTGGAGAAATCAGAAGGTAAAAGATAAAAAGGCTGTGTGTGTGGTAATTGCTTCAAAGGGATATCCTGATAAGTATGAGGTTGGGAAAGAGATTAGTATAAGAGAGAGCAAAGAAGTAATAATATTTCATGCTGGAACTAAAGTTATGGATGGAAAATTAGTTACTGCTGGCGGAAGAGTTCTTAATGTGGTTGCTCTTGGAGAAAGCTTTAAAGAAGCCAGAGAGAAAGTATATAGAAATATTAACAATATCAGTTTTGAGAATATGTATTACCGCAGGGATATTGCTATTGAAGTCGAGAATCTATAAAAATTTTTCCCAAAATTATTGACATAGGGGTCTAATTGTATTATATTTAGCGTTGAACATAATTTTGAAGAAAGGGGAAGTAAGGAGAAGAGATGTTAGGACCGCATTTAGTTTTAGATTTATATGGTTGTCCTAAAGAGAAGTTAGAAGACGTAAAATTTATTTATGATCTTCTGGACGAACTTCCAGAACAGATCGGTATGCAGAAGATCATGCCTCCATATGTTATGAGGTATGTTCCAGAGGATGATCCTTTGGATTGGGGAATTTCAGGTGTAGTATTAATTGCGGAAAGTCATATAGCAATTCACACATGGCCAGATCTTAATTATGCAAGTGTGGACATCTTCTCCTGTAAGACCTTTAATATTGACCTTGCTAAAGAAATTATTGAGAAAAAATTATCTGCAGAAAAGACAGAATGGGAAATATTAGTAAGAGGTAGAGAATTTCCTATTAATCTCCTTAAAAGAGGAAGGAATGCAACAATATAGACCACTGCCATCTTTTGGGGGCCTTCCTTTTACCAATCCTGAAAAAGCAAAAGTACTTATTATTTCTTATCCTCTCGAAGTAACAACTACTTATAAAAAAGGCACAAAGGAAGGCCCCCAAGCAATTTTATCTGCTTCTTATAATTTAGAACTCTACGACGAAGAGCTTGATGATATTCCAGCAGAAATTGGTATATATACCTATCCAGATCTTTTATTATCTTTGGGAAATGTTGAAAAAGTTCTTGAAGAGATAGAAGAACTTACTTTTAACATTATTGATTACGATCATTTTCCTATTTTTATAGGCGGAGAGCATACAATTACTAAGGGAATATTAAGGGCTTACAATAAGAAATACAAGCATTTTTCAGTATTACATCTTGATGCCCATTCAGATCTAAGGAATGAATATGAGGGGACTAAAAATAATCATGCTTGTGCTTTGCGAGAAGCCTCAGAGACATTAGATATAGTTCAGGTTGGTATAAGAAGTATGTCAGAAGAAGAGAAGAAATATGTAAAGGAAAGAGATAACATAAAGGTATACTTTGATTATAAGTTTCAGGAAAGGTTTAATACAACCTTGATTGAGGATATTTTAAAAAGTCTGAAGGATGAAGTTTATATAACTCTCGATTTTGATGTGTTTAATCCTGCTGAAATGCCTGCAGTAGGTACACCAGAGCCAGGTGGTCTTTCTTGGTATCAAGTTCTTTCATTGCTAAGAGAAGTTTTCAAAAATAAAAAAGTCATAGGGATTGATCTGGTAGAGTTTTCTCCAATTCCTGGACTTATATATCCGGATTATATGGCAGCAAGGTTAATTTATAAGATCATAGGATATTATAAGAAATATTCTTTAGAGAAAAGACTATGAAGAAGAAAATTTCTCTTGTATTTGGTACAAGACCTGAAGCTATAAAGATGGCTCCTGTTGCAAAGATCATAAAGGAATCAGAATTCTTTGATTTGCAAATTATACTTACAGCTCAGCATAGAGAGCTTTTAGATCAGGTAATTGAGATATTTGGTTTAAAAAGTGATTATGATTTGAATATTATGCAAGAGAAACAAACTCTTACTCACATCACAGTAAAGGTTCTGCAAGGTCTTGATATTATTTGGCAGAAGGATCCTCCTGATATGGTTCTTGTTCATGGTGATACAACTACAACTTTTGCAGCAAGCTTAGCAGCATTTTATAAAAAGTTACCTATAGGACATGTGGAAGCAGGTTTGAGAACTTATAATAAATATCAGCCTTATCCTGAAGAGATGAATAGACATCTTACTGGTGTTCTTGCTGATTTACATTTTGCTCCAACACAAAGAGCGAAAGATAATTTAATAAATGAGAGGGTACCTAAAGAGAATATATTTATCACAGGAAATACTGTTATAGATGCGTTGCTTTTTGTTCATAGGAATATGAATCAACTAAAACCTCAAGATTTAGTTAAAAATCTTCCCGAAAAATTTATTCTTGTTACAGCCCATCGTAGAGAGAATTGGGGTGAACCTCTTAAAAATATTGTACTGGCTTTAGATGAGATTTTGAAGGAATTTGAGGATTTTTACGTAGTTTTTCCAGTTCATCCCAATCCCTTGGTTAGAGAACAAGTATATTCAGTCCTTAAAGATAACAAGAGGGCTATATTGATTCCTCCTGTAGACTATGTAACTATGGTATACCTCTTAGATAAGTGTTATCTAGTCTTAACGGATTCTGGGGGATTACAGGAGGAGGCTCCTTCTTTAGGAAAGCCTGTGCTTGTTTTAAGAGAAGTTACAGAAAGGCCTGAGGCAGTAGAAGCAGGAACTGTGAAGATTGTAGGTACTTCTAAAGAGAGTATTGTAAGAGAGGTGAGAAGACTTATTCTTAATAAGGAAGAGTACGTAAAAATGTCTAAGGCGATAAATCCTTATGGTGATGGAAAGGCAAGTGAGAGAATAAGAGATATTCTTCTTTATTATTTTGGGTTTATTGATACTCCACCCTCAGAGTTTAATCCATGAGTTTTTTTCTAAAAGATCTACTTTTTGAAATCCTATTTCCGACACGATGTATATTTTGCGGTAAATATTCTGAGGGTTTTGTGTGCAAGAGTTGTTTTGAAAAGTTGAAGTTTCCTAAGAATTATTGTGGGATGTGCGGAAGGCCTCTTACTGGTAGTTTAGAAATTTGTTATAATTGTAGTAAAGAGAAAAAAGTGTGGGATAGTTATGAGTTTGTAGCCTATTATGATGGCATGTGGAAAGAGATTATAGCTTCCTTTAAATTTAAGAATAAACCTTATTTAGCAGATTTTATTTCTCAAATAGGAAAAGAAAAAATCTTAAAAAGAGAGTGGAGAATTGATTATATAACTTATGTACCGCTGAGTTATAGGGCTTTAGTATATCGAGGATATAATCAGTCCGAATATATTGCTCATTTCTTAGGTAAAAATTTGAAAATTCCATACGGACCTTTACTTTATCTAAAAAAAGATATAAAACCTCAGAAGAGTTTGAATCTGAGAGAAAGAGAGAAGAATGTTTTAAATGCTTTTGGAGTAATTGAGGATAAAAAAGTTAGTGGGAATATACTTCTGGTGGATGATGTCTATACAACTGGGGCTACTTTAAAGGAGTGTGCAAAAACTTTAAGAGAAAATCTTTCTCTAAATAAGATTTATGTTTTTACAGCTGTGAGGGCTCTTATTTAAAAATTTTGTAGGGAGGTTTTATTATGCAAATAAATTATGTGTCTAAAAATGTTAACATTACTGATAATCTTCAGCAATATGCTGAAAAGAAGCTTTCTAGATTATCCAGATTTTTTGACAATATTGAAAATATCGAGGTTTTATTTTCAGAAGAGGATTGGAAAGACGGTAGTAAGAGACATAGAGTTGAAGTTACGATAAAGGCTAATGGAAGAATAATAAAAGCTTCAGAAGCCAATCAAGATTTTAGAACTAGTATTGATCTCGTAGTAGATAAGCTTGAGACTCAATTAAAGAGATTAAAAGAAAAGTTAGTAGATAAGGGCAGAAGAGCAGAGAGTATTAGAGAGATTTTGGCAGAAAAAGAGGTAGAAGAAAAACCTCAAGTAGTTAAGGTAAAGAGGTTTTTATTAAAGCCAATGGATGTTGAAGAAGCTATTTTGCAAATGGAACTCTTAGGCCATGACTTCTTTATTTTTAGAGATGCAGAGACAGACAGAATAGGAGTAGTGTACAAGAGAAAAGATGGAAAATATGGTTTAATCATAGGAGAGGAGGAATAATGGGCTTTTTATCGAAGCTATTTGATTCTAACGCTCGTACATTGAAAAAACTAGAAGAATACGTTAAGAGGATTAACGCCTTAGAGCCTGAGATAAGTAAATTATCTGATGAAGATTTAAAGAGAAAAACACCTGAATTTAAACAGAGATTAGAAAGAGGCGAAAGTCTGGATGACCTATTAGTTGAGGCTTTCGCGGTTGTAAGAGAAGTGGCTAAGAGAACCATAGGAATGAGGCATTTTGATGTGCAGCTTATGGGAGGTATTGTACTTCATCAGGGAAAGATTGCGGAGATGCAGACAGGAGAAGGAAAAACTTTAGTAGCAACTCTGCCAGCTTACCTTAATGCTTTGGAAGGAAAAGGAGTTCACATAGTTACAGTAAATGATTATCTGGCTAAAAGAGATAGGTATTGGATGGGGCCTATCTATGAATTCTTAGGTTTGGAAGTAGGCCTTTTGCAGAATGACACTCCTACTTTGGAAAGAAGAAAGGCATATATGGCTGATATTACCTATGGTACTAATAATGAATTTGGTTTTGATTATCTAAGAGATAATATAGCTTTATCTCCTGATCAACTTGTTCAAAGAGAGCTTAATTATGCTATTGTGGATGAGGTAGATAGTATATTAATAGATGAGGCAAGAACACCTTTGATTATATCTGGACCTGCAAAGGGTGAAAGTCATATTTATAAGCTTGCTATAAGGGCTGCAAGGTACTTAAAGAAGGACATAGATTATACAACTGATGAAAAAACAAGGACTGTATCCTTAACTGAGGAGGGTTTGAGAAAGGCTGAGAAATTCCTTGGGGTTAAAGATCTTTATGATTTCAAAAATATGGATCTTGCCCATGCCCTTCTTCAGTGTTTAAAGGCTTTGAATTTTTATCATAGGGATAGAGATTATATTGTGAAAGATGGTGAGGTAATAATTGTAGATGAGTTTACGGGCAGATTAATGTTTGGAAGAAGATATAGTGATGGATTACATCAGGCAATAGAGGCAAAGGAAGGGGTAAGAATAAGAGAGGAGAATGTTACTCTTGCTACTATTTCTATCCAAAACTACTTTAGAATGTATAAAAAACTTGCGGGTATGACAGGTACAGCTGCTACGGAAGAAGAAGAATTTGTTAAAATATATGGCTTAGAAGTGGTAGTAATACCTCCTAATAAACCCCTAAGAAGAATAAATTATCCTGATGTTATCTTTAGAACGGAAGAGGAAAAGTTTGAAGCAGTGGTAAAAGAAATTGAAGAGATGTATAAAATAGGTAGGCCTGTTCTGGTTGGTACTACTTCTATTGAGAAATCTGAAAGGCTGAGCAAGATGCTTAAGAAAAAAGGAATTCCTCATAATGTACTAAATGCTAAGTATCATGAGAAAGAGGCTGAGATTATAGCTAAGGCAGGACAAAAATATGCTGTAACTATTGCTACCAATATGGCTGGAAGAGGTACAGATATAGTTCTGGGAGAAGGAGTAGCGGAACTTGGAGGACTTCATGTGATTGGAACAGAAAGACATGAAAGTCGAAGAATTGATAATCAGTTGAGGGGTAGAGCAGGAAGACAGGGAGATCCAGGTTCGTCAAGATTTTATCTTTCTCTTGAGGACGATCTTTTGAGACTTTTTGGAGGAGATCAGATAAAGGCTTTAATGGAAAGATTAGGAATGGAAAGAGGACAGCCTATTGAGTCACCGCTTCTTACTAGGATTATTGAGAATAGCCAAGCAAAAGTGGAAAGAATGAATTTTGAAATAAGAAAACAATTGCTCGAATATGATGATGTACTAAATACTCAAAGAGATATTGTTTATAAAGAGAGAAGAAAAATATTACTTATGGAAAATCTAGAAGATATTGTACAGAGGATAATGAATAGAGTACTCGATAGATTTTTCAATGTTATGTTTAATCAAGAAGATAAAAGCAGTTGGAAGAACATGTTTTTAGAAACTTTTGGTTTCTTGCCTTTTGATTGGGAAGATATAATTAACGAAGATGACCCTGAAAAGATAAGGGAAAAATTAGAGAATAAAATAAGAGAGAGATATGAAAGGAAAAAAGAAGAATTTGGAGAAGAAATGTGGAAAGAGATACAGAGAATTGTTCTTCTTTATGTAATTGATAAATTATGGATAGAACATCTTAATGATATGGATGCATTAAGAGATGGTATTGGACTCAGAGCTATAGCTCATCACGATCCTTTGGTAGAATACAAAAAGGAAGCTTATCAAATGTTTCAAGATATGGTAGAGAGCTTTGAATGGGAGAGTATAAGATACTTATTCAATATTCATATCTCTACTCAAGAAAGTAAAACTACAGCAAAAGGGAGGAGAACTTAATTGGTAGTATCTATAAATGAGTTAATAGCCAAATACGAAGAACTAATTGATATATTTAATAAGTTAGGGGGGTATCTTTGACCTTGAGGACAAGAAAAAAGAACTTAGAGCACTTGAAATGGAGATTGCTAATCACAGATGGGATGATGCAGAGAAAGTAAAGCCAATTCTTACTAAATATAATAAACTTCAAAAAGAAATTGAAAATTGGGAAAAATTAAAGGCTGATATAAAAGAGCTGTCGGAGTGGAAGGACCTATTAGAAGAGGGAGATGAATATAAAGAAGAATTTGAAAAAAAATTAAAAGAAGTAGAAAATAGTTTAAAAGAGTTTGAGATTGAGATGATTCTACAAGATCCTCATGATGAGGCAAATGCTATTTTATCTTTGCATGCAGGAACAGGTGGTACTGATGCTCAGGATTGGACTGAAATTCTTCTAAGAATGTATATAAGGTGGGCGGAAAGAAAGGGATATCAGGTAAAAATACTTGATATATCTCCTGGCGAGGAGGCAGGGATAAAGAGTGCTACTTTATTGATTGAAGGAGACAAAGCCTACGGTTATCTTAAGGGTGAAAAAGGGGTACATAGGTTAGTTAGAATTTCGCCTTTTGATGCTAATCATAGAAGACATACATCTTTTGCCTTGGTAGAAGTAATTCCAGAACTTCCTGAGAGTACCATTGAAATAAGGCCCGAAGATTTGAAAATAGAGACTTTTAGAGCTGGAGGAGCGGGTGGACAACATGTGAATAAGGTGGAATCAGCAGTGAGAATTACTCACATTCCAACGGGTATAGTAGTTCAATGCCAAAACGAAAGATCTCAACACGCTAATAAGGAAATGGCCTTAAGGGTTTTAAAAGCAAGATTAGAAGAGCTTGAAGAAAAGAAGAGAAGGGAGAAGATTGCATCTTTAAAAGGGGAAGTTCAGGAGATAAGCTGGGGTAATCAGATAAGATCCTATGTTTTCCATCCTTATACCTTGGTTAAAGACCACAGAACAGGTCTTGAAATTGGAAATGTGCAAGCTGTTATTGATGGTGAAATAGATCCATTTATAGAAGCTTATCTTTATAGTGAGTTTAAGAAAAAGAGTAAGGCTTAAAATGTTAAAGTTACTCCTTTTTGGATATTATGGAGAGGGAAATTTGGGTGATGAACTGCTTTTAAGGAGTTTAATTTCTGTTTTTAGAAAAAATCATAAGGTTGGAATTTTGACAAATAAGGTAAACAAAGGTCAAAAAGATGACATTGTAGAATTCAACAAATTTTCTATCGAAATTTTGAAAGGAATAAGATGGACTGACGTGGTTATAGGTGGAGGAGGAGGTATATTTCAAGATAAGACTAGCAGTAAATCTTTTTACTATTATCTTTTTATTATTTTTTTATCTCTGCTTTTCAAAAAAAAAGTTTATTTAATTGGTCAAAGTTTTTCTCCTTTAAAAAAGAGAATAAACGGGTTTCTCCTGAGATTTTTTCTTAACAATGTAGAGAAAATATATGTGAGAGATTCCTTTTCAAAAAACTATCTTGAAAAACTCGGGGTTAGGTCTGACAAGATAATACTTTCTACAGATCTAGCCTTCTTATTAGATATACCCTTTCCTAGTAGAGAAGAAGATAAAAAAATATTAGGTATTAATCTTAGAAAATGGGGTAATTTAAATTTAGAAAACCTAAACTCTACTCTTGAGACTTTAATATCAAAATATGACTCTTTTTATTTTTTTTCTTTCCAGCAAGAAGACTCACAATTCTATGAAATCTTAAAAGATAAATTTAAGAAAATTGACTTGATAGAGCCTCAAGATCCTAATTTTTATGATTATTATTCTTCTTGTAGATTGTTTATAGGAATGAGGCTTCATAGTTGTATCCTGAGTGTTCTTTCAGGTATTCCTTTTATTGCGATATCCTATGATGAAAAGGTAGAGGCCTTTTGTCATGATATAGGATGGAAATTTATAATTAAGGACTTTTCATGGGATAAAATTTTGTGCTATGTTAATGAAATAGAAGAGAATTATAAAGACTACAAGGATTATTTGCTCTCAAAAGGGAAGATACTGAAAGAAAAAGCTAAAGAGGATATTGCTAATTTTGAAGAGGTGTTATGCAGATTGTAAATATATTAGGCATTAGGTTTTATGCTTTTGATAGTACAGAAGAATTTAAAAATGAGATTACAAAGTTCTTTGTAGGAGATAAGTGCATAAGTATTTTTACTCCTAATGCTGAAATGATTGCAAGGGCTACGGAAGATGAGAATTTTAGAGGGATCCTAATGAGATCTGAAATTAATTTACCTGACGGGGTTGGAGTTTTACTTCTTAGTAAGAAGATGGGATTTAATGTGAAAAGATTTCCTGGAATTGAAGCTATGCTTGAAATTTTGACTTTGGCAGAGACTTTAAAAGTGCCAGTTTACTTTTTAGGGGCAAAGAAGGAAGTAGTAGAGAGTATGGTAGATAGGTTGAAGTTGAGGTATCCTAATTTAGTGATTGCGGGTTATAGGGATGGATATTTTAAGGAGGAGGAAGAAGATAGTATTATTGAGGAAGTTAATAACTCAGGAGCAGGTATATTGTTTGTAGCTTTAGGTTTCCCTAAGCAAGAGATTTTTATCGATAGATATAAAAATAGATTAAATGTTAAAATAGCAATGGGAGTTGGAGGGAGTTTTGATGTTCTTTCCGGTAAAAAAAAGAGAGCACCTGAAATAATAAGGAAATTAAATTTAGAATGGTTATATAGGATATTACAGGATCCGAAAAGGATATTAAATAGAGTTCCAAACCTTATAAAGTTTATAAAATTTTATTTTAAGTATGAGTATTATGAGAAAAACAATTGAATTCTTAGGAATTTCTTTTGGAGCTTTTCTTATAGCTCTAAGTATAGATATCTTCTTAGTGCCCAACAAGCTTGTTGGAGGTGGAGTTAGTGGTATCGCCATTATTTTATATCATGTTTTCAAAACCCCTGTTGGTATTGTAATGCTTCTTTTAAATATTCCTATATTTTTGCTTGGTGTAAAAGTTTTGGGGCTTCATTTTGGGATAAAAACTATCTATGGTACGGTGATCCTTTCTTTATTTATTGATCTCTTAACTCTTTTTGGGCTTCCTCAAGTAAAAGATCCTATCCTTGCTACTGTATATGGAGGTATATTGGGGGGTATTGGGCTTGGAATTGTTTTCAAGTATGGAGGATCTACAGGAGGAACTGATATACTGGCTCAAGTGTTATCTCATTTTACAGGACTTAATCTTGGACAAGCTTTACTTATTATTGATGGTATAATTGTTCTTTCTGCTGGTTTTATTTTTGATTTTGTCTTAGCTCTTTATGCCTTACTTGTAATTTTAATTCAAGGTTATGCTATTGACCTAGTGCAACAGGGTCTATCTTATACGAAAGCGGCTTTAGTTTTCTCTGACAACCCTAGAGAAATCGGTGAAAAAATACTTAAGGGGCTTGGAAGAGGAGTAACAATTTTTTATGGTAAAGGTATGTATACTGGAAAAGATAGGGAAATTTTGTATTGTGTAGTAAGTCAATCTGAGGTTGGCAAATTAAAAGAGATAATTCATAGTTGTGATCCGAAGGCTTTTGTAGTGATTTCTCCAGCTCACGAAGTATTAGGGGAGGGATTTAAGTCTTTTCAGAGATGAAGAAAGAGATAATATTAGCATCTAATTCGCCAAGAAGAATTGATCTATTAAAGCATATGGGTGTTGATTTTAAAGTTGTTTCTCCAAATGTTGAAGAAGAGGGTAATGGAGAAAAAAGGTCTCCTGTTGAAGTAGTAAAAAAGAATGCCATAATGAAGGTTCAAAAAGTAGCTGAAGATTATAGAAATGCAATAATAATTGGAGCAGATACAGTGGTGGTTATTGATGGAGAGATAATAGGAAAACCTACTAATGAAAAGGATGCGAGGAGAATTTTAAGAAAATTGAGAGGTAGGTATCATTTTGTTTTTTCAGGTGTTGCTGTTATGGAAACGCCAGAAGATAAAGTATTAGTTTCGGTGGTAAGAAGTAAGGTGAAGATGAGAGATTACTCTGAGGAAGAAATAGAAAGATATATAGCTACTGGTGAACCTATGGATAAAGCTGGTGCCTATGGAATACAAGGGAAAGGTGCACTTCTCGTTGAAAAAATAGAAGGTGATTACTATAATATAGTTGGATTGCCTTTAGTAAGATTAAATTCTCTTTTAAATAGGTTAGGTTATAGCCTTTTATAGTTAGTCAAATTCTAAAAGGGAAAGAAGGAGGAGTTATGGCATTTAATTTTTTATCAGGACTTTTTTCAAAAGACTTAGGAATTGATCTTGGAACTGCTAATACAGTGGTATATGTAAGGGGAAAGGGAATTGTGGCTTTTGAGCCCTCTATGGTGGCTATAAGAAGAAGTGACAAGAAAGTTGTTGCAGTAGGGGAAGAGGCAAAAAAGATGTTGGGAAGGACCCCTGAAGAGATAGTTACTATAAGGCCATTAAAAGATGGTGTAATAGCTGATTTTGATGCAGCAGAAAAAATGATTCGTTATTTCATTGAGAAAGTACATAATAAGAGAGATTTTTTAGTGAGTCCTAGGATGGTTATAGGAATTCCTTCGGGTACAACGCCTGTTGAAAGGAGAGCTGTTATTGATACAGCATATTCAGCTGGAGCAAGAGATGTTTTGCTAGTTACTGAGCCTATAGCTAGTGCTCTTGGAGCAGATCTCCCTATTTGGGAACCATCAGGAAATATCATTGTAGATATAGGTGGTGGAACCACAGAGATAGCAGTAATTTCTTTAGGGGGAATAGTAGTGAGTACATCCATAAAAGTTGCAGGGGACGAAATGGATGAGGCAATAATTCATTATGTTAAGAAGAAGTACAATCTTTTTATTGGTGAGCGTACTGCTGAGGAAATTAAGATTAAGCTTGGTAATGTTGCTTTTGGAGAAGAAAATAAGGATTATATGGAAGTAAAAGGGAGAGATCTTTTGACAGGTGTCCCAAGAAATATTGAGCTTACATCAGAGGAGATAAGGGACGCTTTAAAAGATACTGTTGATATTATTGTAGAGTCTATAAGGGAGACTCTTGAGAAAACTCCTCCAGAGCTTGCTGCAGATATAATCGATAAGGGCATAGTACTTGCAGGAGGAGGAGCACTTTTGAGGGGGTTAGATAGTTATATCTCTGAACAGATAGGTGTATCAACTATAGTAGCAGAGGATCCACTTTTATGTGTAGTAAAGGGTACAGGAAAGATTATTGAAGAATTTGAGAAGTATAAGCAAGTTTTATCTAATGCGTCGGAAAACTATTAATGAAGAAAGATAAGAATATATGGAGACTATTTTTATTCCTTGTTTTTTTGTCCATAATTCTATGGGGTGCTGGTTATTTAGAAAATTTAGCTTTTTGGGTACAGTACTCTTTTAATCATTTTTTTACCAGTTTAGAAGATTTTTGGAAGGATTTTAAATCTTATATTACTGTTACTGAAAACTTGCAGAAAGAAATCTCGGATCTGCAAAAAGAAGTACTTAACTTATATAAAGAAAATCAAAATCTCAAACTTATTTTAGAGAATATAAAAAAGAGAGAAGATTATCTTCCATGGCTGAAAGACTTAGTTGATAGAAGAATTGAGATAGTTTATGCAGATGTTGTAGGTAGGGATCCTGTTAAGTGGAACTTGGAGTTAAAGATAAATAAAGGATATGCTGATGGAATAAGAGTAGGAATGGTGGTTTTATATAAAGATCAGGTGGTTGGTAGAATTATAAAGACGGAAAAATATTATTCCGTAGTAAGAACCATCTATGATCCTAATTTTATAATCGGTGTCACTGTTTTAGAAACTAAAGATCAAGGTATACTGAGGGGTGGGTATGACCATTTAGAGATGTCTTATCTTTTTTCTGATCATGGTATAGAGAAAGGAAATACTTTGATAACTTCTGGTACCGAGGATAATATTCCTTATGGCTTAAAAGTTGGCTACATAGCTGATCTAAGGGAGAAGGCAATATTATCTTTTTCTAGTATAAGAATACTACCTTTCGAAGATGTATCAAATATAAAGGGGGTTGCGGTTTGTCTAAGATTCTAACCTTTATTCTTGTTTTTTTGTTGGGAATTTTCCAAACTCAATTTAAGATTGGCAACGTGGTACCTGATTTATTGTTATTATTTTTCGTTTTTTTAGTTTTCAAGAAAATATATTTTCAAGGGATTTCTTTATTATTTATTCTGGTTTTGATGGCGCTTTCCTCAGCCTCTACCATCAGTATAATTCTATACTGGATAATCATAGAGATTATAATAAACATGTGGAGAAGAAGTTTTATATCTATCCATAAAAGTGCCTCCTTCTTTTTGATAATAAGTCTAAGTGTTTATTCTTTTATATTTTGGAGAACAGGTTATGCATTAGGTTTTAACTATTGGCTGGATTTATTAAAGTTCTTGAGTTTTAATTTATTGTTTTTTATTCCTTTTTATTTCTTACTTCCTGAGATATATTCTAATGAAGAACAAAAATGAGTAAAGAATTAGTGTTTAAAAGAATTATAGAGTTGGGATTAATACTGATCTTATTACGTCTTTTCTATCTGCAAGTGTACAATAAAGATTTCTATGCAGATCTTTCTGAAAGAAATTATTTAAAATCAATGGTGCTTCCAGCTCCTAGAGGTATCATTTATGATAGGAATAATAACATTTTAGCTGAAAATAAAATAGTTTATTCTTTATATTTGATTCCTCCTTATAAATTTGAAAAGAGTAAGATTAGTAAATTATCTGAAATAGTAGGGGTTAAGATCGAGGATATTCAAAAAATATACGAAAAAATATCTCCCTATATGCCGGCTTATTTATTAAAAAGGAAGCTTACTCCTAAGGAAATTATTTTATTAGAAGCGAATCGAGATAGTTTACCTTCTTTTACCATAAATATGGAATTTGATAGGTCTTATCCTTACGGAACTATTGCGGCTCACGTCTTAGGTTATATGGGAGAGGTTAGCAAAGAAGAATTAGAGAGTGAAGAGGCAGATTATTCTTTAGGAGAGAAAAGCGGAAAATATGGTTTAGAGGCAAGTTACGAGAAGGTATTAAGAGGAAAAAAAGGGTTTAGGGGAGTTTCTTTATATGCATCTAAGGATAAAAGAATCATTACTGCACAAAAAGATCCTATTCCTGGTAAATCAATTGTAACAAGTATTGATATTGAGCTTCAAAGGGTTGCTGAAGAAGCATTAGGAGAAGAAAAGGGAGTAATAATTGTTTCTAACCCATGGACTGGAGAAATTTTGGCTCTTGTTAGTCATCCCTCTTTTGATCCTAATAAGTTTATTGAGGGGTTTACCAAAAAAGAATGGGAGGATTTGATTAAAAACCCTGATAATCCCTTAAATAACCGTGCTATATCCTCTCTGTATCCGCCTGGTTCAATTTTTAAATTGATAGTTGCGCTTTCTGCTCTTGAAAATAAAAAAGTCTCTCCTGATGATAGGTTTTTTTGTCCTGGAGAATATTGGATGGGAAAGTATATATTTAAATGTTGGAAAAAGGGAGGCCATGGTCGTTTAGATTTCATTGATGGAATTGCTCAATCTTGTAATGTGGTATTTTTTAATGTAGGATTAAGGGTTGGTGACAGAGTTATCGAAGATTATGCCCGTAGATTTTTTTTAGATTCTAAGACAGGAATAGATCTGCCTGGAGAGTTAAGGGGTTTTATTCCTTCTCGAGAATGGAAAGGGAATAAACTAAAGGAACCTTGGTATCCAGGTGACACCCTTAATCTTTCTATTGGTCAGGGGTATGTACTTGTCACGCCTATAGAGATACATGCAATGATGAGTATTATCGCAACTGAAGGAATGCTGTATAAACCTCATTTAGTCTCTAAGATTATAGGGGTAGATGGGAGTGAGGAGATCGTCAAACCTGAATTAATAGGAAAAGTGAACATAAGCCCAAGCTCTTGGTCTGTATTAAAAAAGGGCATGAGAAAAGTAGTAGATGAAGGGACGGGTTTGGCTACTCGCATACCTGGAGTTAATATTTCGGGAAAAACTGGAACCGCAGAAAATCCTCATGGTGAAAGTCATGCTTGGTTTTCTTGTTTTTTCCCTTCGGAGAATCCTCAATATGTGGTTACTGTGTTTGTAGAACATGGCAAGAGTGGTGGAGGTAGGGCAGCACCTATAGCTAAAAAAGTGATAGAATACATAGTCAAGGGGGGAATAAAAAATTGAGTAAGATATTTTTTAAAGGCGATTTAAAAGAGGGAATAAAAATTGTTCTTGATCCAAGTCTTAATTGGGATGATATAAGAAGTTTAATTATTGCTGAAATAGAAGAAAAGAGTAGTTTTTTAAAAGGTAGTAGTATATATGTGGATTTTCAAGGTAAGGAAATAAAAGAAGAAGATTGGCAAGAATTTAGAAAAGAAATCTACGATAAATATGGTATAATGTTAAGCAAGGAACTTTTTAAGTTAAAAATTTCCAATTCTAATACTGCTAAGATAGTTTTAGGTCCTATAAGAAGTGGAAAACTTTTAAACGTTAAGGATAGCCTGCTTATTATAGGTGACGTTAATTCAGGATCAGAGATAATTTGTAACAGGAATGTTTTTGTTTTAGGAAAAGTTAGAGGGTCTATCTGGGCTGGATATGAGAATAACGATAAAGCTACGATTTTTGCTCTTGAGCTTGAGCCTGAAAAAATACAGATAGCAGGTTATATTCTAGACCTTTCTAAATTAAAAAAGAAAAACAATGAATTTGGATATTGGGTTTATGTGGAGGATGGAGAGATAAAAATAAGTAAATATTCAGGGGGTAAAAGGGATGGGTAAGGCTATCGTAATAACTTCAGGAAAAGGTGGTGTTGGAAAAACAACCGCGGTGGCAAATATTGGTACTGGACTTGCTATGAGGGGGTTTAAAACGGCTCTTGTTGACACTGATATTGGGCTAAGAAATCTTGATTTATTGCTTGGTCTTGAGAATAGAATAGTCTATAATCTTGTAGATGTGGTGGAGGGAAGGTGTAATTTAAGGCAAGCTCTTGTAAAAGATAAAAGATTAAACAATCTTTATCTTTTACCAGCAGCTCAAACGAAGGAAAAGGAAGCAGTAAGCATAGATCAGATGAGATCTCTTATTAATGAATTAAAGAGAGACTTTGATTTTGTCCTAATAGATTCTCCTGCTGGTATTGAACATGGATTTAGATCTGCTATATCTGGAGCTGATGAGGCTATAGTTATTACTACCCCAGAGGTTTCCTCTGTGAGAGATGCTGATAGAGTTATTGGCCTATTGGAAGCTAACGGATTTGGAGAGCCAAGGCTTATAGTGAACAGGGTAAGGTTTGATATGGTAAAAAATGGAGAGATGCTTGGTGTTGATGATCTTTTGGAGATATTGTCTATAGAGCTTTTGGGTATTATTCCCGAGGATGAGAATCTAATAATTAGTGTAAATAAGGGGGAACCTATAATATATGGTGCTGATAAATATAAATCTGGACTTGCTTTTAGTCTCATAGTAAAAAGGCTTCTGGGAGAAGATGTGTCTTGGGATGAACTTGAGAAAAATGAGACGTTCTTAGAAAGAATTTTTAAGTTCTTTAGAGGGTAAGAGGAGGGTGAGATGTTGCTGAGTACAATTTGGGGAAAGAGGGTTACCTCAAAAGATGTTGCAAAAGAAAGGCTTCAAGTTGTGTTAGTGTATGACAGGGCTAAAATCGAGCCCCAGCTTGTTGAGAAGTTGAAAGAGGATCTTATGAATACAGTGTCTAAATATTTGACCTTCGATTCAGATAACATAAAAATAGAACTGTCTAGTGAGGATAATAAATCAATTCTTAGGATAGATATACCACTTAAAGATTAGGAGTATGGATTTTCTTAAAGAACTAAATAAGGAACAATTAGAGGCTGTTCTTGAGATAGAAAGACCTGTTCTAATTTTAGCCGGTGCTGGATCTGGAAAGACCAGGGTTATTACCTATAAGATAGCTTACCTAATCAAAAATAATATTGCGAAGCCAGAAAATATTGTTGCACTAACTTTTACAAATAAAGCCGCAGAAGAGATGAAAAAGAGAATAAATAACATGTTAGGAGCAAAGGATGCCGATAAAGTATGGGCGGGTACTTTTCATGGATTTGGTCTATACCTCTTGAAGAATTTTGGAAAATATTGGAGTTTATCACCTTATTTTGTTATTTACGATGAGAATGATCAAGAAGATTTAATAAAGGATATTCTTAAGGATCTTAATAGAGCTAAAGATTATAATGCAAGAGATATAAAGGAGAAAATATCTCGTCTTAAAGATCAATTAATTACCCCTCAAGAATTTTCCAGTCTTATTTCCAATTCTTTTGATGAAATAGTTTTAGAAGTCTATAAAAGATATGAAAAAGAGTTGAGAAGGAATAATGCTTTGGATTTTGCTGATCTGCTTTTATATTCCATTAGGTTATTGCAGGAGAAACCGGCTATATGTGGCTTTTTACAAGATAAGATAGAATATGTACTAGTAGACGAATATCAAGACACTAATAAGGCTCAGTATGAGTTATTTAAAATTATTGTTCTTGATAAGCAAAAATTTTCTGTAGTAGGAGATGATGACCAAAGTATATATAGCTTTAGAGGAGCGGATTATCAAAATATCTTTAGACTTGAAAAGGATTTTAAGAATTTAAGAGTTATTTTTTTGACAAAGAATTATAGATCAACCCAACAGATTCTTGAAATTGCAAATGTGCTTATTGCTAACAATGATAAAAGATATCCAAAAGAACTTTGGAGTGACAAAAAAGATGGTACTTACCCTGTACTTTTTAGAGCATTAAATGAGGAAGATGAGGCTAATTTCGTTGCGCGTCAGATAAAACTTGAGGTGGCAAAAGGTAGAAGATGGTCTGAGATAGCTGTTTTATATAGAACTAATCGACAGTCAAGATCCTTTGAGGAGGCATTAATAAGGAATAATATACCCTATAAAGTTATAGGAGGAATGAGTTTTTTTGATAGGAAAGAAGTAAAGGATATAGTTGCTTATTTGAATGTTATATATAACCCTAATGATATAGTGAGTATGAAGAGAATAATCAATGTTCCACGTAGAGGAATAGGAGATGCTACGTTTAACATGATAAGGGAATATTATAATAAGGGCTATTCTCTGTTAGAGGCTGTGAAAGAAGTTTCAAAAATTAAAAAAGAAGTCAAATCTTTTTATGAGCTTTGGACTTACCTTTTAGTGTTAAAAGATAGTCTAACTTTAAGGGATCTAATTTCTACAATTATTAACAAGACAAATTACTTGTCGGAATTTGAGAACCAGGAGAAAAAAGAATTAGAAAATAGAATGGAAAATTTAATGGAACTTATGGATTTTGCAGATAATTTTTCAGGTAAAGCCCAAGATACTTTGGGAGAGTTCTTAACTCATTTAAGTCTAACTAATAGCAAGCTTGAAAGTACTTTAGAAGAAGGTAAGGTATCGCTGATAACTCTTCATAGTGTAAAAGGTCTGGAATTTGAGGTAGTTTTCTTGGTAGGTATGGAAGAAGGAATATTACCTCATTATAATGCGACCACAAAGGAAGAGATACAAGAAGAGAGAAGATTATGTTACGTGGGAATAACCAGAGCAAAAGAGAAGCTTTACTTATCTTATGCTGCCAAGAGATACAGCCGTTATCAGGAACCATCAAGATTTCTTGAAGAAATTTACCATCTTTTAACTGTTAAAAAATAGATAATTTATGGTATAATATTCCAAGAAAAGTCGGGGCGTAGCGCAGGGGAAGCGCGTCCGTTTGGGGTGCGGAAGGTCGCTGGTTCGAGTCCAGTCGCCCCGACCATTTTTTAATCGGGGCGTAGCGCAGTTGGCTAGCGCGCCTGCTTCGGGAGTAGGAGGTCGCTGGTTCAAGTCCAGTCGCCCCGACCACTTTCAGGGATGAAGAAATATTTTCATGCGTATATTTCAGGAATAGTACAAGGAGTGGGATTTAGATATTTTGCCTA
This sequence comes from Dictyoglomus thermophilum H-6-12, assembly GCF_000020965.1. Classification (NCBI taxonomy): domain Bacteria; kingdom Pseudomonadati; phylum Dictyoglomota; class Dictyoglomia; order Dictyoglomales; family Dictyoglomaceae; genus Dictyoglomus; species Dictyoglomus thermophilum. The sequence goes on along the minus strand of NC_011297.1, from coordinate 1,230,852 downwards.
TAAATGGGCAAAGAGATTGGGTATTTCAGGTTATGTTAGAAATTTGAGAGATGGAAGAGTAGAAGTTGAAGCAGAAGGAGAAGAAGAAGCCTTAAAGGAACTTATTAAGAAATTAGAAGAGGGTCCATTAGGGGCTATAGTTGAAAGGGTTGATGTTAACTGGGGAGAGTATGGAAATAGATTTGTTGATTTTGAGATAAGGTGAGTAAAGATGCATGACTATGAATGGTATGTAGATTTGGTTGCTGAAGATCAGATGCATTGTTATAAGGTAGAAGAGGTGATAGTAGATCTTATATCCCCTTATCAAAAAATACAAATTATCAAAAACCCGACTTATGGTAAATGTTTAATAATAGACGGAAAAATGCAATCTGCTGAAAAAGATGAGTTTATTTATCATGAAACCCTTATTCATCCTGCTTTGATTTTACATCCTAATCCTAAGAATGTTCTTGTTATAGGTGCTGGCGAAGGTGCAACTTTAAGGGAACTTCTCAAATATGAAAACTTAAGTATCGTGGCAGTGGAAATAGATCCTAATGTAGTGGATTTTGCTGAGAAATATTTATGGGAATGGCATCAAGGTGCCTTTAGGAGTGATAGGGTGAGATTAGTTTTTGAGGATGGTTGGAATTTTGTTAGAGATACCAACGAAAGATTTGATGTAGTAGTTCTTGATTTGCCAGAACCTTATCCAGATACTCCAGCTTATAGATTATATACTGAAGATTTCTATAAGATGGTTTATAATATCCTTAACCCTTCAGGCATAGTGGTTACTCAAGCTGAAACTGTTCAATTAGGTCAAGAATACAAACATTTTAATATTAAAAAAAGTTTTAGTGCGGTATTTAAGAGTTCTTATTCTTATCAAACTTTTATTCCGTCTTTTGATGGAAGTTGGGGTTTTCTTATAGGTTCAAGGGATAATTTAGATCCTTTTAAACCTGTTGATGTTATTAATAAATTAATTAGTCAAAGAATAAAAGGTGAATTAAGGTATTACGATGGAGAAACCCATAATCATCTTTTCCATTTACCAAAGTATTTAAGAGGGGCTTTTTAAAGGCCTTGGATTTTAAAAAGTTTGATACTCCAGAGTATGAACATAAAAGAAGAAAATTAGTTGAGATTTTAAAAGACGAAGGTATAAAATCTCAAAAAGTGCTGAATGCTATCTTAAAGATACCAAGACATATGTTTGTTCCTCAAGAGTATTTGAGTTTGTCCTATGAGAATGAAGCTTTACCTATAGGATATGGTCAAACAATCTCTCAACCTTATATTGTAGCTTTGATGACAGAAGCTTTAAATCTTCAGGGAAACGAAAAAGTTTTAGAGATAGGAACGGGATCTGGTTATCAGACCGCTATACTTGCAGAGCTCGCTCTTGAAATCTATACCGTTGAAAGAATAAAAGAATTATTAGAGGAAGCAAAGAAAAGGTTAAGAGTATTAGGTTATAATAATGTTTACTTTAAACTGGGGGATGGTACTTTAGGATGGGAAGAGTTTGCTCCCTATGATAGAATTATAGTTACAGCAGCTTCTTATGACATTCCAGAACCTTTGAAAGAACAACTAAAAGATGGTGGGATAATGGTTATTCCCATAGGAGGAAGAGATTTTCAGTATCTTTATAGGATAACGAAGAAAGGTGATAACTTTTATAGGGAAAATTTAGGAGGTGTAAGATTCGTTCCATTGAAAGGGGAATATGGATGGAAAGATTAACTAAGATTGATGAGTTGGAGATTTTAAGAAGAGAAGCTGAAAATTGTAAGAATTGTTCTCTATGGCAGCAAAGAACCAACTTGGTTTTTGGAGAAGGGAATCCAAATAGCTCTATAATGTTTATAGGTGAGGCTCCAGGGTTTCATGAAGATCAACAGGGAAGGCCTTTTGTAGGAGCTGCTGGAAGGCTTCTTACAGAACTCATAGAATCGATGGGCTTGAAAAGAGAGGATATATACATAGCAAATGTTTTAAAATGTAGGCCTCCTAATAATAGAGAGCCTCTTCCTGAAGAGATAAAAGCATGTTTTCCCTTTCTGAGACGTCAGATTGAGATTATAAATCCGAAGGTTATATGCACTTTGGGTAGATATGCTGCTTATGCCATATTAGGACACTCGGTAAATATCTCTAATTCTCACGGTAAGGATTATGTTGTTGATGGGAAGAGGATTTTTGTTACTTATCATCCTGCTGCTGCTCTTTATCATGGAAAACTTCTTGAAAATATTAGAAAAGATTTTGAAAAATTAAAAGAATTATATGAATTAACGTTGAAGTCAGAAGAAGAGCAAAAGGAGACAAATAAGAAAGAGAAAGAACAGCTTTCCTTTTGGTAAATTCTTAAAAATTTACGAAGGGAGATGATCTTTGTCATGGATAAGGAAGCAATATTAAAAGGATTAGATGGTTTTTCAAAGTTAGCAAAACAGGATATGCTTATGAGTATTCATACAAAAGATCCTGAGTATTGGAAAAAAAACGCTGAGGCAAGACATGATAAATATAAGGAATTGTATAAGCTTGTAGAAGAATTAGGATTAGAGGCAGCTATCGAGAAAACGGTTGAAGAATATAAAAGTCTTAAAGATGAAAGTGATCCTGTTGTAAGGGGAAAAAAGAGAGCTTTAGAGAGTTTCTTTGTTTTGGTTGGGATAGATCCCTCACAATTATAATTTAATTTTTCAAGGTGATTAGGGTATATGAGTTTTGTACATCTTCATGTACATACAGAGTATAGTTTGCTTGATGGAGCTTGTCGCATTGATGAATTGATAGATCAAGCTCTTGAGTTTAATATGCCTGCTGTAGCCATCACTGATCATGGCGTAATGTATGGAGTTATAGATTTTTATAAGAATGCTAAAGAAAAAGGAATAAAGCCAATTATTGGATGCGAAGTCTATGTAGCTCCAGGATCAAGATTTGATAAGAAACAAAGGACTGACCTTTATCACTTAATACTTCTTGCAAAAGATTTTGAGGGGTATAAAAACTTAATAAAGATTGTAAGCTTGTCTTTCTTAGAAGGATTCTACTATAAACCAAGGGTTGATAAGGAGTTACTTAGAGAATATTCAAAGGGTATTATTGCTTTATCAAGTTGCTTAGCGGGTGAGATACCAAGTTATATCTTGCAGAATAACTTAGAAAAAGCAAAAAATGCGATTAAGGAGTATTTGGATATATTTGGGGAAGATTTTTATTTAGAGTTACAAAACAATGGAATGGAAGAACAAGAATATGTGAACAGTTATTTAATAAAACTTTCAAGAGAACTTAATGTTCCACTTGTAGCTACAAACGATGTTCATTATCTTAGAAAGGAAGATGCCGAGATCCACGATATACTTCTCTGTATACAAACGGGGTCCAAGTTAAATGATAAAGATAGGTTAAGATTTAAAACTAATGAATTCTACTTTAAGTCTCCAGAAGAGATGAAAGCTTTGTTTAAAGATGTTCCTGACGCTATAGAAAACACCCTAAAGATAGCTGAAAAATGTAACGTTGAGATTCCTCTTAATAATGTTATTCTTCCTGTGTTTGAGGTTCCCGAAGGGGAGACCTTAGATTCTTATTTTGAAAGATTATGTTGGGAAGGGGCGAAGAAGAGGTTTGGCGAGGATATACCTGAAAACATAAGAGAAAGACTATCTTATGAGATCTCAGTTATAAAGCAGATGGGTTTTTCGGGGTATTTCCTTATTGTTCAAGATTTTGTTAATTATGCAAAAAGCAGAGGAATACCTGTAGGCCCTGGAAGAGGATCCGCAGCAGGTTCTCTAGTCTCTTATGTTTTAGGTATAACAAATATAGAACCTACAAGATGGGGATTAATTTTTGAGCGATTTTTGAATCCTGAGAGAGTGACGATGCCAGATATAGACATTGACTTTTGTTTTGAGAGAAGAGAGGAAGTAATTGAATACGTTAGGAATAAGTACGGTAAAGAACATGTGGCACAAATTATAACTTTTGGAACAATGGCTGCAAGAGCATCGGTAAGAGACGTAGGAAGGGTTTTGGATGTTCCATATAATGAAGTAGATAGGATAGCAAAGCTTATACCTCCTAATACAAGTATTGAAGAAGCCTTAAATACATCTGAGGAGTTGAGAAACTTAGTAGAAAATAATCCACAGGCAAAAAGAATTATAGAAATTGCGAAAAGAATAGAAGGAAATGCAAGGCATGCATCAATTCATGCTGCTGGGATAGTAATTTCAAAGGATCCTTTGATGGAGTATGTTCCTTTACAGGTTATGAACGGTACTGATGTGGTTACTCAACTTCCAATGACTAATCTCGAGGAATTGGGACTTTTAAAGATGGATTTTTTGGGACTTAGAACTCTTACTGTAATATACGATACTATTAAGAAAATCAAAGAAAATTATGGTATTGAAATAGATATAAACAATATTTCTTTAAGTGACGAAAAAGTATATGAACTTTTACAAAAAGGAGAAACTATTGGGGTGTTCCAATTGGAAAGTAGAGGCATGAGAAATCTTCTACGAGATATTAAGCCTGAGAAGTTTGAGGATCTTATAGCAGTCCTTGCTTTATATAGACCTGGTCCTCTTGGTAGATTAGAAAGTTATATAAAAAGGAAAAGAGGAGAAGAGAAAGTTGAATATATGCATCCTGCCTTAGAGCCTATCTTGGCTGAAACTTATGGAGTAATAATTTATCAAGAACAAGTTATGGAAATTGCCCACAGACTTGCAGGATTTACTCTGGGGCAGGCCGATGTATTGAGAAGAGCCATGGGGAAGAAAAAGCCCGAAGTTATGGAGGAACAGAGAGGTATTTTTGTAAAGGGAGCTGTAGAAAGAGGTATTCCTGAAAATGTAGCTATAGAGATTTTTGAGGACATGGCAAAGTTTGCAGAGTATGGTTTTAACAAATCTCATAGTGCAGCTTATGCTTTTGTCTCTTTTCAAACGGCTTATCTTAAGGCCTATTATCCTAAAGAATATATGGCATCTCTTCTCACAAGTGTCAAAAATAGTACTACTAAATTGAGTAAATATATAGCTGAAGCTAAAAGAATAGGTATAAAGATTTTGCCACCTGACGTTAATGAGAGCGTAGTAGACTTTACTGTTACTCCTCAAGGCATAAGATTTGGATTATCTGCTATTAAAAATGTGGGTGAAAGTGTGGCCGAAGCAATAGTAGAGGAAAGATCAAGGGGTAGATTTAAGTCAATATTTGATTTTATAAAAAGATTAAGTTCAAAGGTTATTAATAAGAGAGCATTAGAAAGTCTTATAAAGAGTGGAGCTTTTGATAGTTTTGGTTATAGTAGAAGGGCACTTTTAGAAAATATAGACAAAATTCTTGAATCAGCTCAGGTGATGAAAAGGGCTCATATAGGCCAGGTTTCTCTTATTGATTTGGAGTCATTGCCTCAGGAGGAAATTATCAATAATATGCCTGAGTTTTCTATAGATGAGATTTTAGAGATGGAAAAAGAGATGCTAGGATTTTATGTATCTTATGATCCACAGGAGGAATTGAGAAAGATTTCAGAAAAACTTTTTGATTATACCATCGATGATCTGGTTGAGGTTGAATCTGGTTCTCAGGTGATTGTTCCAGGTATTTTAAAGAATGTAAGAGAAGTAATTGATAGGAAAAATCAAAAGATGTTGTTTGCCACACTTGAGGATTTTACTGGTGAGGCAGAGATTACAGTTTTTTCAAGTGTTTATGGTAACTACAAAGATATATTAAAAGAAGGTAAAAAAGTAATTATTAGTGGAAAGTTGGAGATTGATAGGGATGAATCTGAAGAGAGAATAAAAATAATTGTAGATCAGGTAGGAGATCTAGAGAGTAATATTTTAGTGATTCAATTGGATAATAAAATTGGTTATGAGGTGCTTTTTAAGGTGAGAGAAATTTTAAAAAACAAAAAAGGCCTTGTGCCTGTAATTATAAGATTTGATGAACACGCTATTCTTACTGCTCCGGATTTTTGGGTTTTTTATGATGAAGAACTCAGAAAAAATTTAGAGTCTCTAAGAAAGTATGGAATTGAGTGTAGAATTGAGAGTATAAATAAGCTTTTGTAGTTTATGGTAAAATAATTGAAATTTGAATTTCTGTGAGGAGGGGATATGTTCAAGGACTGGTTAAAAAAAGATGATAAGAATAAGTATCGAGATATTCCTGATGGTTTATGGATAAAATGTCCTCAATGTTCTCAGATAATTTATTCGAAAGACTGGAATGAAAATTATAAAGTTTGTATTAAGTGTGGTTATCATGATCAGCTGAATGCTTATGAGAGAATAGATTTGCTAATAGACTATGGTACTTTTAATGAATTAGATAAAAATATTGTTCCGATCGATATTTTAGGATTTACAGATACAAAGTCCTACACTCAGAGACTTAAAGAGGCCCAAGAGGCAACAGGTTTAAAGGATTCTATTGTTACTGGTAAAGGTGAGGTCAATGGAATTCCTGTTTACATTATGGTAATGGATTTTAGGTTTATAGGCGGAAGCATGGGGTCAGTGGTTGGGGAAAAGGTCGTAAGGATTGCGGAAAGAGCGATTGTTGATAAAATTCCAGTAGTAGCTGTGATTGCTTCGGGTGGTGCAAGAATGCAAGAAGGATTATTTTCACTATATCAAATGGCAAAAACAAGTGCTGCTATAGGAAGACTTGGAAAAGCAAAAGTGCCTTATATAAGCATTCTTACTCACCCGTCTACAGCAGGTGTTCTTGCTAGTTTTGGTTCTCTTGGAGATGTGATTATAGCAGAACCAGGAGCGTTAATTGGTTTTACAGGTCCAAGAGTTATTGAGCAAACTATAAAACAAAAACTTCCTGAGGGATTTCAAAGATCTGAGTTTCTTTTGGAGCATGGTATGGTAGACATGGTTGTAGAAAGGAAAAAACTTAAAAGTGTATTGTATTTAATATTAAATCATCTTTGGAGGAAGGTATGGTAAAGCTATCACCATGGGAAAGAATTTTGATTGCCAGACATCCTAAAAGGCCTACCTTTATTGATTTTCTAAATGAACTTTTTGACAATTTTGTAGAACTTCATGGTGATAGACTTTTTGGGGATGATCCTGCAATAATTACTGGTTTGGGAACTTTTGAAAATGAAAGTGTAGTTATAATAGGGCAGGAGAAAGGAAAATCTATTCAGGAAAAAATGAAGAGAAATTTTGGTATGCCTCATCCAGAAGGTTACAGAAAAGCTTTGAGAGTTATGAAACTAGCAGAAAAATTTTCTTTGCCCGTTATATCCTTTATTGATACTGCTGGTGCTTATCCAGGGATAGGAGCAGAAGAGAGAGGACAAGCCTGGGCTATTGCTAATAATTTGAAGGAGATGTCGCTTTTAGAGACTCCTATAATAGTTGTGGTTTTAAGCGAGGGAGGAAGTGGTGGGGCTCTTGGGATAGGAGTCGGGGATTATATTATGATTCTCGAAAACGCTTACTACTCTGTCATATCTCCTGAGGGGTGTGCCTCTATCTTGTTTAGAGATTCTTCAAAGGCACCTGAGGCTGCGGAGGCTTTAAAGATTACATCAGAAGAACTTTTAAAATTAGGGCTTGTGGACGAAATCATTTCAGAGCCTAATGGTGGAGCTCACGAAGATTTTCGTGGTACTGTAGAGAATTTGAAAAAATCATTAAGTAAAATTATTAGGAAGTATAAAAATAAGGATGTAAAAACCTTACTTGAAGAGAGATGGATAAAACTAAGAAATTATGGAAGGTTCTTGGAGGAAGAGGAGAAATGATTAAGAGAATAGGTGTTCTTACAAGCGGGGGAGATGCTCCTGGAATGAATTCTGCTATAAGGGCTATTGTAAGGTTCGGAATATCTAAGGGAATAGAAGTTATAGGAATTGAACGAGGATATCAGGGATTAATTGAAGAAGAGTTTAGAGTACTTCATAAGGATGATGTGAGTGAGATAGTTCAAAGAGGTGGTACTATTCTGCGTACTGCAAGATCTGAGGAATTTAAAGAAGAGGAAGGACAAAGAAGGGCTATTGAAAATCTAAAAAAACATGGAATAGATGGTTTAATTGTTATTGGTGGTGAAGGTTCTCTTAAAGGCGCTTATGATCTATTTAAGAAAGGTGTCAATGTAGTAGGGATTCCTGGGAGTATTGACAATGATATATGGGGTACAGATTTTTCTATAGGTTTTGATACTGCATGCAATAATGTTATAGATGCAATAAACAAGATCAGAGATACAGCTGCTGCTCATGAGAGGACTTTTGTTATTGAGGTTATGGGAAGGGAATGTGGTTTTATAGCCTTTACTTCAGGACTTGTTAGTGGTGCAGATATAATTCTCATACCTGAGGTTCCTATAGATTTTCCTTATATTACTGAGAAATTGAAAGAAAGACAGAGAAAAAATAAAAAACACAATATTATTGTAGTTGCAGAAGGAGTAGGAAGTGCTTATTTTATTGGTAAGCAGATTGAGGATAGACTTGGAATATCCACAAGAATTGTAGTTCTTGGACATATCCAAAGAGGAGGTTCTCCCTCGGTCTTTGATAGGAGTATAGCTACCTTTATGGGGGTTGATGCAGTGAAAAGACTTCTTGCTGGAGAAAGTGGAGTGATGATAGGGTGGCAAAATAATTCTCCTGTTTCTGTTCCTCTTGAGGAAGTTGTAAAAAATAAAAAGCGAGTTTCACCAGAACTTTACTGGGAAGTGGAATCTTTATGGTAAAGTACTGGTGCCGAAGGCCGGAGTCGAACCGGCACGGGTGTCACCCACCCACCAGATTTTGAGTCTGGCGCGTCTGCCAATTCCGCCACTTCGGCACTCTTGATAAATGATAACTTTTAAAGTAATTTTTTGTCAAGATCTAAAATTTTTAGGGAAAGGGGAAATAATTAATGAAAAGATTATTTTGTCCTTGGAGAATAAAATATATCACATCTGAAAAAGAGAAAGAATGTATATTTTGTAAAAAACCCTCCGAAAACAGAGATGAAGAAAATCTTATTCTCCTCAGAGGGAAGTTCAATTTCATTATACTAAACTTGTATCCTTATAATAATGGTCATCTTATGATTGTGCCCTATGAACATACCAATGACATAACTAAGTTAAGTATCGAGGTTTTGACCGAGATGATGGAGCTCTTACAAATATCTGTGGAGGCCTTAAAAGAAACAATGAAACCTCATGGTTTTAATATAGGTTTCAATATAGGAGAGGTGGCTGGAGCTGGAATAGCAGAACATTTACATATGCATGTGGTCCCAAGATGGAGTGGAGATACTAACTTTATGTTTGTTTTTGGGGAGACAAAAGTGATTCCAGAAGATTTGCAAAGTACGTATAAAAAGTTAAGACCAGCATTAGAAAAATTGTATGAAGAAAAAAAGAAGAGATCTTAAAAGCCTTTTCAAGTATATTTATCTCAAGCTCTTAAGGTTTAAAGATTCTCCTGAGAAAATTGCTTTAAGTTTTAGTATAGGTGTTTTTATAGGAATTTTTCCTACATTTGGTATTGGAGGAATTTTAGTAATACTAATCTCTTATATCTTCAAGCTAAATTATATAGCAGGATTATTAGGAACTTTTATTATGAATTATGTTACATCCCCGTTTTTTTGGGTTTTGAGCTACTTTGTGGGGGAATTTATTGTCAGTGGAAAACTTGAATGGAAAGGATTTGAAAGAAGTAGCTTAAAAGGCTTTGCCATATCTTATTTAATTGGAAACCTCTTTGTATCTACTGTTTTTTCGATAATCTCTTATTTTGTGGTAAAGAATATAATAATAGCTTATAGAAAAAGAAAAAAAAGAGGAAGGCAAACGCCTTCCTCTTCTTGAGTTTTCTTACTTATTAAAGAAAGTTTTTACGCTTTCATAAAAGGCAGGATCAACATTCTTTGTTTTCCCTTCAATTAAAGTTATATCTACTGGTACTAATTCGTTTCCTTTTACAGCAACAAATAATCCAGATTTTCCTTCATGTACTAAGTCTACAGCCTTCTTGCCAAGGAGAAGCCCCATGATTCTATCTCTTATCGATGGACTTCCTCCTCTTTGTAGGTGGCTTAAGATTACTGCTCTGGTTTCAATTCCCAAGTTTTTCTGTATTTCTTCAGCCAGTACATTACCTACACCACCTAAACGAATGTGACCAAAGGCATCTACCATTCCCTCTTGTCCTTTTTGATAAGTAAATCCTGGTAGTTGTACTCCCTCAGCGATAGCTACAACTGCGTGATTTCTTCCTCTTGCGTATAGTTTTCTTATGTGATTGTAAAGATCCTCAAGATTAGGTTCTACTTCAGGGATTAAGATATAATCTGCTCCTCCTGCAAGTCCCCCATAAAGAGCTAACCATCCTGCATGTCTTCCCATTATTTCTACTACGATAACTCTTGCATGAGATCTTGCAGTATCTCTAAGTCTTTTAATTGCATCTACCACTACTTCAACAGCAGTGTCAAATCCAAGAGTATAGTCAGTTTCTTCTAAATCTTTATCAATAGTTTTTGGAACTCCGATCATTGGAAGACCAAGTTTGCTAAATTTTGATGCAACTCCTAGAGTGTCTTCTCCACCTATAGCAATTAAGGCATCTAAGTTTAACTTTTTGAAGTTCTCAACACATTTCTGAACATCTTCTTCTTTTTTGAATGGGTTTGTTCTAGAACTTCCAAGAATTGTTCCGCCGATTTCAAGAATATCTTCTACCATTTCTAAGGTTAAAGGCATAGTATCTGCCTTAAGAAGACCAGCCCATCCATACTTCAAACCTATAACTTCGTCTCCATAATCTAACGCTCTCATGACAATACCACGGATGGCTGGGTTTAGACCTGGGCAATCGCCTCCACCTGTTAATACACCAATACGCATTTTACTCATTTTTCCTCCTCCTTCTTAGATTTTGTTTTTGGTTAATTATGATTTTATTATTTAGAGTAAAAATTGACAAGCTTTTTAAGGATTGTTAGACTTTATAGTCGTAGATTAATAAATATTTGAGGGGTAGAAGGTATGAGGAAAAATCTTAAGCGTGATAATAAGCATGGTTTTTTGGATCATTATTTTAGATTGTTTGTTTTTGCCTTTTTACTTCTGATGATTTTTTTAGTTCCAATTGCACAACCTAGTTTTTTAAAACTGCATGACATATCTGAAATTCCAAAAGTTACTCTTATTAGGGTACTGACAGGCTTTGCTTTATTACTGTGGGCGATTTGGGTTTATGTTTCAAGAAAAGAATTGAATTTGCCTCCTAAGGTCATTTCAGCTAGTGTTTTTCTTTTTTTAATTTCTTGGATTATATCTACCATATTTTCTACTAACTTTTATTTAAGCTTTTTCGGTTCTTACATGAGGCAGATGGGTTTTTTGACTTATTTTTTTTATTTTGTGATTTTCTTTCTTCTTTATAATGTGGTGGAAAACTATACGGAGCTTAAATATTTTTACTGGACTGTTTTTATTACTACAGTTATTGTCGATTTTTTTGGAATATTACAGCTTTATAGGTTAATGCCTTGGTATGAGAGGGTTAGGACAGAATCTAGAATAATCGCTACATTAGGTCATGCTGATTTTTTGGGGCATTTCTTAGTAATGGTTATGCCAATAATTTTGTCTTTCATTTATTATGTAAAGAACAATGTTTTAAGGGTTTTACTTTATGTTTTATTTTTAGCTTCTTTTTTAGTTTTACTTGGAAGTTATACTCGTGGTTCTTGGGTGGCTTTTTTGGCTGGAATTATAATTTACTATGTTTTTGTTCTGTGGAAGGAGAAAGGCTTTTTTACTAAAAAGAATAAGATTATAACTTTAGCTCTGGTTTTAGGATTAGCCCTTACAGTGGGCATTTTTTACATAACCGAGAATAAACTATATATCGAGAAAAAGGATGTAGGTTTATTTTCTCTTAAAGAGAGATTTGAGAGCATAGGGGCAGGACTTAGAGTAACTCAACAAAATCCAAGAATCTTGACTTGGAGGGATAGTATAAGGCTTTTTGAAGATAAAATTTTAAAATCACCAAGAATAATATATGGTTTAGGTCCTGAAACCTTCTCCTTTAATTTTACTCCCTATAAGTCTTTAGATTTGGCAAGATATGATGGTGGAAAAGGCTATCCCGATAGAGAGCATAATGAATTTCTAGACATATTATTCCCTCAAGGTTTATTGGGGTTGTTGTCGTTTATTTTTGTTTTATTAAGTGTTTTTCTCTACAGTATTAAGAATTACAATAAAATTGGAGCAGAAAATAGAATTCTCTTTTTAGGAACCCTTATTGGGTGGTTATCTTTCTTAATACAAGGTCTTGTGCTTTTTGGATTGTCAGCAACATATTTATATTTTTGGATGCTTACTTCTTTTATTATGCTATTTTTTAAATTGGAAAAACCAGATTCTATATGGAAGATATCTATTTCCTTCCTATTCAGAGTTTTTATTCTGATAATCTTTACCTTTATAAGTATTTTCAGTATATGGATTTCTCTAAGATTCTTTAGAGCAGAGATCTATTATAGATATGGACTTGACTATTTAAATAGTGGAGAGGTTGGAAAAGCAGTGGCTGTGTTAGAGGAGGCAATAAAACTAAGACCTCAGGAGACAGCTTTCCACGAGGCAGTAATAAAAGCATATTTAGGAGTTATGGGAGGAGCAGAAAATGAGGATATAAAGATGGAGGCGTTTAGAAAAGGAGAAAGTCATATTAATGGACTTTTGAAAAATGATTATTATAAATCTTTAAGTAATAACCTTGTCGGAGCTTTTTATGCTCAAGCTTACCATTATTTGGGCCAAAAAGATAAGAGCTTAATAATAAAAGCAGAGGAGTACCTGAAAAAAGCATTAACTTATGATAGGTATTGTGTTCCTCCTATGGAAAACTTATTAAAGATGTATTCTACAGACTTAGTAGATGAGAAAAAGGCTCTTGAAATGGCTAATAGGATTCTTGAAGTAGATCCTTATCATTCTCAAGCAGCAAATTATGTTGCTAGAGTTTATTTTCAAGAAGGAAAATTTGATAAGTCTAAAGAGATTTATGAAAGACTTTTAAGTAGAAATTCAAATGATAAAGACACTTTGTATAATCTTGGGGTGGTAATGTATAAATTAGGTGATTTAAATAAAGCAGAGGAATATCTTTTGAAAGTTATTAATCTTGATCCTACTTACGAGAGTGCTCTTAATCTTTTAAGAGTTATTTACAAGCAGCTTGGAAAAGAAGATAAGATTAAAGAAATTCCACTAAATGATAAAGTTTATGTTCAAAAGGGCCTTGAGGCTTATAACAATAAAAATTATAGTATAGCTATTGAGTATTTTAAAAAAGCTCTATCTTATAATCCCAATTCTCCTGAAATTATGAACAATATAGGAGCCTGTTTATTTATGCTAAATAAATACGATGAGGCTATAGCTTGGTTTAAAAAGGCTTTAGAACTTAAGAAGGACTATGTTCAAGCTTATGGAAATCTTACTTATGCTTATATTCAAAAGGGTGATCTTATTTCTGCGGAAGACACAGTAAATGAAGGATTGAAATATGCTCCTAACGATGAAAATTTAAAGGAGTTAAAGAAAAAAATAGAAGAGCTTAAAAGGAGATGAGATCAATGAGAAAAGTGGAATTAACTGAACAAGCCTTGATGATCCTTGAGAAAAGATACTTAAAAAAAGATGAAAAGGGTAATGTTATTGAAACTCCAGAGGAGATGTTTGAGAGGGTAGCAGAGACTATTGCTAAAGTAGACTTAATATACAATCCTAAGGCTGATTTAGAAGCCATAAAAAATACATTTTATGATATGATGGTTTCTCTTGAGTTTTTGCCAAACTCTCCAACTCTGATGAATGCAGGAAGACCTTTAGGACAACTTTCGGCTTGTTTTGTGATACCCATAGAAGACTCATTAGTGAGCATATTTGATGGGTTAAAATATGCTGCTCTGATACATCAGTCAGGAGGAGGTACAGGTTTTTCTTTTTCTAAACTTCGTCCTAAAGGAGATATTGTTAAGACTACAGGAGGAATAGCATCAGGACCTGTAAGTTTTATGAAGGTTTATGATGCAGCTACGGATACTATAAAGCAAGGTGGAGTTAGAAGAGGAGCCAATATGGGAATTCTAAGAATAGATCATCCTGACATTGAGGAATTCATAACGTGTAAAGATCAAGAAGGAGTTCTTTCCAATTTCAATATTTCTGTTGCTATAACCGATAGCTTTATGGAAGCGGTCTTAAAAGATGAGGATTTCCCTCTTATAAATCCTAGGAATAAGGAAGTAGTTAGAAAAGTAAAAGCAAGGGATCTTTTTGATCTTATAGTGAAGCAGGCGTGGAAAAATGGAGAGCCAGGTGTGGTTTTTATTGATGAAATAAATAGAAAGAACCCAACTCCTGAGGTTGGAGAGATTGAGTCTACCAATCCTTGTGGTGAGCAACCTTTGCTTCCTTTTGAGTCTTGCAACTTAGGTTCTATAAATCTTGGCAAGATGTTAAAAAGGGTAGGAGAAAAGTACGAAATAGACTGGGATAAGTTAAAAATCACAGTACATAATGCGGTACATTTTCTGGATAATGTTATCGACGCTAATTTTTATCCATTAAAACCTATCGAGGAAATGACAAAGGCAAATAGGAAGATTGGGCTTGGAGTAATGGGTTTTTACGATTTGTTGGTGAGGCTTGAAGTACCTTATAATACTAAAGAAGCAAGGGATATAGCAGAGAATATAATGAGTTTTATTCAAAGAGAAGCAAGTGAGGCATCCCAGAAACTTGCAGAAGAAAGAGGAGTATTTCCTAATTGGGATAAGAGTATTTACAAAGATATGGGACTGAAGCTTAGAAATGCAACTTTGACGACTATTGCTCCTACTGGAAGTATAAGTATTATTGCTAACTGTTCCTCTGGAATAGAACCTATCTTTGCTCTTGCTTTTAAGCGAAAAATAAGTCTTGGAGAATGGAATGAGGTATATCCGTTATTTAAGGAAGCTTTAATCAAGGAGGACATTTATTCTGAAGATTTAATAGAAAAGATAGTTCAAGAAGGAACTATACAGCATATGGATGAAATTCCAGAAAGACTCAAAAGACTTTTTGTAACAGCTTTAGATATTGATCCTGAAGATCATGTATTAATGCAGGCAGCTTTTCAAAAATATGTAGATAATGCAGTATCTAAAACGGTAAATTTAAGAGAGAGTGCTACTTTAGAGGACATAAGAAGAGTATATTTAATGGCTTATGACCTAAAGCTTAAAGGTATAACAGTATATAGAGATAAATCAAGGGCTTCACAGGTTTTGTCTGTTGAAAAAGAGAAAAAAGAAGAAGGTAAAGAAGAAAGAGAGCCTCACAAATTAATCCCTAGACCAAGGCCTATAATAACCAAGGGGGCGACTATAAAGATAAAAACTGGATGTGGAAATTTGTATGTTACCATAAATGAAGATGAATTTGGTATATGTGAGGTTTTTTCAACCCTTGGAAAGGCTGGAGGGTGTGCAGCCTCTCAGACAGAAGCTATATCCAGATTGATATCCCTTGCATTAAGAAGTGGTGTTGATGTAAGAGCTATAGTTAAGCAGTTAAAGGGAATAAGATGTCCTAATCCAGCAAGAACTGAGGACGGTGACTTTATCCTTTCTTGTTCTGATGCCATAGGAAAGGCAATAGAAAAATATCTTGATATAAAAGAAGGCAAAAACAATACCATTAATAACTTTGTTGTAAAGAATAAAGATAACATAGAAAAGGATGAAAGTTACTCTGGAATGCCTTGTCCTGAATGTGGTTCGCCATTGCAAGTTGCAGAAGGATGTTTGACTTGTAGAGTTTGTGGCTATTCAAAGTGTTATTAATCATAAATTAAAATAGGGAAGCCTAAAAGGCTTCCCTATTTTTTTGGTTTAATTTCAGAGATACCAATATAGGGTTGAAGAACTTTAGGTATTAATATACTTCCATCTTCTTGTTGATAGTTCTCCAAGATTGCAATTAAAGCTCTTGAAATGGCAATGGCTGTTCCATTTAGCATATGTACATATTCTACTTCGCCTGTAACTCTTCGGAAGCGGATATTTAGTCTTCTTGCTTGATAATCAGTGCAATTTGAACAACTTGTTACTTCTCCAAAGTCTCCTCTTCCTGGCATCCATGCCTCAATATCAAATTTTCTTGCGGCAGGAGCCCCAAGATCACCTGAACATATGTCTACTACTCTATATGGAATTTCTAATTTTTGGAAGATTTTTTCCTCAAGGCTTAATATGTATTCGTGCATTTCTTCGGAATCTTCAGGCCTACATATTATAAAGATCTCTGCTTTACTAAATTGATGCACTCTATACAATCCTCTATTGTATCTACCGTAGGCACCAGCTTCTGTTCTAAAACAGTGAGAAAATCCCAAATATTTTAAAGGTAAGTCAAGTTCATCAAGAATTTCGTCCTTATGATATCCTCCTAGAGTGATTTCTGCTGTAGCAATTAGCCCTAAATCTGTATCTTCCACTCTATATATTTGGGCTTCAGGTCCTCTAGGTTGGAAGCCAATTCCATCTATTATTTCCATTCGTGCCAAATCAGGGGTTATGAACAATTTAAAGCCTTCAGGAAGGAGGGTATCTATTACCAATCTAAAAAGAGCAAATTCTAAGAGTACAGCTTCATTCTTTAGATAATAAAAATTGGATCCTGTAACCTTACTTCCTCTCTCAAAGTCTACTAGGTCATTTAATAAGGCAAGATCTAAATGGTCTTTAGGAGTAAAGGTAAAAGTTTTTATATTTCCCCATCTTTTTATCTCTATATTGTCTTTTTCGTCTTTTCCTTTTGGGGCTTTAGGAGACAAAAAGTTAGGAAGTTGCCATAATTTTAAGTATAGCTCTTTCTCTATTTTTTCATATTCTTTCTCCAATTCTTCTATTTTCTCTTTTAGGGTTTTAGCTTTTTTAATTAATTCTTCTCTTTCTTCACCTTTGCGTTTCCCTATTTCTTGTGATATTTTATTTCTTTGAGCTTTTAAAGTGTCCAATTCTTTTTGTAAAGATCTTCGTTTTGCGTCTAATTCTAAAATGTAGTCTACATCATATTTATTAGGATCTAGGTTTCTTAGTACTATATTTTCCTTCATGAGCTCAGGATTCTCTCTTAGAACTTTAATATCAATCATTCTTGTACCTCCTTCTTTTATTGAAGTATATTTTTTAGAAAAAGAACAAAATTTGCAAGGTTTAATATGTAAAATAAAATTTTTTCTTGAGGAGAGTTAGTTCTAAATATTTTTAAGGATAGTCTCCATTTAGCGGGATAAAAGGGCCTTATCCCTTGATAGGTAAAGGAATCTCCAATAATGTGTCCTATATATCCTATATTTATACCTACATAGAAACCATTGTATAATTTTACAAAATTTATCGGCAAGTTTTTGAGATTGTTTATATAGAATATTAAGAACAATATATTTAGAAAAATTAAACCCGTCAAACTGTGTAAAAACCCTCTATGTTCAAATAATGGTTTTAGTAATATATTAAAGAGCAAGTTTAGTAAAGCCACTATTATCATAAAGAGCATTAAGAAAGTAATTGATTTTCCTTCCGTAGTTGTCAGTTTAAAACTTTGGTGTAAAAAGGTGAAGATAGAAAATGTTAGGATAATGCTTAACAATGGAATGAATAAATTTAACAAAGTTTTAGCTGGTAAGAGTCTTTTAGATATTTCAGATTTTGGAGCATCAATGTCGGGAATGAAGCTTCCTACAATTGTCCCAGAAAGTATTCCAATGCCCCAAGGTGTCATTATTTCTTGAAGCTGAACATTAGATGTTCTTAAAATTACTTGTAGAAACAATATATTTAATGATATGTGGGTTTTGTATATCATAATTATTTACTATTGCCTCCCTATGTGCTATATTTATAAAGTATAACAGGAATTCTATAAAAAATCATGCTTTATATTGGGGGGAGGATAATAATGGTAATAAATATAGCGAGAATCTTGGATTTTGTTATTTTTGGAGTAATAATAGTGTTTCTTATTTTCTTATATAGGCTTTTAAGTTCTTCGCAAGGAAAAATTGCTGATATTTATGAGATTCATAAAAAAATAGATGAGCTCTCAGAGAAAGAGGAATATTTAAGAAAGGAAATTAGAGAAATAACAGATCTTATTAGGAGTCTTAGAGCTCAAGAAAATGCATTGTTAGAAGAGGTTAAAAAAGTTACAGAGAAACAAAGTACTGGTGTAAATTTACAAGAATTGGAACAGAAGATAAACCTATTAGATAAAAAACTTACAAGAATCTTGGAATTGTTAATGTCTAAGTAAGAATCCCCCTCTTTTGCTCTTGAGTTTTGTAATAAGAGGGGGATCCTAATGCATTCTACTCATTATTTTTTAGCTTTAAAAGCTCACCTAGAGTCAATGGGGGTGGAGCATATTCACTTAGATATTTTTTCATTTCTTGATCAAGCTTTTCTTTTATTAAAGCTTTAATTGAGAGGGTTATTCTTCTAAACCTTGGATTTATTTTAACTATTTTTGCTTCGACCTCTTCATTTTCTTTAAATCCTTGTATTTCATTTTCTTTTTCAAAGTTGATTTGAGTATAAGGTAAAAATCCTTCTATTCCAGGTTCCAATTCCACGATATACCCATCTTTTAATTTTTCTATTATTCTTCCCTTAATATTTTGTCCTTCTCTATATTTTTCATCTATATCTTCCCATGGATCTTTTAATAAGTCTCTTCTACTAAGAGTTAGCTTTTTATTCTCTTTGTCTATCTCTATAATTTTCGCTTCTATAAAATCTCCAGGTTTAAATATGTCTGAGATATTGCTTATCCTTTCCCAAGAAATTAGTTTTCTAGGTATGAGTCCTTCAAGCCCTGGCTTAATTTCGATAAATATTCCAAAGTCGGTGATATTGGTTACCTTTCCTGAAACAATCTCACCAATCTTATAATTTTGATCTATTACTTCCCATGGATTCGGTTCTACTTGTTTTATACTTAGAAATATTTTTTGGTTTAAGTCATCTACACTAAGAACTTTTGCTTTGACCTTGTCCCCGACTTTTAAGCTATTTTTAACATCCTGAGGTCTTCCCCAAGATATCTCACTCATGGGAACATATCCTATAAGGTTATCTACTTTTACTACAATACCTCCAGATATTTTTATTATTTCGGCCTTTATAATAGAACCTTCAGGATATTTTTCCTTGAATAATGACCATGGATTTGGTTGTGCCTGTTTTATACTTAGTTGAGCTGTTCTACTATTCTCATCTAAAGATAGTACTCTTGCTTTTACTATGTCTCCGGTATTGTAATATCTTCTTATGTTTTTAATAGGAAACCAAGATATTTCATCTTTTTCCACTATACCTATAATTCCTAAGCCTAAGTCTACAGTGAGTTTATCTTCGTCAACTTTTATTATTCTGCCTCTTACGATCTGAGAATTTTTTATTTTTTCCCAAAGGTTTGATCTTTCTTCTTCTTGTTTTTGTTCAAGGAGTTCTCTTGCAGAGATTATTAACTGATTCTTTTCAGGATTTATCCTCTTAATTTTTCCCTCTATTCTTCTGTTTATATAGTATTTAGGAGGTTTAATAGGAGGGACATCAATTTCTTTTGCAGGAATAAAACCTTCTACTTCGTTGTTGATCTCCAGGATAAAACCCCTGCCATTATAATTGATAACTTTCCCTTGAATAGGTTGATTATTTTCATAAGCCCATAAGAGTTCTTCCCATATTTTATTTTCTACCGCCTTTTTATTTGAAACGGTGATGACTCCATCCTTATAATTTACATGTTTAATGACTACGGGAATACTATCAATTTCTTGCTTTTTTTCAAGTTTTGCCTTAAGTTCCTTAGATAATTCATTGTAAGGTAGAAAGGCATCATATTTTTTCCCAATGTCTAACCATAGTCCATCTTTGGTTATGTTGAGGATATTCCCATATACAAGGGTATCAATAGAAATTGATAAATCGGTTTCTTCAAGTTTTATGTCTGAGAGTTCTTCCATGTTTTTCCCTCCCTTTTTTATAAAGATAATTAATTATGAAAAAGTACTTTTCAAATTATAACATAAAATGTTTGTAAAGATAAAAAGATAGATCTTGACTTAGTATAGATTTATGTATATACTTTTCAATGGTTAGCCGAGGTAGCTCAGAGGCAGAGCAGCTGATTTGTAATCAGCGGGTCGTGGGTTCGAATCCCTCCCTCGGCTCCATAATAGTAGTTGGGGAGGTACCCAAGTGGCCAAAGGGGGCAGACTGTAAATCTGCTGGCGGGTGCCTTCGGGGGTTCAAATCCCTCCCTCCCCACCATTGTGATCGCGGGGTAGAGCAGCCAGGTAGCTCACCGGGCTCATAACCCGGAGGTCGAGGGTTCAAATCCCTCCCCCGCAACCAATTGGGCCCACGTAGCTCAGTTGGCAGAGCGTACCCTTGGTAAGGGTAAGGTCACCGGTTCGATCCCGGTCGTGGGCTCCATTTGATTATCATCTCTTTTTTATTTATTAAATTTAGGCTATAATCTTTAGAGATTTTTTAAAATATATTCTTTAGGAGGAGATAAAGGATGGCGAAGGAGAAATTTGTAAGGACGAAGCCACATGTGAATATAGGTACGATAGGGCACGTAGACCATGGAAAGACGACATTAACATCAGCGATAACGATGACGCTAGCGGCTGAAGGATTAGCGAAGCCCTTGAAGTATGAAGACATAGACAAAGCGCCAGAGGAAAGGGCAAGGGGAGTGACGATAAACCTTGCGCATGTAGAGTATGAGACGCACAACAGGCATTATGCGCACATAGATGCGCCTGGTCATGCTGACTACATAAAGAACATGATTACTGGTGCTGCACAGATGGACGGAGCGATACTAGTAGTATCAGCTGCGGATGGTCCGATGCCTCAGACGAGGGAGCACATATTACTTGCGAGGCAAGTCAATGTGCCATACATAGTAGTATTTTTGAACAAGATAGACATGGTAGATGATCCTGAGATAGTGGACTTAGTAGAGATGGAGGTAAGGGATTTATTAACGAAGTATGGATATCCAGGGGATGAGGTACCGGTAGTAAGGGGGTCAGCATTAAAGGCATTAGAGGCGTTATTCCAGAACCCTCAGATAAAGAGAGGGGAGAACCAGTGGGTAGATGCGATATGGGAGTTAATGGATGCTGTAGACAATTACATACCGATACCGGAGAGAGATGTAGACAAGCCATTTTTGATGCCGATAGAGGACATATTTAGCATAACAGGGAGAGGAACAGTAGTGACGGGTAGAGTAGAGAGAGGAAGGGTGAAGGTAGGGGACGAAGTAGAGATAGTAGGATTAAGTGATGAGATAAAGAAGAGTGTAGTGACGGGAGTAGAGATGTTCAGGAAGCAATTAGATGAAGCGATAGCTGGTGACAACATAGGGATACTATTAAGAGGGATAGACAAAGATGAAGTAGAGAGGGGTCAAGTAGTAGCTGCGCCAGGTACGATAAAGCCGCACACACATTTCAAGGCGCAGGTATATGTATTGAAGAAGGAAGAAGGTGGAAGGCACACGCCATTTTTCAGTGGATACAAGCCACAATTTTACTTTAGGACGACAGATGTAACAGGGGAGATAAAGTTACCAGAGGGAGTACAGATGGTTATGCCAGGTGACAACCTAGAGATGGAGATAAAGTTAATCAAGCCTGTAGCGTTAGAGGAAGGTTTAAGGTTTGCTATAAGAGAAGGTGGAAGAACAGTTGGTGCAGGCGTCATAACTAAAATTATTGAATAAGGATAGTGAGGTGTTATAATAGTTATGAGAGTAGTAATTACGTTAGCTTGTACTGAGTGTAAGGAAAGAAATTATACTACGGAGAAAAATAAGAAGAATGATCCAGATAGGTTAGAATTAAGAAAATATTGTCCTAGGTGTAGAAAACATACTATTCATAGGGAAGTGAGGTAGGCCCGTAGCTCTAATAGGGAGAGCACCGGACTCCAAATCCGGGGGTTGCAGGTTCGAGCCCTGCCGGGCCTGCCAAAAATTTTTATATTAATGGGAGATGGCTTATTATGAATAAGAGAAGATCTATTATAGACAAGATAAAAGATTTTTGGGCTGAAGAAAAATTAGAGTTAAAAAAAGTTATGTGGCCCGATAGGAAGAAGGTTTTACAACTTTCTTTGGCTTTAGGTATAACTTTAATTTTATTGATATTGATCATATCTCTTTATGATTTTGTGTTTGTTTTGTTAAGTAGATTGATTCTTGGAAGCTTTACTGGTTAGAAAATGGAGGTAATTCAAGTGGCTGAGCCAAAGTGGTTTGTAGTACATACTCTTGCAGGGCATGAGCATAAGGTTAAGGCTATATTGGAGAGGCAAGTAAAACTTAATCACTTGGAGGATAAGGTTTTTGAGATAGTGGTTCCTGAAGAAAAGGTGATGACTGTAAAAGGAGGAAAAAAGAGGATACAGGTTAAAAAAGTGTTCCCTGGATATTTATTTATAAGGATGGTAGAGGATGAGGATGTGATAAGATTAATCCGAAATACTACAGGGGTGACGGGATTTGTAGGTACACCTGGTAGGCCAAGTACCTTAAATCCACAGGAGGAACACTGGATAAAGAGATTCTTAGAACAGAAGGAAATAAGACCAGAGCTTAAAGTTAAAAAAGGTGATAGAGTATACATAAAATCTGGTCCATTTATGGGATATGAAGGTTTTGTAGATGAGGTATATCCTGAAAAAGGAACTGTAAAAGTTTTATTGTCTATTTTTGGAAGAGAGACTCCTACAGAGATAGATCATACCCAAGTAGAGAAGACTGATTAGAAAGGGAGGGAATATAATTGCCTAAAAAAGTTGTAGGAAAAGTAAAACTTCAATTGCCTGCAGGTAAGGCGACACCTGCCCCACCAGTTGGACCAGCATTAGGTCAGTATGGGGTTAATATTATGGAGTTTTGTAAAGCTTATAATGCTGCTACGGCTGGTCAAGAGGGAATGATAATACCTGTTGAGATAACTATTTATGAGGATAGATCTTTTACTTTTGTGACTAAGACTCCCCCTGCTTCTGATCTTTTAAAGAAAGCTGCAGGAGTGGAAAAAGGGTCTGGAGAGCCTAATAAGGTAAAAGTAGGAAAGGTAAAAAGGAGTAAAATAAGAGAAATCGCAGAACTAAAGATGAAAGATTTAAATGCTAATGATATAGAGGCAGCTATGAGAATGATTGAGGGTACAGCAAGGAGCATGGGTATTGAAATAATTGAGGGTTGATGAGATGGTGGGAGAGGCTTCCCCTCGTTAATACCACTTAATTAAGGAGGAATTTGGGCATGGCAAAGAGAGGAAAAAGATATCAACAATTGCTTTCATTAATTGAGAAAGGAAAACTGTATTCTCCAAAAGAGGCTGTAAGTTTAGTTAAAAAGCTTGCAACTGCAAAATTTGATGAGACAATAAATTTAGCAGTTAGGCTTGGGGTAGATCCAAGACATGCTGATCAACAAGTAAGAGGTACGGTGGTTTTACCTTATGGTACGGGTAAAGAAAAGAAAGTTTTAGTGTTTGCCGAGGGTGAAAAAGCTCAGGAAGCAAGGGAAGCTGGAGCGGATTATGTGGGTGGAGAGGATTTAGTAAAACAGATTGAAAGTGGCTGGCTCGATTTTGATGTGGCAATAGCTACTCCTGATATAATGGGAACTTTGAAGATACCCTCTCGTTTAGGTAAGATTTTAGGTCCAAGGGGACTAATGCCTAATCCTAAGACAGGTACGGTTACTAATGATATTGCTAAAGCTGTTAAGGAATATAAGGCTGGAAGAGTAGAGTTTAGAACAGATCGATACGGAATAGTACATGTTCCAATAGGAAAAGCATCCTTTTCAGAAGAGGCATTATATAAAAACTTGATGACTGTCTTAGGTACACTTTTAAGATTAAAGCCTGCTGCAGCTAAAGGGCAATATTTCAAGAGTATTTATATATCTCCGAGTATGGGACCAAGCGTGCCAATAGATACTAAGAATATTGCAGATCTTATAAAACAAGAGGAGGCTGCATAAGGCAGAAGGAAAAGTAAAAAGTTAATATAAATAGGGCCGAAGACCGTAGGTTCTTAAATTTCCTACGTAGGCCTTACTGGTTTTCGAAAATTAAATAAAAGCAATTACTTAAGGGAAAGCCAGGAGGCTTTCCCTTATTTTTGAATAATAGGGATAAGGAAGGAGGTGAAAAGATTGCCAAAGCCAGAAAAGGTACAGAAGGTTGAAGAACTGTATCAAAAAATGTTAAATGCTAATGCCTTGATTTTTACAGAATTTAAGGGATTATCTGTGGCTGATTTGACCCAGTTAAGAGGCAAGATAAGACCTTTAAATGCAGAATATCGAGTAGTAAAGAATACTTTAGCTCTTCTTGCAATCCGTAAAATTTATCCTGATAAGGATTTGGAGAAATTTTTTGTGGGGCCTACTGCTATAACCTACTGTTATGGTGATCCTTTTGGAGTTTTAAAGGCTCTTGTAGATTATGCTAAAGAGCATGAATTGTTAAAATTTAAAGGTGGAATAATAGAAGGAGAAGTATACTCTGCTGATGAGGTTAAGGAATTAGCAAAACTGCCACCAAAAGAAGTTTTACTGTCTCAAGTTGTTGGTGCTATATCTGCACCTTTGTCATCTCTTGTTTGGAGTTTAAAATGGCCTGTTAATAAATTGGTCTGGACTTTAGATGCTATTGCTAAAGAAAAAGAAAAAATTTCAATAAATCAATAAAAGGAGGTAATGTGAAATGAATAAAGAGGAAATTATTCAAGCTATAAAAGAGATGAAAGTAACTGAACTAGTTGAGTTAGTAAAAGCTCTCGAGGAAGAGTTTGGAGTTAGTGCGGCAATGCCTGTTGCAGCAGTGGGATCTCCTGTTGCTGGCGCAGCGGCAGCAGCTCCAGTTGAAGAGAAAACTACTTTTGATGTAATTTTGAAGGATGCAGGAGCAAATAAGATAAAGGTACTTAAAGTTGTAAGGGAAATAACAGGACTTGGCTTAAAAGAGGCAAAAGATCTTGTAGACTCTACTCCAAAACCCATTAAGGAAGGAGTATCTAAACAAGAGGCAGAAGAGATTAAGGCTAAATTAGAAGCAGAGGGAGCAGTAGTAGAAATTAAGTAAAAAAATTTAAAAGGGGGAGGGGATTATTCCTCTCCCCCAAGATTAAACCCTTCATGTAATGCCTTCACTGCTTTTTCTACTAGATCTCTCTTTATTATACATGTGATTTTAATCTCAGATGTTGTTATCATCTCTATATTTATGCCTTCTGAAGCTAAAATACCAAACATTTTTGCAGCAATTCCTGGAGTACTTTGAATTCCCCATCCAACGATAGACACTTTTCCTACGTTGTTATCATATATTACTTCTTTAGCTCCAATTTCCTTAGCAGTTTTTTCAACTATTTTTAGGGCTTCATTTAATTCCTTTTCTGATACAGTGAAGGAGAGATCAGTTATTCCATCTTTGCTTACGTTTTGTACAATGTCATCCACATTTATTGATTTTTCTCCAAGAGGCGCAAATATCTTGTGAGCTATACCAGGTTTATCAGGTACACCTACCACTGTTATCTTAGCTATACTTTTATTATGGGCTATTCCCTTTACTTTTTGTTTGGATTCCACTTCTTTTACCTCCCCTATTAGAGTCCCAGAATTTTCATTAAAACTTGATCTTACTACTACTGGTACATGGTGTGTGGCTGCAAGGTCTACAGAGCGGAGCTGCATCACTTGTGCACCTTGACCTGCCATTTCAAGCATCTCCTCATAAGAGATAAAATCAAGTTTTTTAGCATTTGGTACAACCCTTGGATCAGCTGTAAAAATACCATCTACGTCAGTATATATTTCACAAATATCTGCTTTTAGTACGGCTGCAAGAGCTACAGCAGTAGCATCAGAACCTCCTCTTCCAAGGGTTGTTACATCTCCTTTTTCAGGTTCGTATCCTTGAAAGCCTGCTACGATGACAACATTTCCTTTTTCCAATTCTTCTAATATCCTTTTAGGTTCTATTTTCTTTATGTTTGCCTTTGTGAAAATAGCATCAGTCATGATTCCTGCCTGTTTTCCAGACAGTGCTATAGCAGGAATTCCTAAGCTTTGCAAAGCCATTGCAGTAAGTGCTGCAGATATTCTTTCGCCAGAAGATAATAGGAAGTCCATCTCTCTGGGGTTGGGATTAGGATTTATTGCTTCTGCCATTTCTATAAGATCATCAGTAGTGTCGCCCATAGCAGATACTACTACAACTAATTTATGCCCTTCTTTGTAATACTTTGCTATTCTCTGAGCTACGTTTTTGATTCTGTCTATAGATCCCACAGAGGTTCCGCCATATTTCTGTACTATTAAGCCCACTTTTTGATCTTCCTCCTTATTTGTTATTTATCATATATTCAAGAATTTGTACTGCATTCAAAGCGGCACCTTTCCTAATGTTGTCCGATACAACCCACATATTTAGGGCTTTAGGTTCAAATAAGTCTTTACGGATTCTTCCCACAAAAACCTCGTCTTTTCCGTCGCAAAATAGAGGCATTGGATAAACTCTATTTGATGGATCATCTAACACTTTTACTCCAGGTGCGTTGGATAATACCTCAAAGACCTCCTTTAATGTAAACTCCTCTTCAAATTCGGCATTAATGACTTCTGAGTGTCCTCTTAATACGGGGACTCTTACACACGTTGGAGAGACCTTTATAGTTGGATCATGTAATATTTTATGGGTTTCTCTTACCATTTTCATTTCTTCTCTTGTATAGTTTTCATCTTCAAAACTATCAATGTGAGGAATTAGATTAAAAGCAATGGGGTATGGAAAAACTTTAGGAGAATAATCTTCTTTTTTGAGGAAAGAAGAAGTTGCTGTTAAGAGTTCGTCTATAGCATCTTTTCCTTTTCCGGATACCGATTGGTAAGTGGCTACAAATATCTTTTTGAGCCTCCATTTTTTATGTAAAGGGTTTAAAGCTACAAGCATTTGAATGGTTGAACAATTAGGATTTGCAATTATATTTTTGTGGTTCTTTAGATCTTCTGGATTTATCTCTGGTATTACAAGAGGCACATCAGGATTCATTCTAAATGCGTTGCTATTATCTATAATTATTGTTCCTCTTTTTGCAATCTCAGGTGCAAGCTCGAGACTAATTTCTTCTCCAATGGAAAACAGTGCAAAATCTGCTTTTGAAATTCCATCTACAGTAGCTTTTTCAACCTTT
Source organism: Dictyoglomus thermophilum H-6-12 (assembly GCF_000020965.1). Classification (NCBI taxonomy): domain Bacteria; kingdom Pseudomonadati; phylum Dictyoglomota; class Dictyoglomia; order Dictyoglomales; family Dictyoglomaceae; genus Dictyoglomus; species Dictyoglomus thermophilum. The sequence goes on along the minus strand of NC_011297.1, from coordinate 1,203,472 downwards.
ATTTTTTCATCTCCAAACTCTACATAGGTTCCTTCTGATTTTGCAGAAGCAAAAGCGTATATTTCTGAAACAGGAATTTTTCTTTCATAAAGTATTTTTAACATTTCTTGACCTACAAGACCTGTTGCTCCTACTACAGCTATCTTATATCCCATTCAATTACCTCCCTATTTACAGACTTTCTATTTCAATACCTTTGTTATTAAGTTTTAAGATCCTAAAGGTTCCTTCAATTTCATTTCTTAAATTATTTTCTAGATTTTTCAAAATTTCAAGAGCTTTTTGGTAAGATAAAGTTATGGTTAGCAACGATGGTCCAGCACCACTTAATACTACTTTCTTCTTAAACTTACCATTTAGTAACTCACTAATTAAGGTATACTCTTTTATCAAGTTAAATCTATAAGGTTGATGAATTTTGTCTTCCATTCCCATATCTATTAAATCTTCGTCTCCTTTAACTAAACCTGTGATTAAGAAACTAAGTTTCTGTAGGTTAAATATCACGTCTTCTTTGGGATAGTTTAGAGGTAGGATTTTTCTTGCAGATTCTGTGGCTATAGTATAAGTTGGAATATATATAACTCCATAGATATCACATTTTATAGGTAATCTAGTAAATGAAAGTTCATTTTCGTTTTTTAAGCATGTTACAACGCCTCCCTCTAAACAAGCTGATAGGTTATCAATATGATTCTCGAAGTTTAGGGCAATTTTTATTTTTTCAATTTTGTCAACTTTTTTTGTTGAAATTATTTCTGCTGTAGATATTCCTCCTAAAATTGCAGCAGCACTACTTCCAAGTCCCTTTCCTATGGGAATTTCAGAGTCTAATTCTATTTTGTAGAATTTATTTGGAATATTGAGATACTCTAAGGTATAGTTTAAAGCTTGAATAAATAAGTCGTTCTTTTTTATCTCTTGCTTGTTTTTGTTAATGACTACTTTTTCATTAGAGTTTAAATCCACATATATCTTTAGAAAAAGATCCCAGCAAATACCAAGGGTATCAAAACCAGGTCCTAAATTAGCAGATGTAGCTGGAACTTTAATAAGATATTTCATTTTTCTATTATTTTTTGAAATTCTTCTATTTTAGGTTCAATGGAGATATCGATTTTGGCTTGTTTTATAGCTATGTCTGGATCCTTTAAACCGTGCCCTGTGAGAACACATACCACTTCTTCTCCTGGAAATCTATTTTCTTTTAAAAGTTTCTTTACTCCTGCCCATGAGGCTGCCGAGGCTGGTTCTACAAATACGCCTTCTTTTGAGGCTAACTCTTTTTGGGCTTCTAATATTTCTTCGTCAGAAACTGTATCGATTAAACCTGAAGATTCTCTAACTGCATTTATAGCCTTGTCCCAACTTGCAGGATTTCCTATTTTTATCGCAGTGGCTATAGTTTGAGGATTGGGGATAGGATGACCTTTCACTAGAGGTGCAGCGCCTTCTGCTTGAAATCCAAGCATTTTAGGTAATTCCTTTATTTTTCCTATTTTATAATATTCCTTAAACCCCATCCAATAAGCTGAAATGTTTCCAGCATTTCCTACAGGAATAGCTAAGTTTTCAGGATTTCTTTTTAGAACATCGCAGATTTCAAAAGCTGCTGTTTTTTGCCCTTCCAACCTATAGGGATTTATAGAGTTTACCAAGGTAATAGGAAACTTTTGAGAAATCTCTCTTACCAATTTAAGAGCATCGTCGAAGTTACCTTTGACGCTGATTATCTTTGCTCCGTACATTATGGCCTGGGCAAGCTTGCCTAAGGCAATTGCTTTTTCTGGTAGTACTACAAAGGCTTTTAGGTTTGTAAGAGCAGCATAAGCGGCTGCAGAGGCAGCAGTATTTCCTGTCGAGGCGCATATGACCATCTCACTTTTTTCTTCTAAGGCTTTAGCGATTGCTACAACCATACCCCTGTCTTTAAAAGACCCTGTAGGATTCATACCCTCATATTTAAGCCATACATCTATTCCATATTTCTTTGATAGATTGTTAGCGTATATTAATGGTGTATCTCCTTCGTGTAGGGTTATCATAGGTGTATTTTCGGTTATAGGAAGAAGCTCTTTATATCTTATTAATACGCCACTCATTTTTACCCCTCAATTCTTATAAGACTTCCCCATTCTTCAAGAATAGGTAATAATTTTATCTCTTTTATTGCTTTTATCATATTCTTTTCGTACGTTTTATGGGTTAGAATTACTAATTCTGCCTTTCCTTCTTTTTCCGATGTTTCTTTCTGGACTACCGATGAAATACTTATATTATTTTCTCCTAATATTTTTGCTATTTGGGCAAGTACCCCCGGCTGATCTTTTACCCATAGTCGCATATAATATCTTGTATATATTTCATCGCTTTTTTTAATCTTTGATGGATATAGATAAGCAAAGGAATAATATCTAGGAACAGAATATAATATGGTATGGCTTGCTTCTAATATATCAGAGAGAAGTGCCATTGCAGTAGGATAAGGTCCTGCACCTTCTCCATAAAGAAGTACATCTCCTCTTTTTTCTGCTTTTAGTAATATGGCATTGTATACTCCATTTACAGAAGAAAGGGGAGAGGATAAGGATATCATAGTAGGATGAACTCTGACCTCTATTTCCCCATTATAAAACTTACTTATTGCAAGAAGTTTTATTTTATATCCCAGCTCTTTTGCATATTGAATATCTCTTAAAGAGATTTTTTCAATTCCTTCTGTGTAAATATCATTTGGCTTTATAGTAGTGTGATGAGCAAAAGAAGAAAGTATTGCTAATTTGAACCTTGTATCAAGTCCTAGTATGTCTTTTGAAGGATCAGGTTCGGCATATCCTAATTTTTGAGCCTCTTTTAATACTTCCTCAAAGTCTCTGTGCTCTTCTTCCATCTTTGTTAATATATAGTTGGTAGTTCCATTTACAATCGCCCATATTTCCTTGACTTTATCTACGGCCATAGCTTCTTTAATGGTTTTTATCAAAGGTATACCTCCTCCTACACTTGCTTCAAAGGCTATATCAACGCCTTTTTTCCTTGCTATCTTATAAAGTTCATCTCCATGGAGGGCAATAACCTCCTTATTAGCAGTAACTATAAATTTTTGTTCTTCTAAAGCTTTTTTTATATAAGTATGAGCAGGTTCTTCTCCTCCCATTACTTCAACTACAAGAGATATTTCTTTATCATAAATTATCTCATCAGGATTATTAGTTAGAAAGTCTCTTGGTATATCTCTTTTTTTATTCAAGTCCCTAACAAGTACTTTTTTAATCTCTAAAGGTTCACCAAGAATATTTAATATGTTTTCTTTCTCCGCATAAATAGTATTCCAAAGGGCTTGGCCTACTTGTCCTCCTCCTAAGATTCCAATCTTCATAGTTGTCCCCTCAAAAGATCTTCATAATTCTCTCTTTTTACTATAAGTTTTTCTTTTCCATTTTCTACCAAAACAACAGCAGGTCTTAGGGTA